>SUWI01000158.1 GCA_015061565.1 Lentisphaerota bacterium
CAGGTCCTCATTGTACCATTCGGTGTTGGTCAGATAAAATCCTTTCCGGGAAGCGTCATATTTTACCGGTGCTCCATATTCATCGCGCAGGTCGGCAATATCCCGCGAAAAGGTTTTGCTCGAAAGGTTGAACGTGCCTGCCGGGTCCTGATTCTTCATCTCATGGCAGAATGAATTGTAGTTCGGATATCGGTTCTGACGCATCATCTTCAGGATCGTCTGGATCCGGCGGATCTGATTTTTGTTCATCGGCATTGGCATTCTCCTTTCCAAAACACGGCACTCTCATTTTTTTATACGATATTATATTTCATTTTTTTTATTTGTCAAACGGATATCAGACAAAAGATGTCCAATATTCCGGATTATATTTAGCCGCAGAATAAAAAAAACGATCATTGATGACGTATTGATGGTTGGAGCGGCCGATTTCAGAGACGATCTGACAATTCCGCAAAATACTGATCTGAAACGTTGACACGGAAAGCAAAAACAAGGAGAACGAAATGAACGGTCAGGAAAAACAGATGGTGCAGGATTTCATTCAGGAAAAACTGGATGGAAAAATCGGGAACTTCGCTGCTTTTGACTTCAAATCGCTGAACGGGTCGGATAAATTCGGCTGCCCCGGACGGCGGTTCGACAGCGATGACACGGAAATCATGCGCGCGGTCTATGTCCTGCTCTGGGGGGACGAGCTGCCGGAACTGTCCATGGATACGCTGGGGACGACAGGCAAATACCGGGGTGACACGATGAACTCTTTCCATACCATGTTCGGGCGTGAGATCGATGGACAGCCCGGTTTTTACGGCGGACTGGAAAAATACCATCCGTCCGATAGGATGCGCGAACGGGTGCGTGAATTCGGCTCCCGGTTCTGCAGCACGCTGGGCAATTATGCGGTCCTGCCGCAGCTGTTCGCGCAGGAAACCACGCTGAATTTTTATCGCGGAACCAATGACTGGCGCGATTTCTTCGACCGGTTCCTGATCGAGCTGCACCGTGTCCTCTGCGGTGAAAAGGATCAGGATCCCCTGCTGGCCGAACTGGTCCGGGTCAATTCGTTCTGCTTCGGCCGGTTCCGGGGAGAAAGCGGATTCCGCTCGTGGATGAGGCTGATGTTCCTGGATGATTACTGCAACGCAGACGGCACGCCGAAAATCGTTTTTCCGCTGAATTACCACTGGAAAAATCCGGCCGATCCCGAACGTTATCTTGCCGATGTGACGGCCTATCTCGACCGTGCGGAGGCCATCATCGCCGCCCGCAGCCGGAAAATTCTGGCGGTGCTGGAATCGAAACTGTGAAAAAATCCGTGATTTTATCCGTATAAAGTCCTGGAATGATCGAAAGGAGATACAGACAAATGAACGATCCGATCTTGAAACCGGAACGGTTTTCCGGCCATAAACTGGCGGATTACCTGATCGCCAATCCGCAGGCGCAGGGAAATTTCAAATGGCATACGCTGCGTTCCTGCATGTGGACGCGTCTGCTGGTGCAGTGCCCGCATTTCGCCTCCTGGTGCGATTTCGGCAAGATCAACCGGCAGGACGCCAAAAAAATCCTTCTCGCCCAATGGAATCTGGTTTCCAGTTTCAAAGAGGAACTGCTCAGCCTTAAAGACTGGGCGGAACTGATCGTCGTCCATCCGGAACTCGCCGATCACTGCGATTTGAACCGAATCCGGGGTGATGGCTGGAAAATGATTCTGGCGAAACATCCGGAACTGGTTGCGAGATGTCCCCTGGAGAAGTTTTCAACCTATGCCTGGCGCACCGTGCTGCCGGTCTGTCCCGAGCTGGCCGACCGCTGTCCATGGGAAAAATTTACCGGCTTCGAGTGGGCCCTGCTGCTTCAGGATAAATCGATGTTTGCCGACCGCTGTCCCTGGAGCAAGCTCACTATTTCGAGCTGGCGGGATCTGCTTCGGAAAAAACCGGGTTTTCTGGCCAATTTTTCCCTGGACTTTTATCCCGGACCGGATGAGTTTTCCACGCTGCTGAGAATCTGCTGCATCGGTGAAACCGCTCTTCCGCACGGCATGTTCGAAAATTTTTCCGCGACCCCGCCGCTTTTCTGGTTTTCCGGACGATGGACAAGTTCAATGCCGGGAAATATCTGAAAAGATGCTATGCCCGCGGAGAATGGGATTTCCTGGAGAAACTCTGCGACATTTCCCCCGAGGAACTGCTGAATGTCCCCGGCCGCCAGCAGATACCTTTCCTGATTACTCTCAAGGCGCCGGAATCGCTGTTCCAAAAGTTTATCCGTACGGTCGATCCCGGTGTCCGGGACCGGACGGGGAACACGCTTCTCCATTTTGCCGTCATCCATGACCTCAGCAAGGACGCTGCCGACATGCGTTATCCCCTGCTGCTGGACATGGGCTGCGACCCCGATGCAAAGAACGATGCGGGATTCTCCTGCAATGACCTGATCCGGAAGAATGAACAAAAACAACTTGTATGAGGTGAAATATGGCAATCGACCTGCACAACAAAATGACCGTTTCCGGCCTGGAATCCCTGCTCCGGAATATCCTTGAATCCCTGTGGTCCGGCAAAGCCGCCCCGGACAAACTTCCCCCGCTGATGGTCTGGGGTGCGCCCGGACTGGGCAAATCCACCATCATCCGCGAAATGGCGAAACAGTATGGGGTGAACTTCATTGACGTCCGGCTCGCCCAGCGCGAACCCGTGGACATCCGCGGCCTGCCCGTTCCGACCGAGAAAGGTGTCGAATGGCGCGTTTCCGCCGAATGGCCGCGCGATAAAAAGAGCAAAGGCATCATCCTTTTCGACGAACTGACTGCCGCCGACCGCTCCCTCCAGGTCGCCGCTTATGAATTCATCCTCGACCGGCGGCTCGGAGACCTATACAAAGTGCCCGACGGCTGGTATATCTGCGCGGCAGGCAACCGGACCGGCGACCGCGCCGTCGCTTCCACCATGTCCAGCGCGCTCGCCAACCGTTTCCTGCATGTGGAACTGGACAGCAATGCGGATAACTGGCTGTCATGGGCGGCGGCTCATGAGATCCACCCCAGCGTCACCGGTTTCATCCGGTTCCGCCCCGGGATGCTCTTCAATCAGGAGAACGAAAATCTGGAACGCGGCTGGCCCACTCCCCGCAGCTGGGAACGGGTCAGCACCATGATGAAGGTCCTGTTCGATGACGAGGCCTTGATCCGCCATACCGTTTACGGCCTGGTCGGAACTGCGTCGGGAGTCGAATTCATGGCGTTTCACAAGACTGCGCAGAACCTCATGGTGAAGGAGATGATGCTCGACCCGTCCATTGAGGTGAAAATTCCCCAGAAAGCCGATTTGCGTTATGCTCTGTGCGCGGGCGCCGCTTATTACCTCTGGCATGGCCAGGACGAGGCGGAAAGCAAAGCCCTGCTGGACGGTTTCTACCGCATTTCGCTGGCGTTGAGCAGCGATTTTGCCGCCTTGCTGATGACCGATGCCATCAAAGGCGGTGAATCCTGCGGCGGCGCAGCCAAACTCTATGCCCATCCCCAGTTCAAAAAGTGGACTGAAAAGCACGGCAAAACCTTCAGCAAGGCGGTTGCATGATGAGTTTGCGTTCCCCCAATGCCGAAGAAGAAAAACGGAAGCTCAAGGCCGCGGAATCTCTGGAATTGGACCGCGTCCGCCTGCTGCTCGACCAGCCGTTTATCGGCGCGGTCCTGATCCGGCTGAACCTGATCCCCGTGGTGGATTTCCGCTGTCCGACTGCGTCCACGGACGGACAGAATATTTTCGTCAATCCGGATTTCTACCTGAAGATGTCCCCTGGCGAACGGCGGTTCCTGCTGGCGCACGAGGTCTGGCATATCGTTTATCTCCATTTTCTGCGGGGGAAGGGCCGTGAACGTAACATCTTCAATATGGCGGCGGATATGGAGATCAATTTCATGCTCAAACAGGAAAAGTTCAATGTTCCGTCATCCGCCTTGCTCCCGCCGCCGAAATGGCAGCGGTTCAACGCCGAAGAACTGTATTACCGCCTGCTGAAGGAAAACTCTGCTTCTGCTCCGGCGGTTTTCGATGTCCACCTCGAGCCCGGCCGCGATGACCGGCCGTCCGGAGATGAAAACGGGGATGATGAACTTCTGGTCATGGATCCGGATTACAAGGTGGATTTCGGGTCCGATCCGGAAAACTCCGTCCGGGAGAAAGTCGTGGAAGCCGCGGTCCAGTATGAAAAAAAGCGCGGCAGTCTTCCCAGCGGCCTGCAGCGCATCGTGGACCGTTTCCGCAGCGGAAAACTCCATTGGAAAGAATTGCTGTCTCAGTATGTGACCAGCTGTTTCGGCGGATCCCGCCGCTGGCTGCCGCCCAACCGGAGATATATCTCCAGCGGATTATACCTGCAGTCCCGCCGTGATGCCCGGCTCCAGGCTATTCTGGCCATCGACACTTCCGGCAGCACGGTCGGTGATTTCCCCCTGTTTGCCGGCGAATTGATGAACCTGCTGAACTCCTTCGGTCAATATGAGCTCACGGTGATCTGCTGCGATGCGGAAATCCAGTCGGTGGAAACCTTCTCTCCGGAGAATCCTTTCGACGGGAAAAATGTCAAGTTCAAAGGATGCGGCGGGACGAGTTTCAAACCGGTGTTCGATTACGTGGACAAGAATCTCCTGGATGTCCAGATCCTGATTTATTTCACGGACGGTTTCGGAGATGATCCGAAGAAACCGCCGTATCCGGTGATGTGGGTGATAACGCCGAACGGCGAGAACCAGATCCCGTGGGGATACAAGGTCAAAATGGAAAAATGAAGTGCCGATGCAGTTCGGACTCCGACGGATCATTGGCTGCTGATACGGCCTCAGAATTTCAGATCGTCGAGCGCATCCCAGGTATGATTTGCTTCGGCCTTGGTATCGGCTTTCTTTTTCTTCCGCTTCTGGCAGCGGCAGGGCTCGTCGTTGAGGTTGGCGCCACAGCCGGGACAGAGCCCTTTGCAATCCTCGGAACATTTGAAACGTTCGGGGATGGACAGCAGGATTTCTTCGCGGATGTCATCGGTGATATCGACGATCTCGAGCGGCACTTTTTCGCGGAAAATGCAGATCTCGCGGGATCCGGCTTCCACGGTGATGTCTTTGAGGCAGAGCGCACACTGGGATTTGATCCGGACCGTCGCCGAACCGGTCACCAGCAGATCCTGTCTGGCGAGGGAGGCGTTGAGGTCGTAGCAGACGTCCCCGACGACTTCGCACGGGAAACCGCCGGCCTCGTCCAGTTCCAGAAAGGCCGGGTTTTCGCTCCCGGCGACCTGAAGGCCGTCCGGCCCGATGTCAGCGATATTGATCCGGATCATGATCCCGCCTCATTTTTTCGGAGTGACGCCGTATTTGCGGTAGACCGCCTGGGCCACGGTCGGCGGCACGAACATGGAAATATCGCCGCCGCACAGGGCGATCTCCTTGATCAGCCGGGAACTGACATAGGAATATTCCGGGCTGGGCATCATGAACAGCGTTTCGCATTGTGAGCTCAGTTCGCGGTTCATCAGCGCCATCTGGAATTCATATTCGAAATCGGACACCGCGCGGATGCCGCGGATCACGGCGCAGGCTTCGAACCGGGGCACCGCATTCACCAGCAGACCGTTGAACATCACGACTTCCTTGTTCGGGATATCAGCGCAGGTCTCATTGAGCAGAGCCTGGCGTTCTTCGAAGGTGAACAGCGGGTTTTTCTCGGAATTGCAGGCGACCGCAATGACCAGTTTGTCGAAAATCCGGGCGGCGCGGCGCGCCACATCCAGATGTCCATTGGTGACCGGATCGAAACTGCCGGGATAGATTACGGTTCTCATCAGTATCTCCCTTGAAAGTCACGGCCGGGCCGCCGGAACCGGACGAACCGGTCCGGCGAAGCGTGCCGGACGATTATTTTTTCTTTTTGCCGGAAGCGGGTTTCTTCTTCAGGGATTCGCGGATCAGTTTCGCGACTTTCTGTCCGGAGAGGAGCATGCCGCCGAAGATCGGGCCCATGCGGTAGCCGCCGGCCGTATTGTTGGCGCTCATGCCGCAGGCGAAGAGGCCAGGGAAATATTCGCGGGTGTTTTCGACCGTGGAAGCCTCGCCGCTGTCCACCCACATCGGTTTTTCACCCAGGATGCCGCCGGTTTCGGTGGAAAGTTTGATATGGGCCTTTTCGGTGGCCAGATGGATGATCTCGCTCGGATGGCCGGTGCCATCCAGAACCGCACTGGAAATGACCGTGAGGGGATCGACGTGCATGCCGAGGCGTTCGACCGGGGTCCAGTTGATGACCAGGCCGTTGACTTTGCCTTCCTTGAAGACGATGTCTTCCACGCTCATGGCGTTGAAGATCTTGGCTCCGGCGGAAACGGCGCCGTAGATCAGGCCGCTGGCCATTTCCACGGAATCGAGCGTATGGTAACCGCGTGCACCTTTGATCGGCTCATGATGGATGCCGAAGGAATCCAGGATGGAAACGGCACTGTCCTGCACCACGACTTCATTGAACAGCATGCCGCCGCCCCAGGTGCCGCCGCCGGGCGCCAGTTTGCGTTCGAAGATGGCCACTTTCAACCCGGCTTTCGCCAGATCGCGGGCCGCCACCAGTGCGGAGGGACCGCCGCCGACAATGGCCACGTCCAGAATGAGAGATTTTTCCAGTTTGGCGCTGAAACTGCGCACGATTGCGGAGGAAATCGCGTTTTCGATCAACATTTTCTGCCTTCTTTCCTTTTTGCAGAAGTCAATGGGCGGCCGTCGTCCGCGGCCCGTTCATTAAACTTCCCTACGCCGGTATTACCCGGATCAGGTTTACGGGTGTAATCTCAGCAGCGTCGGCACCGTGCCGGCGCGCACCCCGATTCTAACCGGATAATATAGCATAAATCCGGTCAGATTCAAGAAGAATTCGTCCTGCGGATTTGAAAATGCGGGTTGACAACTCCATTTTCGGACGGTAAACGGATCGCAGGAAACCGGACCTGGGACAGGAAAAATTCCGGATTCCCCGAAAAAACCGCAAGAAACTGTGATTTTTTTTGATAACGGGGTTGAAATCCGCATGAAATTGTGGCAAATTACCACCTGTAAATATTTTTAAACAAAAAACCGAGGAGTTTTTTATCATGAAATTTATTGGCGATCAGATAGCGATCGGTGAAATTCCGGTGACCCAGCTGGCGGAACAATATGGGACGCCGCTTTACGTTTACGACGAACAGAAGATCCGGAAGAATTTCCGGAAGGTCAGCAATGCTTTTTCGAAATATTATCCGGATTTCAAAATGTTCTTTGCCGTAAAGGCCTGCAACAATCCGGCGATCGTGAACATTCTGCGTCAGGAAGGCGCGGGTGCGGACTGCGCCAGCGTCAATGAGATCCTGCTGGCCAAGTATGTCGGTCTGGGCGGCGAAAACGTCATGTTCAGCGGCAATTTCCTTTCCGACGACGACATCAAGCAGGGACTGGAAAGCGGCGTGATCTTCAATCTGGACGATATTTCCATTCTGCCGCGTCTGCTGAAATTCGGCAAGCCGGAAATGCTTTCGTTCCGGGTGAATCCGGGTTACGGCAAAAGCAATGTGGGCGAATATGTGACCAACGCCGGTCCCAATGCGAAATTCGGGATCCATCCGGACAAAGTGCTGGATGCCTACCGGATGGCCAAGGAAGCCGGAGTGAAGCGTTTCGGTGCGCACATGATGACCGGTTCCTGCATCACCGATGCGGAATATTTCCCCTTCGTGACGGGGCTGCTGATGGACATCATCGGCAAGACCTCCAAGGAACTGGGGATCGATTTCGAATTTGTCGACCTGGGCGGCGGACTGGGGATCCCGTACAAACCGGGCGAACCGGCGCTGGACCTGGACAAGGCGGCCTCGCTGACTGCGGAAATGTTCCGGAAGAAGAGCGAGGAATACGGAATGAAGCCGCCGCAGCTGAAAATGGAGCCGGCCCGTTATTTCGTCGGCAACGCCGGCTGGATCATCGGCCGGGTGCATTCCATCAAGGAATCCTACAAGAAGATCGCCGGCACCGACGTCGGCATGAACACGCTGGCGCGTCCGGCCATGTATGGTTCCTACCATCACATCTACGTGAACGGCAAGGAAAATGAACCGCGCAAGTCGATCGGACTCTGCGGCCAGCTGTGCGAAAACACCGACTTCTGGGTGAAGGAACGCGACCTGCCGGCCAGCCTGGCGGAAGGCGATCTGATCGTGGTGGAAAACGCCGGCGCCTACGGCTTCGGCATGAGCTACCAGTACAACGGCCGGCTGCGTCCGGCGGAAGTCCTGGTCAACGGCACGCAGGCGGAACTGATCCGCGCCCGGGAAAACTTTGATGATATGATCCGTCATACCTTCGTTCCCAGTCATTTGAAAAGCTGACTGGATATCCCCAAACTACAGATTACAGGGAGTTGAAAAATGCTTCTTCAGAAATTAGCTCGGTTTTTTTCCAGTGACATCGGTATCGATTTGGGCACTGCGAACTGTCTGGTCTATGTAAAAGGTCAGGGGATCGTCCTTTCCGAACCGTCGGTGGTGGCGATCCGGGAAAAGGACAATGAACCCCTGGCGGTGGGAGAAGAAGCGAAACGGATGTTGGGCCGTACTCCGGTGGGCATCAAGGCGACCCGTCCGATGAAAGTCGGCGTGATCGCCGACCTGCGGGTCACCGAATTCATGCTCCGCGCCTTTATCCAGAAAGCGAAAGCCAAAGTACCGCCGCGCTGCCGTCTGATCAAACCCCGTATCCTGATCGCGGTTCCCTGGGGGATCACCGAAGTCGAGACCCGCGCCGTCAAGGACAGTGCCGAAAAAGCCGGCGCCAGCGAGATCTTCCTGGTCGAAGAGCCGATGGCGGCCGCCATCGGTGTCGGACTGCCCGTCTCCGAACCGACCGGCAGCATGATCGTGGACATCGGCGGCGGCACCACGGAAGTCGCCGTGGTCTCTCTGGGCGGTATTGTCCGTGCCAAAAGTGAAGATGTCGGCGGCGACACCATGGACCAGGCGATCATCCAGCACATGAAACGGGTCTACAACCTGACGATCGGCGAACGCACTGCGGAAAACATCAAGATCAAGATCGGCAGCGCCTACCCCGATGAATCGACCGATTCCACCGAAGAAGTCAAAGGGCTGGACCTGGTCTCCGGTCTGCCGAAAACGATCCGCATCTCCTCCAAAGAGATCCGCACGGCCATCGAGGATCCCGTCATGAACATCGTCCTGGCGGTCCGCAACACGCTGGAAAAATGTCCGCCGGAACTGGCTTCCGACCTGATCGACCACGGCATTGTGCTGGCCGGCGGCGGCGCGCTGCTGCGCGGTCTGGCCCGGCTGATTTCCGAAGAGACCGGTCTGTTTGTCACGGTTGCCGAGGAACCGCTCCTCGCAGTTGCCAGAGGCACCGGCATCATGCTGAAAAACATGGATGAGCTGCTGACCAATCTGTATTGATCCGCCGGTGTTTTTATGACCTTCACGACCCTTTGGGAGACTCTGACAACCTTTTGGATGAATTCCGTCATCCCGTTCTGGGTGACCTGGATCGCTCCGCCGCTGGAATTTCTCCTGATTTTGCTGATCGTCTACCGGCTGCTCTATTTTTTCCGGCGGACCAGGGCGATCAGCGTGCTGTGGGGATTTATCGTGATCCTGCTGGGGCTGGGCGCGGTTTCCAATTTTCTGAAACTGGAAGTTTTTCAATGGATCCTGCAGAGCCTGTGGCAGCTGCTGGCTCTGGCGATGATCGTGATCTTCCAGCCGGAACTGCGGCGGGCTTTTGCCCAGCTGGGCAGTTTCTTTTCGGTCTTTTCACATGCCCATCAGCAGGCCCAGAAGGAAGCGATCGAAGAGATCGTCAGTGCCATGACCCAGATGTCCATCGCGCGCTGCGGGGCGCTGATCGTGATCGAACGCAGGATCGGACTGGCCGCCATCATCAACAATGCCGTCCAGCTTGATGCCAAGATCAATTCCCTGCTCCTCCAGTCGATTTTTTACCCCGATTCGCCGCTCCATGACTGTGCGGTGATCATTCAGGACGGCAAGATCGTGGCCGCCCATGCGGTTCTCCCGCTGACCCAGGAAGAATTTTACCTTGCCCACGGCACCCGCCATCGCGCCGCTCTCGGCATTTCCGAGGAGACGGATGCCATCGCATTGGTCGTCTCCGAAGAATCCGGCGCCGTCAGCTATGCCTACCGAGGGAAAATGTCACACGATGTCTCCGAAGCCAAGCTGACGGAATTTCTTAAGCGGAAACTGCTGGATCCGAAATCTGCATCGCAGCTGGAAAAAGAGGAGGGCCATGACCATGGCAGCCTTTGAATCGGCATTGAAAAAAATAATCGGGGGAAAAGTCGCCGCATTCTTCACGAAAAATCTGCTCCTGATCGCAGCGGTGATCCTGACGGTCCAGATCTGGCTGGCGATCCGCTATCAGCTCCAGGTCGACCGCGACATTGAAATTCCCGTAACCATTCAGACGCAGGGCGATGAAGTTCCTTTGGGAACCCCCTCCCCCGACAAAGTCACGGTCTCCCTGTCCGGCGGCAGCAGTCTGGTCAGCAACCTGACCGGAAGAGAATTGAGAATGGTGCTGAACACCAGCCGCGCGAAGAAAAAGGAAGAGGCTAATGTTACCAAATGCTCCTGGAACATCACTACCTCCAATGTCGACGCACCGTTCGGCTTGCGGGTCAAAAATGTCTCGCCGGCAATGATCAACCTCTCGCTGGACAATTTCATCACCAAGGAACTTCCGGTGGAAGCGATCCTCAATGAGGCAGATCTGCCTGACGGATATAAAATCGGCAAAGTGACCGTCGAACCGGTAAAGGTCACGGTCCGGGCGCCTTCCTCCAAACTCAGCAAGCTGAAAAAGGTCCGCACCACCCCGATCCCGCTGGATAATATCACCCACAGTTTTGACTGCGATCAGGCGATCGATTCGGAAAAATATACGGATATCGATTTCGACCGGAAAAATGTGCTGGTCCAGGTGGAGATCCTGCGCCGGACCAGGACCAGAAGTTTCAAAACCCTTCCGGTGCGGATCCTGATCCCTTCCGCTTCCCGCCAGCAGGCCATGACCTGCGAAATCGTCTCCAATCCGACCGTCGATCTGGAAGTTTCCGGCGCGGAAAATGTGGTCAACGCCCTCCGCCGCGAGGATATTTTCATCTTCGCCAACATTTCCGAATTCCTGAAACCGGGTCTTTATCAGATCGACCTCCGGTTTGCCATCGAGAAAAACGGCATCTCATCTTTCAAAATCACACCGTCCAAAGTCAATGTCAAACTGGAGCGGATTTCCAAACGCTGAAATTCTTTTTAATTCAATACAGGAGTCATTATGTCAGAACCAGCAGAACCCGCGGTGAAAGTCAATTTCATCCATGAGCAGATCAATGCGGAAATAGCCAACGGCACGGTCTCGAAGATCGTCACCCGTTTTCCCCCCGAACCCAACGGATATCTCCATATCGGCCATGCCAAAGCCATCTGCATCGACTACGGCACCGCTAAAAAATACAACGGCGAATTCCATCTCCGGTTCGACGACACCAATCCGACCAAGGAAGATACCGAATACGTCGATTCCATTCAGGAAGACGTCCGCTGGCTCGGCGCGGAATGGGGATCCAATATGTTCTACGCCTCCGACTATTTCGAAAAGTTCTATGCTTATGCCGTCGAACTGATCAAAAAGGGAAAAGCCTACGTCTGCGACCTCAATGAAGAGGAGATCAGGGAGCACCGCGGCACCCTGACCGAACCCGGCAGGGAAAGCCCCTTCCGCAACCGGTCCGTCGAAGAAAATCTGGATCTCTTCGCCCGGATGCGCGCCGGGGAGTTCGAGGACGGCGCCAAAGTGCTCCGCGCCAAGATCGACATGAGTTCGCCCAACATCCACATGCGCGATCCGGTGATCTACCGCATCCGCCACGCCAACCATCACCGGACGGGCGACCAATGGTGCATCTATCCCATGTATGACTTCGCCCATCCGCTGGAAGACCTGATCGAAAACATCACCCATTCCATCTGCACGCTGGAATTCGAGATCCACCGTCCGTTCTATGACTGGCTGCTGGAAAATGTTTCCGAGCCCCCCCGCCCGCGCCAGATTGAATTCGCCCGGCTCAACCTCACCTACACCGTCA
>SUWI01000159.1 GCA_015061565.1 Lentisphaerota bacterium
TCCCATCAAAAACAGCTCGGGCGGTAAGCTGACCCTTTACAACATCCAGGACGCCTTTGACGACAACGTGGGCGTCACCTCATACGAACTTGTCGTCGAGGGAAACACCTTCAAGTGCTCCAAGCTCAACGGCAACGCCGCCGATTTCACGCTGCCGAAGATGGCCAGCGGCTACAAGACCGGAACGGTTTACGCGCTGGATGCCGCGGGCAACCGCAGCGAGGGCGTGGAAGTCTACTTCGACGTGGATGACATCGTCGCTCCTGTCCTGAGCGGAAAATTGATCGCGACGCAGAATGGAGGCGCCATAGACCTCTCCTGGGCGGGAGCTGTGGACGAATCCCCCTTCGATTATGTTCTGACTGTCAAGGAGGGAAAGGAGGTCGTTTACGAGGATTTCATTCCAGGGACGGACAATTTCGTGAGTCTTTTCCCGGACTGCGACTACGGAACGAAGCTGACTTTCGAAATCTACGCGACCCAGGAGATCATGGAGCATGGCCAGCCCAAAGCACTCGACTCCAAGAAACTGACCGCGTCCCTGACCTACCAGGATTGGGTGGCTCCTGCAGTCCTCTCCGACAAGATATTTTCCGATGACGACCACGCACTTTCCGCCGGGTTGGAATGGGACGAGTACTGGCAAGTCGGCGACCCGATCCACAACGGGAAAGGAAATCTGGAGCTGCTTTTTGTGAATGAGGCGTTTGCAGATGACGTCGGTATCGCGACCTACGAGCTGGTCGTCGACGGCAAGACATTCAAAACCGCAGCCTCCAAGATGTCGCCCTATGGTTCGGTGACTTTCGCCCTTTCCGGCATTAGCAACGGAGACAAGCAGGGCACCGTGTTCGCCGTGGATGCCGCCGGAAACCGCAGCGAAGGCATCGACGTCTTCTTCGACGCTGACAGCAAGAAGTATTGAGCGGCCGGCGGAAGTCCTCCGTCATCAGCTCTCTCCGGGATCGCGAACTTCGCGATCCCGTTTTTTTTATACTGCTTCGGCAAAAAAACACTGGCGCCGGTTTTCTCTCCGCATTGTCTTCCGTAAAACTTCCAGAGCACTGACTGTCCGGGGAAGAAATTTGCAATTCAGAATGTTAAAAACCAAGCACTTACGCTTGCAAATCTAACATTCAATATTGGATTCACAAGTTTTTTTTGCATTTTTCCTGTAAAAATTCCTTGCAATTCTAACTTTCGATGTTATATTTGCAAGAGTTCAAAAGGAGAAAAAGCATGATTGCCCGTCAAATGTCGAATCAGATTCTTGAGGCTGCAGCGCAGTATCCGGCCGTTGCGGTCACCGGTCCGCGTCAGTCCGGAAAAACGACCCTGTGCCGTGAACTGTTTCCCGATTATGCATACGCCAATCTGGAAAATCCGGAGACGCGGCAGTTTGCCATCGAAGATCCCAACGGTTTTCTCGCTCATTTCAACCGGCCTGTGATCCTTGACGAGGTCCAGCGGGTCCCGGATCTCTTCAGCTACATCATGACGATTGTGGATGAACACAAGCGGATGGGCGAATTCATTCTTTCGGGATCGCAGAACTTTCATTTGCAGCAGGCCATCAGCCAGTCTCTGGCCGGACGCTGTTCCACTCTGAAACTTCTGCCGATGTCCTTCCGGGAGCTGAATCGGAAACCGAATCATGACATTTTCGAGATCGGCAATGAAACTCCGGACCTGCCGGAAGCTCCGGGGAATCCCTTCGACCAGGTTTTCCGCGGCGGCTATCCGCCGATCCATGACCGCGGCATCAGACCGACCAACTGGCATGCCCAGTATACGCAGAGTTATCTGGAACGCGATGTGCGTCAGCTGGTCAATGTCGGCGACCTCGAAACCTTTGAGCGGTTTCTGCGTCTGACGGCAGGACGCTGCGGACAGATCCTGAACATGGATTCTCTGGCAAGCGACGTCGGTGTCTCTCCGGTCACGGTCAAGCGCTGGATCTCCCTGCTGTGCGCAAGCTACATCGTTTTCCTGCTGAAACCGCATTCCCGGAATTTCAACAAACGCCTGATCAAAACACCGAAGCTGTATTTCTATGATACCGGACTGCTTTGCTATCTGCTGGGCATCCGGTCAGCCCGGAACCTGGAATTTCACAGCCAGCGCGGCGCGATCTTTGAGACCTACATCATATCCGAACTCTGCAAGTCCTGCTTCAATGCAGGGGTGGAACCGCCGTTGTACTACTGGCGGGATTCACAGGGACACGAGGTCGATCTCCTCATTGAAGACGGCGAGGATCTTTATCCGGTCGAAATCAAATCCGGCCAGACAGTCTCCGGGGACATGATGGGCGGTCTGGACTACTGGTGCAAACTTGACGGCACGGATTCCGGAATGCTCATCTACGGCGGAAGCGACAACTACACCCGGAACGGAATTCAGGTCCGCAGCTGGGCTTTCGTCTGATCGGTCCACGCCCGCGAATACTGTTTACGGATGGAGAAAGCGGCAATTATGAAAATCGTTGTGAAAACCAATTGGCGGATCATGCACAAACCTCTGATCTGCTGCAGTCTGATCCCCTTTGCGATGACGCTGTTTTTTACGATATCCTGTCTGGTTTCGCAGCGTCCGGAGATCCAGGCAGACCGGTATCGTTTTCCGCTATTCAGTTTAACGGTATCTTTTCTGCTGATCCTGTTCTTTTACTTCATTTTTTCTTCCTGCAGGATCACTTTTGACGGAGAAAAGCTGACATTCCATAAATTTTATCTTCCGGTAAAAAGTTTTTCCATCCGGGAACTTGAATCCGTCGAATATTCTCCTCTGCTCAAAAATCTTTTCATCAACCGGAAATACGCCTGGGGCTGCCGGCTTTTCCCGGAAAAGGATATCGATGCACTTTTGGAAATATTATCTCGAAGCCATGGCATCGGGACCGGGAAAATATTGAAATGAGATTTCTCCGCCGCAGTTGTAAACTTCTGCGGGTAATGATATATTACGCAAGAGAGAATAAAGCGTCTTTACTTTGATTCGGAAATTCCCGGCGCAGCCCGGGAAGAAAATACTCATGGAAGGTGCGGTGCATGACGAAACTGCTGCGCAGGATGTTTTACTGGGACGCGCCCGCCGAAGGCGCGGTCTTCGCCTCGCTGTTCTATTGGCTCGGCCTTTGGAGCCTTTGCTCCCTTTTGCTGCTCTGCGACCGGATCGCAAACTCCTGCCGCGTCTTGTTTGTCCCCCGCTTCTATGAATCGGATCCGGCAGTCCTGCTGCTGATCGTTCCCGTGCTGCTCGGTTCGCTTTACTCGCTGGTGCTGACCGGCCATTTCTACCATGTCCTGCTGCTTCCCCGCCGACGGCGAGGCGTCTGGTACCTGGTTCTGGGATATGCCGTCTTCTGCGCGGCCGCATTCGTCTGCGGAGTCTTTTTGGATATGCTGGATTTCCGGCAGTTCGTATGGACGATCGGCACACTGTGGAGCATCACGCCGCTGGCCGTCATGCCGAAACAGTGGAAATGGCTGATCCCGGCGGCCGTTGGCGGCTTGATCTCACTGATCCCGCAGAGATTCGTGATATTGTCCTTTTCGATGTTCGCCACCGTCCTGGATATCTGCGGACCGGACCTGTCCGTGCAGCCGTATCTGGTGTTTCCATGGCTGGTTTACATTGCGCTGCCGCTGGCGATTGCCGGCTGGCTGTGCTATGTAAAGGGATGTGCCAATGCCGCGGGCAAAACGTTCCGCGCGATGTTCGGCAAAGGGGCGGCGGCGCTCGCGGTCATTTTCGTGCTGACTTACGGCATCACGCTCGGCATGGCTTTCGCCGCCCATCGGCAGACCGAACGGTATGTGGCCGAAATGGAAAAGTTTTTCGGCCGTCCGGTCAATGCGGAAGGATTGAAGGAACTGTATTACCAGAACCGCAAACCGGATGCCGCATTCTGGCGGAAAGTCCTGGCGGCCCAACCGGGATCCGACCCGGATTTCCGGGAACCGGCCGGCGAATATCCCGCCGAAAAACTGGCCGGATACCGGAAAAAGCTCGAAAATTCAGTCGGTCTGCGCGAACTCGAAGCGATGTTCGAGGCGGAACCGCCCGCATTCGACCGGAAATTTCAGGAAGGGAATCTGATCGGCGAATTGCTGCCGGATATGACGCCGCTTCGGGAATTTCTCCGGTGCGAGGCGTTCCGGATCCGGTTTGCCGTTGCCGACCGCGATCGTGAAAATGCGCTGCGGGGCTGGAGACGTCTTGCCAATATCCGGGCATATCTGTCACGCGAGCCGATGCTGATTTCGGCGCTGGTGCTGACTGCCGTGGAGTTTACCCGGCTGGATATGCTCGAAATGATGCTGTCCGCGAACCTGCTGTCCGATGACCGGCTGCGCAGCATCAGGACTGAACTTGCCGCCTGCCGGGAACAGGTCAAAACCATTCATCGCAATGCCGTTTACAGTGAAGCGCTCATCAGCATGGATGCCTGCCTGATCCTGAGCCGCAAAATGAGATTCGGAGCCGGGAATAAAACGGTGGACCTGTATCCCCACCGCTGGCTCGTGCCGGTCGGCTGGTATTGGTTCACCCGCAACCGCGGGGTCATCGCAAAACATCATATCGGTTCCGATTTCACCGGAATGCGCTATCCTTACCGCAAATCAGGATCCTTGAGTTACTTTCTGGCGGACATGTTCATGCCGGCGCTGGACAAGGCGGGCAATAAGTTCCATTCGCTCGCCGCGCGGTATCTGGCGATGGAGACCCTGATCGGGATCGAACTGGAAAAACGCCGCACCGGGAAATATCCGGACAAACTGGACGATCTGCCTCTAGATCCATTCGGACACCCCCTGCTCTACATGCATGGTAAGGTGCCGTTCCTTCCGGTCCCCGGGAATGGCGAGAGCCTGATGAGTTCACCCCGGAAACCGATCATGGTCGAGGGGGTCATGGTCTGGAGCACAGGGCCGGACGGCGAGGACAGTCAGGGCCTGTCCCGCTGGAGACCGTCCGCGAAAAAGAAACTATTCGACGATGTCCGAGCGCTCAAAATCCTGACTGCGGGGAAATGACAAGAATCCCGGTCCGTCGTTTTTTATCCTTTTGAAATGATGAAAAACATGATAATCGCAAAAACACTGACGAAAAGCAATGAAAACAGGAAAAGGACCAGCAGTCTCCGGGTTGGAATGGCCGAACCGTCTTTGTTTCTGAGAGAGAAGTCAATTTTGTGCTTGTTCATGGAAAGCCTTCAGTTTCTCAAAATAAGAAAACGGAACCGTGAAATCGATATCCCGGGCGGAATATTTCGAGGGACAGATCCGGTATCTGATTCCGGTTTTCTCCCGGGTTATTTCATATTTTGCATTCCACCCCTTCATGTCATTGTCGACTGAATAAACCGGATGAGTCATATTGCTTTCATAGATCCATTTTCCCATTGGCAGACATTCGGCCGGGCCGTCATTGAAGATGCCGATGGAGTTTTCCGTAATTTTCAGAGCATGACCGTAAGGGAAACGAAACAGGCGGAACGGCGGATAGATCAGCAGACAGGGAATCAGCCTGGAGCCGCCTTTGCTGCTGTAAACAAGACGTTTGCTGCTGTAAACCCGGCAGGATTTTTCTTTTCCATTCCATCGGACAACGACGGAACCGAGGTTTTTTCCCAGCCGCTGTGAATCCGTAAGCAGGATATACGGGGCTTCGAGCGCATGAACTGAATAGAACAGAAAAATAACCCCAAACACAATGACAAAAAATGCCAGTGCGATGCATAAGCAGCGGAAAAACATTTTTACAACTTTTTCTGATGCCATTTATCATCTCCCGTGTATCGAAAAAAACGCATGTTTGGAGCCGGAGATCTGTTTTTGCGAAATCCCCACCCATTTTCAACCACTGTTCCTGTAAAAATAGATGCGGAAATGGTTTTCCCATTTCCAGAAACAATTCCAACATGAGCTCCATCAGCAGCAATATCTCCAGGTTTAGGTTTTTTCACATGCTTAAAATTTTGGACACGACCGTGATAAATTTCTTCTGCTGAATAATTTCTCATTCTGCCAATTCCCGAAGCCAATAAAGTTCGTGACGGTGTAAATGGAAAAGGTCTGTCTTTTGGATTTCCTTTATTGAAAGCATGTTCAACAAACAGATTGCACTTTGCCGTTCCCGGTAAAAAAGTTCCATTCCACGCCCACCTGCCATAACTACGACTTCCTATTTTTGACCTTGCCCAACTTAATGCTTCCTGCGTAACAATTTCGGCATGCTGTTTTGCCCAAGGACTTAGTGATCCTCTACCGCCCATGTTTCCTCCTCCTGTCAATATACTTTGTTTTTCCGGTTTTTCCAGTCATAACGGGAATATTTATATTGAATTATCTCAATTTCGCCAAAATCAAAATCGGGAATATTGCCATAAAGCAAAATGGCCTTGGGCCTTATAACGGAACACATTTTTCGACAGCCTTTCTGAAAAATCGATTGACCTTCAACTGATTTTAAAGTACCCACAGTGGAAATTGAGACAACACTGTTGCAGTCAATGCCAGAAAAACAAAAACTATATGTATCTTTTCCCGCCCATGATATTGTTGGAATAACCCGAATTCCGGCTCTTTGCATGATTTGTCCTAAAAGACGGGAACGGTACACATTCCAAATTTTCATCGCCAGCGGCATATCGCGATATAGTGAGAAATCCGGTGAACAAACACAAGAAAACCTTTTTAAAATTGGCAAATATCGCTGAGGAGATCACCAAATCCGTTCAAATCTTTCATCGTCTATATAAAAGTGAATACCTGCCTTAAAATCTTTTGAAGTCAATGCTTGGGAAAAATCGATAAGACGCGGTGGGATAAATGATTCTTTTACAATTTTAGGAATATTATATTTCCCTACAGAATCACATTAATGAAAATCGGACATATGATAATTGTCTCGTTTATTATTATCAAGCATAGTAATCCTCCTTTGAGCGTTTAGTGTTAAAATAAGCTTCTTTTGCAGTAAAATTCACACAAGGCATATTCGGAGAATTTCCGAAGTTTTTCCATGGTGATTTTGAGTCCGACTACTTTTTCTTTCATCGGCAGTGATTCTCTGATGAATTAACCGTTTGTCATGGTAACAGACCTTTCTTTTATTGGTGTTTGATTTGTCGGATCCGACGAAATCCCCTCTCATATAAGGGGACATTTTGCAGTAAAGTCGTAATTTTTTACGCTTTTGAGCTCGGAAAAATTAAATAGACAGGACTGGGACGGGCAGAAAGCGATCAGAAAATAAATGTCAAACCCGAAACGAAAAAGGCCTCACGGTTTTGCGGGAGGCACACTTCAGGAGAAATTATAGCAGATACCGGAAAAAATGAGTAATTTACCCCGGAAACCGATCATGGTCGAGGGGGTCATGGTCTGGAGCACAGGGCCGGACGGCGAGGACAATCAGGGATTGTCCCGTTGGAGACCGTCCGTGAAAAAGAAAATTTACGACGACGTCCGCGCGCTCAAGCTCCTTCCCGCGGGGAAATGACCGGAACAGTGAAACCGATCTCCCGATCCGAGGGATGGAAACCGAAAAATGGGGCCTATGAGGCCTATAAGTCCCATTGTTCGCACTGCTCCACTCCCTCGACTGTACCATGCGTTTTCAATGTCTGATAGTTTTTTACGCATTCTCTTTCATACTTGCAAATGCCGTTGGAAACAGTATATTACTGTCTGATATCCGAAAACAAAAGGATAAAACCATGAAAAACAAACCGATTCTCTGCAAACCCGTTCCGGGCGGGATGACCGAACAGGAAAAAGCCGAAGCCGGACTGCTTTACAACCCCAACCGCACCACGGAAATGGCCGATTACCGTTTCAAGATCCAGGATGCGATCCATGAATACAACCAGTTCCGGCCGTCACAGGTTCAGGAACGGCGCGATTTTCTGGCGAAGATCTTCGGGAAGATCGGCAAAAACTGCAACATCCTGCCGCCGTTCAAATGCGATTACGGTTTCCGCATCGAGGTCGGCGAAAACTTTTTCGCCAATTACAATTTCATTGTGCTGGACGGCAATTACTGCCGGTTCGGCGACAATGTCTGGATCGCGCCCAACGTGTCGATCCTGGCGGCCGGTCATCCGCTGGACATGCAGGACCGCATCGACGGCTGGGAATATGCGTTCCCCGTGACGGTCGGCAACAATGTCTGGATCGGCGGTTCGGTCACGATCATCGGCGGCGTGACCATCGGCGACAATGCGGTCATCGCGGCCGGTTCGGTGGTCATCCGCGACGTTCCGGCAGATACGCTCGTCGCAGGCAATCCCGCCCGCATCATCCGCAAGATCACGGCCGAAGACCGCAAAAAATATGCCTGGGCGGAACAGGACCGGAAATAACCGGGAGGCGTCAATATGTTCCTGCCTGATTTGAATGAATACGGCATCATCGATGCGCACATGCACCCGTATCTGGCCAAAGACCGGAATTTCCCCTTTGCCGTTCCGGAAACCTATGAGGAATTCTTTGCCGAGCAGCGGCGGGCGGGGATCACCATGTCCTGCGGATCGTTCAACATCATCAACAACGGCACCGGCTTTCCCGTAGTCAATCCGGGCATGGACGTCGCGGGGGTCTTTTTCGAGCATCTGACCGAGACGGAAAGAAAGATGGTCCTGCGGAAAAACTTTCTGCGCCTGACCGGTTACGGTCTTTGACCGCACTGACGTTGTCTTTTCCAGGCTTTGCTGTCAGTTTCACCCTTTCTGATCGAGTTTGATCAATGCCAGTTCACGGATGATGACCTGTCCCGGCGTTTTGCATCCCAGCGGCAGCAGAATGAGTCTCGCTTTCGAGGTTTTCGGCCAGAACTTGCCTTTTTCAACCCGTTCGGCAGAAACCCCTTTCAAGCTCCCGCGACAATCCGATTTTCCGTCTTTTTTCAGCTTGAGTGATGCCGCATACATATAAGTGCCCGGAGGATATGCGTGTTCCCGGATCTGTGTTTGTGCCGGCCAGGACTTCTTAAGCGGCTGATTCAGGATGATTTTCGAACCGGAAACCGCCGTGATTCCGACCGGAGAGAGATTGCGGTTGGGAAAATCGCTGAAATCCCCTTTTGCATCAAACGCGACTAGATTATGCTTGCCGGATTTCCAATTCGTGCCGTCTTTCACCTTCAGCACGGTATCGCCCTCATTGGCCGGATGAGTGAAGCATGCTCATCCAGAATGTTCTTCACCGTGCTGGCGGAAATGTCATATCCTACATTATCAGTTTTTCCCGGGGACCGGATATAATTCCAGTTTCAGATCCTGCAATTCCACTGGGGAACGGCCCAGCAGCAGGACCGAAAAACGTTCGGCTCCAGGCCACCATTTGATTTCTCCGCCATATTCCTCCGGTTTCTCGGATGGGATGCCGGAATATACGTACAGATGGGTTGCATTCATGGAATTGTGCTGGGCGACCGGACTACCGGAAGCAAATTCTTTTTTCAGAGGCTTTTCCAGAAACACTCTCCAGTCGCCTCCGCATTTCTCGATGTTCACGATCGGCCCGACCACGTCCCGGCTGGGCAATGGACCGAAGGCCGCATATCCGCCGATCTGCCAATTTGAGGCATCGAACACCATCAGCTTGCGGGAACCCTTGGGAGCCGTGAAGGACAATGCGCTTTCTGTGCCCGGCAGACGGTTGATCTGAATCCCGAGAATCTGTCCTTTCCCGTCATATTGAATGACACCCAGGTAAATTCTGTGTCTGGAATCGGTAGTCCGCTTGATTTTGGCAGAAAGGAAATAACGTAAGTTCCTCTCAACGGGATAAATTTTCGAGGCTAAAGTTTTGAGAGACTTTGTTTTTTGGGAAAACACTGCGCCGGAAAGAGCATTGCCCATGAAGTCCGGCAGGATGATCTTTTGCGGCGACCCGGCCGGGCGGTTCACCTTTTGTTTTTCAACCGGAACCGGAGGATTGTTCAATGCAGGAAAAATCTCCTGAATTTTTCCGGAATGATCCTTGACTATGCGGGGCAGAGAGACAAACAGCATATCCGCATTGTTCCAGCCCTTGTTGTTCGAACGCACGCTCACCAATACCCGTTGGCCTTTAAACCGTCCCAGAGGGACACGCCAGGCGCGCAGCTTCGTGTCGAACTGTTTGTTCCGGAAGCAATCGAAACGCGCTGCCTCCAGTCCATTCACGTGCAAGGACACAACCGTTCCATTGCCATATTTGTTCTGAAGATTGCGGTGCAAAATTTCAACCGCCGAATCTGCATCCTGAATATCCAGGACAGTATCCAAAACCACAACATTGTAGCCGTAAAGATGAAACAGCCGCTGTCCTGCGTATTTTCTCTGCGTTTTTGGAAGCGGGAGGAAACCGGACTCCGCTAAGCCATTCATGGTGCTGACCTTCAAAATTTTGCCGGGCGCCACAGGCTTGCCGGAGGAGAGGAATATGCGCAGCGGCAATTCTCCCTGAATAAGCCGATCCTGAACAGGACGGTCATTCACATAAATCTCGCGAAACCGTTCCGGAATCCGCACCTCCAGACACACCTTTCCCTGACCGCCGAGTTCAATATAAGCATATTCCGGAGCTACGTAAAACATCTGCAGACGTGCATATTCAGGCAGTTTTCCCAGAATGATTTCCGGCTTTCCGTCCGAGGACGCGGGAAAAAGAGCATAGGAACTTTGGGGATTCAGTCCGTAAATGCCGTCCTTGTCCGAACAAGGCCACCCCGGCAGCTGCAAACCATGAGCTTTTGTCGAGACGACGCCGTTGATGCGGCCATACAAAGCCTTACCGTTCGGGTCGAGCATCATCTGAAGATATCCGTTGTCATAATAGGAATAGATTTTACCTTCTGTATCCTGATACATGCAGCGGATATGTTCCGGATATTTTCGTTCCGGGAAATACGGTTTGAGTCCTTTTTCGACGAAAAGCCTGGCACGAAGCGTGAGATGATCGTTGAACCCCTGGCGGATATCCATATTTTTCGAGGCAGCAAACATTCCCATGCCGCCAAGTGCATCGGAAACAGCGGAAACCAGGTGACAATGGAAATCGTCGCCAGCCAGAACCGTCGGAATCCAGGGTCTATATCCGAAAAGGAAAGTGGAAAGCGGCACCTGCCGGTGGATCCGGTAGTCACGGAACTTGATGTTCCCCCATACCTGTGCATAATTGAGCGGCCATTTGACGGCAAAAGCGATCGCCGCCGGGCCGAATTCGGAAGCCATGGGAACCCCTGGTATCACAGCCAGCTTCCGCGCCAGCGCGGCATTTCCCTGCGCACCGGACAATCCGTCAATGGAGCCGTTGCCGTTCTCCTGGGTACACCCGAGCGTGTCCTCGTAATTGGCATCCGTCCCGGAACTCCGGTTCAGCTTCTGAACAACTTTCGGATAATAGTCTCGCCATCCTTTCGACAGTGGATCGCCATAAATAAGCTTCCCCTTTTTGATATTCGCAAACTGGTCTTTTCCCTTGGGAACATTCATGGTCCCTATCAGCATTTCATCCAGCAGGTTCTTGCTGCCGTCGTAGTTGGTGATGCTGTTTTTACGCGTCAGGAAGAAATGTTCCAAACCATCCCGTTCCCATGCCGGTGCCTTGTAGACAGCACAGAGGGCACAGACATAGCACATCACCTTGAATCCGTATTCGTGAGCGGTCGCAACCTCTTTGGCATATGCTTCCCGCAGGACATAGCCGGGAACACCGAAAGCAAAACCTTTCTTATGCGGGGCCCAGCAGTGGAGCAGTATTCCTTCCGGGGGAAACAGCTGCCGGATGCGCTCAAGCTGCGCCTTTCCTCCGACCGCGAAATAGCCCGTATCACAGATGGCATTGATGCGGTTGGCCCAATCACATGACTCCCTGCGGGCAATTTCTTCTGCAAAAGTCTGCTGATACCAGTTGCGGTAAGGCCGGGCCGCCGCAACCCAGTCAGCCTTTCCGAACGAATCGATCTTCAGCACCGGAGTCTCTATGCTGTCATGCTGTTCAAAACGCATAAGCGTATTGATTTCCAGACCGAAAGCGGATGCATCTTTACCCCGCTCGAACATTGCAAAATAGGGACGGAAAGTCGGATCTTCATACCAATACCCAAGTACCGCCCCGTCCTTTTTGTAAATCATCAGCGTAGCCTCATAGGCAAGGCCCGTATTATAAAATCCTATCAAGGCAGGGTCCC
>SUWI01000160.1 GCA_015061565.1 Lentisphaerota bacterium
TGACCGACCGCTGGTATTCCAATTGTGTGTAAACACGCAGCGTTGGGTAGCTATGTCGGGAAAGGATAAGCGCTGAAAGCATCTAAGCGCCAAGCCCCCTTGAAGATGAAATGTCCCGGACCGCAAGGTCCCTGAAGGCAGGTTGTAGACTACGACCTCGATAGGACAGAAGTGTAAGAACAGTAATGTTTTCAGCTGACTGTTACTAATATGCCGTGCGGCTTGACCACCTTTTTTTCAATCCCCGGTTCTGCCAGGAACCGACGATCGGAAAAAAGGAAGCTTCAAAAAACATCAAGTTCGTTTCCTACGTCCGTTTTCCTATCCTCTTTTCCTATTTTTTCCGGTGTTTATAGCGGTCTTGAAACACACGTTCCCATCCCGAACACGATTGTTAAGAGGACCCGCGACGATGATACTGCACATCAGAGTGTGGGAAAGTAGTTCGACGCCGGATTTTTTTTGTACCGATGACTTTTGAATGGATCATTCGGAATGATACGAAAACAGCGGAGCCAGGCCTGATCGGCGGCTCCGCTGTATTTTTTTTACCGTATATATATATCGGTTCTTTTGGGGGATCAGTGTGTTATTTTTTCAGCAGCAGTTTCTGCATGTCGTTCATCTGTTCTTCGATCGAGGTCACCAGCTTGAGCTGAGTGCGGCACCGGTCGAGATTCTGTTCCGGACGTTTGATCTTGAAATACGTATCACCGTTAAGATAATCTGCCAGGAAACGGGTTCCGATTTCCAGGGTGATGATTTTACCGGACAGAGCCAGGTTTTCTTTTTCCGCCGGAGTCATGAAGTTGTTGGCGGCTGCACAAAAACCTTTGAATAATGCTTCATACATATCAAACTGCATATAAACTTTCCGGAGATCGACCTCATCTTCGTCTGCCGGACTGGTGCAGGTGCGGACCATGTCGCCGAAATCATAGAGAGACAGACCCGGCATGACCGTATCGAGGTCAATGACTGCAACCCCTTCACCAGACAAGTCATCAATGAGAACGTTGTTGCATTTCGTGTCATTGTGGGTGATGCGTTCAGGAATATCGCCGCTGGAATTCAGTTTCATCAGGATTCCGGCTTCTTCTTTGCGGCTGAGAATAAAATCAATTTCTTTCTGAACTTTCGCAGCTCTGCCGACAGCATCTCTGGCAATTGCTTTTTCCAGCTGCTCGATGCGTTTGGGGGTGTTGTGGAAATCGGGGATCGTTTCATGAAGACGTCCGGGCAGGTCGGTCAGCTGCTGCTGAAATTCTCCGAAAGCTTTGGCAATGCCGTAAGCCTGTTCCGGCGTTTCCAGAACATCGTAAGCCCGGGCCCGTTCAACATAAACATACGCTCTCCAGCAGGACCCATTGTCGTCAATGACATAAGGCAGATTATCCGGAGTCCTGAGCAGCCGCATGGTGCGTTTTTTCATTTCCATGTGAGCCTGTCTGATCTTACTCAGCACATGCTGGGTGACGCGGTCGATGTTTTCCATGACTTTCAAAGGTTCTTTGAAAACCTCTGAATTGATTCGCTGCATAGTATAATTCAGCCGTACTCCGCCTTGGTCGAAAGTGACCAGATAAGTATCATTGACATGTCCGTTCCCAAATGGAACGCCCAGAAGGAAATCACCGTAAATGGTGAATTTATTCATCAGTTTCCGCAGCTTCTGTTGTGTTCCAGGCATATAAAACAACCTCCTACTCTGCTTGTAACATTACTATTTCCGCACACAGCGTTCCGCTATATATGGCTTAAAGCTATTAATATAATACCTTAAGGTCGATTTTGCAAGAGCAAAACACATATATTTAGGATTAATTTATCTGAAAAAGATGCAATAACTGCAATTATGCCGGCTGCTGCTGGCTCAGGCAATGCAATGCGCCGCCTTCCAGCAGTATGTCATAACAGTCGATCGGGATGATTTCACGACTTGGGAACGCCTGATGGAGCAGAGCCATAGCTTCAATTGCAGATTCATCCTGCCGGTAAGTCGGAAACAGAACCGCACCGTTGATCAGGAGGTAATTGGCATAGGTAGCCGGCAGAATATCAGTCCGCCAGCGGTCCGGACAAACCGGATCCGGCATCGGCAGCGGGATGACTTCCAGTTTTTCGCCATCGGCATTGCGCATATTCTGAAGCGCCTTGAAATTGTTTTCGACAGCCTCAAAACCTGGGTGATTTTTTTTGACTTTCGCCGCCAGGACCGTATTGGCATTGACGAAACGGGCGAGCGTGTCGATATGTCCGTCGGTATCGTCGCCGGGCAGTCCGCTGTCCAGCCAGAGGATCTTGCGCATGCCGAGTGAGTCGCATAGGATCTGCTGAGCTTTGGATTCGGTCATGCCGGCATTCCGGTTAGGATTGAGCATTACCGAACGGGTGGTGAGGAGGGTGCCGCTGCCGTTGGTTTCCAGTGCGCCGCCCTCGCAGGTGAACGGAACGGTGAACCGGCGGCAGTGGAGATAACGGGCAATTTGAGCAGGAACCGCATTATCCAGTTCCCAGGTGAATTTTCCGCCCCAGGCATTGTATTGAAAATCAGCCATGGCGATTTTGCCTGTCTGCGGATTTTTCAGGAAGACCGGACCATGGTCGCGGCACCAGGCGTCGTTGGTCGCAATATCGAAAAACTCGATTTGTTCCAGCTGGGCGCCGTGTTCCGCCAGCAAAGCGGCGATCCGCTCATTATGGTCGGCGCTGACTGCGATCCTGAGCAGTTCATGCTGACTGATCGCGGCGGCGAAATCGGAATAAGCCGATTCCATGGAGTCAAAACAGCCGGTCCAGGTTTCCGGATTGACCGGCCAGCTGAGATAAACGCAGCTCTGTCTGGACCATTCCGCCGGGAAAGTATAGCCCAATTCGCGCGGCGACTTGCCGTCCGGGAACAAGGAATCAGTCATTGAAACGCCTCATAAGATCGGAATAGGAATCAATTCTGCGGTCGCGGAAGAACGGCCACATGCGGCGATGTTCCTCCATGGCTGCCAGATCGCAGTCGGCATAGAGGATTTGTTCCTGAGCACGGTCTCCGATCACCAGATGATTGCCGTAGAAATCGGCGGCGAAAGAGGAGCCCCAGAAGCTGGTTCCGTGTTCGATGCCCACCCGGTTCACCGCGGCCCAGTAGCAGCCGTTGGCAACTGCATGTCCGCGCTGGACATTGAGCCAGGCGTCGCGCTGCCTGTCACCGAGAGATTCCGGTTCGGAAGCGATCCCCCCGATCGCGGTCGGCACGAAAATGATCTGTGCACCGGCCAGCGCGGTCAGCCGGGCGGCCTCCGGATACCATTGATCCCAGCAGATCAGTACACCGATATCCGCATAACGGGTATGGAATGACCGATAGGGCAGGTCGCCCGGGGCAAAGTAAAATTTTTCTTCAAACCCCGGATCCTGCGGAATATGCATTTTGCGGTATTTGCCCATCAGGGAACCGTCGGCATCGATCACCACGGCGGTATTGTGGCTCAATCCCGGCGCCCGGCGTTCGAAGAGCGACAGGATCAGGACTACGGACAGTTCTCTGGCCAGATTCTGGAACCTGGCGGTCCATTCCGAGGGGATCGGGATGGCCAGATCGAAAAACGAGCTGTCCTGTTTCCAGCAGAAATATTCCGTCAGGAAAAGCTCCTGGGTGCAGATGATTTTGGCGCCGCCGGCTGCGGCTTGCCGGATCAGTTTTTCCGTGTTTTCCGCGGCCGCCTGCATGCCGCCGCGGTCGCGATCCTGAAGCAGGGCAATTCTGACTGTGGGCAAGTGCATTTCAATCATCTCCTTTGTCAAATGCGGTGCGGCCGCTCAACGCCGCAGCGATGGTTGCCGGATCGGCATAACTCAAATCGGACCCGGCAGGCAATCCCTGGGCCAGACGGCTGGTTTTCAGCCCGAATTTTTTCAGCCGGTTGGCCAGGTATACCGCAGTGGCCTGTCCCTCAACATCCGGACTGAGAGCGAAAATCAATTCGCGGAAAGAACCTTTTTCCAGCCGGTTTTCCAGTTCATCGGCAGTAATGGATTCAACGCCTTTGCCTTCGAGCGGAGCTATCCGTCCGCCGAGAACGTGATAGACACCGCGGAACACGCCGGCCGCTTCGATGCTGCGGATCTGCGGGGTATCTTCGACGATGCACAGAATCTCCCGGTCCCTGGCGGGCGAGGCGCAGATCGGACAGAGGACCGTACCGTCATCGCGGATATCGGCGAGATTGCCGCAAACGGAACATTTGCCGACTTTCTTCTTGAGATCGGCCAGTACGCCGGAAAGCAGATCGAGGCGGGAATCATCCCAGGAAAAGAAATGCATGGCCATGCGTTCAGCACTGCGGCGGCCGACTCCGGGGAGCCCGCGGAGCAGTTCCATCAGATCTTCCAGCGCCTGGGGATATTTTTCATTCATGGAATGAATCCTTATGGCATCATACCTGCGATATCAATACCGGTGGCCGCGGAAAGTTTCTGAGCACTGAGCTCTTTGAACTGGACCAGGGCGCTCTGCATGGCTGCCGAACAGGCAGTTTCGAGCACCGCGGCATTTTCCGGACTCAGGAGCGATGGATCGATATGGACTGCCTGGACCTGCAAACTGCCGGTCAGTTCAACTGCGACCTTTTCGGAAGGATCCTTTCCGGTAACGACCGCAGTCTGCAATTCCGCTTTCGCTTGTTTCAAATTTGCCTGGAGCGTACCGATATTTTTCATGAGACCGGCCATTTCACCAAAACCGAACATAATTTACCTCTTGCCTTTTATTGGTTGATTTCTTTTTCAAGTTTGGAATCGCGTTTGCCTCCGTTCAGGATGGCTTTTTCATAGGCTTTCACTGCCGAATCGAATTCTTTCCGTTTCAAATGAAGTCTGGCCAGCGCCATGTATGGCTCCGGCTGCTTGTCCGCCATATCGGCTGCCTGCCAGTAATGCCACAAAGCCATTCCTAAATCTCCTGCTTTTTCCGCATCCGCCCCTTGTTTCATCGCTGCATGATATTCTTTCGGCAGCTTGACTTCCAGCTTGACTTCTTTTTCCGGCTTCTTTGCTGTCACAGCCGGCGGATTTTTGGGCGAAGTCGTTTTTGATACTGCTGCCAGCTGCGGCTGTTTCGCTTTGGGCTGGCTGCTCGGAGTCGAAGAGCTTGTCACAGAAACTTTTCCGGCAGGAGCGGGTGCGGCGGAGTATTTTGCCGGCTGGTATTTCCGGTTTACCAGCGCCAGACGTCGGGATTCGGGAACTTTTACGGTTCCATCGATGATATCTGCCTGGAGCATTTTCAGCTGTCCGCGGGTTTTTCTGGCATCGTAAGCCGCAATCCGGGAGGCTTCTTCCGCTTTTTCCGCTTTTTCACGCTGACGGATTGCGAGGATCCGATAAGATTCCGCCGATTTGTTCAGCTTGCGGATTTCCGCTTTCCAGCCTTCCTGTTCTTTGAGCAGATCGCTGACCACCACATTCTTGGCCGCTGCCTCGCGCACCAGTTCATCTTCGGATCCGGATGCGAGTTTCCGCATGGATTCGGTCATTTCGTCGATCCGTTTTTTCAGCTTGATTTTCTCTTCTTCAGACAATGCTTTTGCCAGCTGCTTTTTCAGATTGTCGATCTGGGCTGCCGATTGAGCCAGATCCTTTTCCAGAGATGTCCGTTTCCGGGTGAGGTCCTGAATGGATTCCTTGCTGCGGGAATTTTCTTCCCGCAGAGCCAGGATCTGCCGGGCATTTTTCTGCAGTTCGGCTTTAAGATTCTGTTCCATGACCGCGGCATTTTTCAGGATCGTGCTTCTTTCTTTGCGAAGATCCTGAGATTCCTTCCGGGCATTGGCTAGCTGGACTTTGGTGTTCTCAAATTCCAGCAGTGCATTGTGGAGACGAGCCACATCGCCGCGATAGGCCGCCAGCGTTTTCTGATTGCTTTCCAGCCGGGCCTGGGCATTTCCCAATTGGGCCTGGAGCCTGGCAATATTGCTTTCCAGGGCATTCTTCTCCCGTTCCATTCTGGCAATATCCTGTTTGGCTTTGGCGCTTTCGGCTTTGGCTGTCTGAAGTTCTTCTGCGGTCGGCAGTTTTTTCCGGACATTTTCAAGCTCCCTGACCAGCTGGTCGCGTTCGGCTGCCGTGGAACGGAGATTGTTCTGCAGCTTGCCGATCTCATCAAGCAGTTCCTGCCGCTGCTTTTCATTGGCGGCTATGACCTGCTGATACTGCTGCAGAAGGGCTTTCTGGCTGGCGAGGTTGTCACGGCTCTGCGCCAGGTCGCGCTCCGTCTTTGACAGCTGCTGTCTGGCCATTTCGGACTGTTTACTGTCTGCCACGATTCTTGCCGCGGAATCGGACAGCTGCTTATTAATAAGTTCATTCTGCTTGTGCAGTTCTGCCAGTTTGCGGTTGGCCTCTTCCGACTTGGCAAGCAGTTCATTGTATTTCCTGGTCTGGGCATCATATTTGTTTTTGTATTCCAACTCCGCAGTGGTTTTCTGATTTTTCTGCTGTCCCTGCAGGATCACCAGCCGGGTATTCAAAGTCTGATGTTCCGCCTTCAGCTTGGAATTTTGTTCATTCTGGCGGGCGATCTGCTGTCGGAGAGTTTCCTGCTCAGACTTCAGCGCGGAATTTTGTTCATCCTGGCGGGCAATCTGCTGCCGGAGAGTTTCCTGTTCCGACTTCAGCTTGGAATTTTGTTCATTCTGGCGGGCGATCTGCTGCCGGAGAGTTTCCTGTTCCGACTTCAGCTTGGAGTTTTGTTCATTCTGGCGGGCGATCTGCTGCCGGAGTGAAGCGCTTTCGTCAGTCAGAACTTTATTCCGTTCGGCATATTCCCGGGACTGTGCCGCCTTTTCATTTTGAAGGGCCGCATTCTCTTTCTGAAGTATCCGGTTCCGACTGGACTGATTGTCCAGCTGACGGCGCAATTCGGCGATGACAGCCAATGCTTTGCCGTCCAGATTCTGTTCCTGGCTGGTTCCCGTTCGGGGTTCTGCCTGTCCGGCTTTGGTCTGGGTCAGTTTCGTTTCCATCTCCGTTTGCCGGGTGCGCATGGCTGCATTGTCGGAATTCGCCTTGGCCAGTTTCGTTTCCATCTCCGCTTGCCGGGTGCGCATGGCTGCATTATCGGAATCGGCTTTGGCCAGTTTCGATTCCATCTCGGTTTGGCGGTTACGCAAAGCGGTATTATCGGAATCCGCCCGGGTCAGTCTCGTTTCCAGTTGTGCTTGCCGCGCCCGAAGTGCGGCATTGTCGGAATCGGTTTTGGCCAGCCTGGCGTTCATCTGCGTCTGCTGGTTCCGCAGTGCGGTATTGTCGGAATCTGCTTTGGCCAGTTTTGCGGTCAATTCCGCCTGGCGGGAGCGGAGATTATGTTCTTCGGCGGCCGCTTTCTGCAGCTGCTGGGTCAATTCCTGCTGTTTGATACGGAGCTGCTCGGTTTCGGCTGCAAGTTTGGCATAGGCGTCATTTTTGCTTTTCAGTTCCGCGGTGATCTGGGCGATGGACTGATTCCGGATTTTCACTTCTGCGGCATGGCGGCCGGATTCCAGTTGGAGTTCCTTCATCTTGTTCTCCAGCACGGCGACTTCATTTTTACTGGCGGCCAGAGCGGCGGCGGCGATTGCCAGCTTTTTGCTTTCTTCGGCAAGCCGGATCTCGACTTCTCCGCGGAGCCGTTCGGCCTCAACCTGTTTGCTCCTGGCGCTGGCCATGGTGGCTTTCAGAACGGTTGGATCGCCGAAACGTTTCAGGCGGGCGATCTCTTTGGCCGCGGCATCCCGTTCCGCGGTAAGGCGCTGGACCTCGCTGCGGGCGGCGGCCAGCTGGTTCTTGAGCGATTCGGAAAGCTGGTCGTTGACTTTGGCTGCCAGCAGTTCGCGTTCTTTGAGTGCGGCATCCAGTTTTTTCCGCAGTTCGGCATTTTCGGTCCGGATCCGGTTCAACGATGATTCCAGATCGCTGAACTGTTTGGAGATCGAGTCGTTGGCTTTGGCAAAATCATTCCGCTGTTCAATATTGATGACCAGGTCCTTTTTGAGTTTGGCGATTTCGTTGTTCAAGTCGGTTACCTGATTGTCGAGCCTGGTCCGGACCGCCCGCAGGGTTTCCAGTTCGGTCCTGAATTTGCGGTTTTCTTCCCGCAGGGCGGCTGCATCTGTTTCGATTTTTTTGGAGAGTTCATCCGCGGAGATCCGGCCGGCGCGCAGCTTTTGCAGTTCCGCCACGGTCTGATCATGTTCCCGGTTTTTCCGGTCAAGATCATTTTTGAGCCGGGTGATTTCAGCCTGGGATTCCCGCAGGGAAGCGGAGAGTTCATTCATTTTGGCCGAGTTATTGCTCACCATTTTTTCCGTGGACTGCAGTTCCGTCCGGTATTTCCGGGACAGTTCCGCATAGGCGGCGCGCTGCTTGATCAGTTCCGCATTCAGAGTTTCAATTTGTTTTTCCTGCCTGGCATGATCGGCCGAACGTTCCCGGTAGGCTTTGGCATAAGCCGCGCTTTTGTTCTGTTCCGCGGTAAGCAGACGCTGAAGCTGAGCGGTCCGGGGCGAACTTTTCTTCTGTTCTTCCTGCAGCCTTTCGAACTGCAGTTTCAGCGAGACCAGCTGTTTTTCCAGATTGGTGCGTTCTTCCATGAGGCCGCGGATCTGTTTCAGGGCCGCTTCGGCACGGGCGGCGCCGGGACGCAGCTGGGTAAGTTCGCGCTGGAGTTCTTCGATTTGTTTTTTCCGGAGGTTGTTTTCCTGGATCGCATCCTGCAATTTACGGTCCATTTCGCGGCTGGCGACCGAGGTGGTGGTCGCGGCGGGGGTGGACGGAGTGGCCGGGGGCACCGTCGAGACCACCGGCAAGCTGCTCCGGTTCAGGGCACGCTTGGCGGCATCGGAGGCTTCATCGGCCCGGCGTTTGGCCGTGGACAGACGCCGGCGGCAAAGATTCATCCGGTATTCGATCACGTTCCGGTTCCACTGGGGATTCTGACGCCGGACTTCCTGAAAGGATTCCAGGGATTTCTGATACAGAGGAAGCGATTCGGCATATTTGCCGGAGATCATCTTCATCTCACCTTTTTCGTAATATTCGAATCCCTGACGCCAGATATCCCACAATTCACGCGAAACTCTGCGGTCCGGGGTTGACAGAACCTGACTGCCCTGCGCGACCACATCCTGATAAGGAAGCAGGGCCGCACCCATAAAAACTGCCAGGAATACGCCGTTTTTCACCAGTGTTTTTGTATTCATCATGATCCTCCTGTTAGACTGCCTGCTGCGGGCGGAGATATTCTGAAAATTTATGTTCCAGCGACTGCGGAAATTCCACTGTCGCCAAAAAAGTTCCGTCGTCCGTCCATTTCGATTCGTATATTTTCCCTTTGGCATGTGCCAGCGCCATCAGGTCCTGACGGGCCGGCGGTATGGCGATTTCCAAAAGTTTCATATTCCGTCTGGCTCTCAGGGACAAAGCCTGAAAAAGCACCTCGAATCCGGTCTGCCGGAGACCGGAAACCAATATGCCGTCCGGGGCCAGCGAACGGATTTTCGCCAGCGCCACCGGGTCATTCTGCAGATCGCATTTATTGAAAACCACCAGCATCGGTTTTTCCGCCGCTCCCAATTCGTTCAGTACCGAAAGCGTGGTTTCCCAATGGGAACACACATGAGGGCTGGATACATCCAGCACCAGCAGCAGAAAATCTGCCAGCAGCGCTTCTTCCAGCGTCGATTTGAACGCTTCCACCAGCGAATGCGGCAGCTTCCGCACAAATCCGACCGTGTCCGTCAGCAGCAGTTCCGCCTTGTCCGGCAGCGTCAGTTTCCGGGTGGTCGGGTCGAGCGTGGCGAACAGCTTGTTTTCCGCCAGGACACCCGCACCGGTCAGCGCATTCAGCAAGGTCGATTTCCCCGCATTGGTGTAACCGATGATCGCGCAGTTGACCAGATTGCCCCGCAGACGTTCCTTGCGCTGGATCATCCGGTGAGAACGGACTTCCTTGAGTTCCTCTTCCAGCATGGCGATCCGTTTTTTGACCATCCGGCGGTCGTATTCGATCTGTTTTTCGCCGGCGCCGCGGGCTCCGACTACGCCGCCGTGCTGACGCGAAAGATGCGACCACGCACCGGTCAGCCGCGGCAGATAATAATGGTTCCGCGCCAATTCGACCTGCAATACGGCTTCCCGGGTCTGTGCCCGGGCCGCAAATATATCCAGGATCACTTCCTGCCGGTCATAAACCCGCATGGAGGCAGCTTTTTCCAGGTTGCGCTGCTGGGACGGCCCCAGTTCGCAGTCGAAGATCAGGATATCCGCACCGGCGGCCGAGGCCTGACCGCAGATCTCTTCCAGCTTGCCGCTGCCCACATAGTATTTCGGATGGATCTGACGGACCGGAGCAATGATCTCTCCGCAGACCGGCACCCCGAGCGTCTCGGTCAGTTCGCGCAGTTCGTCCAGATATTCCCGCGGCGACGCCGAGGTATCGTTCGGATCGGCTATACCGACCAGAAACGCCTTCTCCGGCTTCCCCGCAGTGGGAAAGGGACTGACCTGGATATCTTCTTCACTCATCCCGTTTACTCTCACAGTTCACTGGTTATCAGCTTGAAATTCTTGACGAAATACGAAATGCCCGAATACAAGGTGGAAATCACCACCAGCAGCATGACCGTATACCAGATCGCCCAGACCGTCGGCTCGAAAATATTGAACCCGAACAGCTTGACCCAGCCCGCTCCGGCCACGATCAGCGAGATCATCTGGAACGCCGTTTTGAATTTTCCCGATTTGTCCGCGGCGAGAACGATGCCCTTGTTGGCCGCCAGCAGCCGCAGTCCGGTCACCAGAAATTCCCGGGACAGCACCACCACCACGATCCACGCCGGTATGATCCCGTAATCCGACATCATCACATACGTCGCCACAATGAATATTTTGTCCGCCAGCGGATCCATCAGTCGGCCGAAATCGCTTTCACACTGGTATTTGCGGGCGATCCTGCCGTCCAGAAAATCCGTGATCCCCGCCAGTATGGCCACGATATATGCGATCAGATGGCAGGTCTCCGAAACATGCTTGGGAATCTCCACAAAATTGATCTTGTCCGCATCGATGTTGGCCAGCGCCACAAAAATGAAAATCAGGATGATCCGGCTGACCGTCAGTTGATTCGGCAGATTCTTGATGATTTGATTCATGACTGCTCCTTCCTGATCAAGGTTGCTTCCAGTTCATATTCCGCTGCCCGGTCGATCCGGACCATGACCCGTTCGCCGGGCGCCAGTTTTTTCCGCGATTTCACATGCACGATGTTGTCGATATCCGGCGCATCCAGCAGCGTGCGTCCGACCGCTTCCGTTCCCCTGACCGAATCGATCAGGACTTCCTGTTCCGTGCCGACCAGCGCCTGATTGTGCGCCAGCGAGATTTTCTGCTGAGCCTGCAGCAGTCTGGCCGCCCGCGCTTTTCCGGTGCGGGCCGGTACCTGATCCGGCATTCCGGCCGCCCGGGTCCCCGGTTCCTTCGAATAGGCAAACACGCCCAGCCGCGCAAATCCGGCTGCTTTCACGTAAGCAAGCAGTTCTTCGAAATCTTCCTGAGTTTCCCCGGGAAAGCCGGTCATCAGCGTGGTGCGTACCGCATAACCCAGGTCCATGATCGATTTCACCACTTCCCGCGTCCGTTTTCCGTAAACTTTCCGTCCCATCCCGCGCAGCACGTTGTCCGCAATATGCTGGATCGGCATTTCGATACAGCGGACCAGATGTTTCATCCCTTTGAGCACGCCCAGCAGTTCGTCATTCACGCTTGCCGGATGCAGGTACATCAGACGCAGAATATAATCTCCCCGGAGTTTGTCCAGCTGCTTCAGCAGCTTGGCCAGTTCCGGTTTTCCCCCGCGGTCGCGTCCGAATCCGCCGCTGTCCTGTGCGATCAGGATGATCTCGAAGACCCCGTTCCCGATCAGGTTTTTCACTTCCTCAACTACCGATTTCACCGTGCGCGAACGCAGCGGTCCCCGGATGGACGGGATCATGCAGTAGGCACAGCAGTTGTCGCAGCC
>SUWI01000161.1 GCA_015061565.1 Lentisphaerota bacterium
AAATGTCGGAACGTTTCGAGGGCAAACGCATCCTGCTGGTGTCGCACGGCGGCGCCCTCAAAGCGATGTTCCGCCATGTGGTCGGACAGGTCGCGGAGAGTTCCCGTCTGCCCCTGACCAGCAACGCCTCGGTGAGCCAGTTCCGCTATGTCGACGGTTTCTGGCAGCTGGTGAGCTGGAACGATGTCTATCATCTCCGCTCGCTCGGCGAGAACGAAAGCATCGTCTTCTGAACCCAAATCAAGCTTTGCGCTGGATGAATTTCGCCCGGTAAAGCCGCGGCGACAGGCCTTTTTTCCGCTTGAAATAGTTGGAAAAATAATACTGGTCGGAAAAACCGAGCCGGGCGGCGATCTCCTTGACCGACAAGGTGGAATACAGCAGCAGCCGCTGGGCGGTTTCGATTTTCCGCATCATGAGATAATCATACGGCGTAGCCTGGAAATGGCTCCGGAACTGCCGGATCAGATGCGCTTCCGACATACCGGATCTCGATGCGAAATCTTCCAGCCGGAAATTTTCCTCGACCGCATTGTCCAGCGCCAGTTTCAGCTGTTCGATCTCTTCCGGCAGCCGGGATCTCACACCGTGCACCAGCATGGACGCCTCCTGCAGAAACTGGTGGAACACCACCGACGCCTGCTGGTTGGAGATCTCCGAATTGTATTGCAGGGTATTCATCTCCTCGAAATATTTTTTCAGCTCGGGACAGTCCGGAATATGATAGACGTCTTCCAGTTTATAAGCTTTGAGCAGGGTAGGGGTCAGATCGCCGCCGATCACGAAAAACAGTTTATACCACGGATCGCTCCGGTCCGGCCAGTAGGTGTGCGTGCTCCCCGGCGTCAGGAAATACAGCCCGTTTTTCCGGATGTGGAACGATTTGCCGTCGATATCCAGAAAACCCGCTCCGTCGCGCACGAATTCGACCGTGCAGAACTGATAAGCCGAGCGGGTGATCACCGCCGTGCGGGCGTTGGTCGCCACTTCGGTCGAAGCGTAAAGGATGAACGGGAAGTCGTTTTCATAGTTGATCGTATATTCCGCCATCAGGATTCCTCATTCTTTCTTTCGTTTTGTTCATGCAAAATCCAGTAAGAATTTGCAATTCCGGGTTGATTTTTCCATTTAACTTGTTACATTATCCCAAGAATGAAAAAAATCAACCCCGAAATCAACCAAGCAAGGGAGTTTTCATGAAAAAGACATTCAAGATCGGTGCGATCGCGACCGGCGGACGCGGACGCAATGCCTGGCAGGCACATCAACCGGAACAGGGCGTCGTCATGGCGGCGGGAGCGGATACGGATCCCGAGGCCAACCAGGCGTTCAAGGAAAAATTTCCCGATGCCGACATCTACACCGATTACCGCGATCTGCTGAAACAGAAAGACATCGACGCGGTTTTCATTTCCACGCCCGATTTCCTGCATGAGGAAATGGCCGTTGCCGCGCTCAAGGCCGGCAAGGCGGTTTACCTCGAAAAACCCATGGCGATCACCATCGAAGGCTGCGACCGCATCCTCAAAACCGCCATGCAGACCGGTTCCAAGCTCTTCATCGGCCACAACATGCGCCACTTCCCCGTCGTCCTCAAAATGAAAGAGATCATCGACTCCGGCCTGATCGGCGAGGTGCAGTGCGGCTGGTGCCGTCATTTCGTCGGCTACGGCGGCGACGCGTATTTCCGCGACTGGCATTCCGAGCAGCGCTATTCCACCGGGCTCCTGCTCCAGAAAGGCGCCCATGACATCGATGTGATGCACTGGCTGATGGGCTCCTACACCAAATCCGTGGTCGGCATGGGCATGCTGTCCGTCTACAACCGCTGCGGCCGGCGTTCCCCCGAGACCAAAGGCTGTGCCAAGTGGGATCTCGCGCAGTATCCGCCGCTGACCCAGACCGGTTTTTCGCCGATCATCGATGTGGAAGACCACAACATGATCCTGATGCAGCTGGAAAACGGCGCCCAGGCCACCTACATGCAGTGCCATTATGCCCCCGACGCCGAGCGCAATTACACCTTTATCGGCACGAAAGGGCGCGTGGAAAACATCGGCGATTACGGCGATTGCGAAGTCCACGTGTGGACCCGCCGCGGCCCGCGTTCCACCCCGGACATCATTTACAAATTGAAGCCGCCGGTGAAGAACAGTTCGCACGGCGGCGCGGATGCTCCGATCGTTCAGAATTTCCTGGATTTCGTCCGTTTCGGTGCCAAGACCAATACGTCGCCGGTCGCCGCCCGCATGTCGGTCGCCACGGGTGTCCTCGGCCATTATTCCATGCGCAACGGCAACAACCGGCAGGACATTCCCGCCCTGCCGAAAAAGCTGGTCGAATATTTCGAAAACAATCAGAAAAAAGCGAAAAAATAATCAGGTTTTCAGCCGGTCCGGGCTCATCCCCGGCCGGCTGACATAGAACTCATAGGACTTATAGGTCCCATAGGTCCTATAACCTTGCATTTTGCATTCCGCATTTCAGGCGGCTGCCGTCATTTATTCTTTTCGCGGACGGCCAGCATGACCGGACGCCAGATGCCGCCTTGGCCGGCTTTGTCCTCCACCCGGACCACGACCGCCTGCTTTTCTTTCTTCCAGTCGATCGTGTCCGTGATGGGAATGGCAAAAGGAGTCTGCCAGTCATTCGCGGCGGCGAAAATGTGCTTGCCCGCGAACTTTCCGTTCACGTAGACCCACGCCGATTCATCGACCGCGCCGAAGATCAGATAAATTTCTTTGCCTTTCCATTCCGCAGGGATCGGAAGGGTCTGGCTGTAATAGCCGATCCCGTCGTAGGATTCGAGCATTTTTTTGAACTTCGCATCCTTGAGATACCGCTGCTTTTCCCACGGCGCATCGATGCGGAGCATCTGCCGGTTCTTTTTCCATAATTCGCGGTAGGAAAGTTCGTGCCATTTTTCCTTTTCGCCGACTTGTTCCGGGTCGGTGCAGAACACCCACCACTGCGGAGTTTTCCGGAAATCGTCGTATCGGCCCAGCACTTCCGCCGCCCTGGTGCCCGTGCAGTCGCCATAATTGAGCTCGATCCGGAAAAGTCTTTCCCAGTTGAGGTTGAGCCGGTCCTTGTTTGCCCGCCGGAAGTGGATCAGTTTCATTGCCGCCCGGATTTTTTCCTGTCCTTTTGCCGCCATCGCCCGGAAGGTCAGCCGGGAATGTTCGTTGACCAGCAGCAGGGTTTCCAGCCGCCGTTTCTGCTGCGGGGAAAGTTTTTTCTCCATGCCTTTCCGGAGGATCTTTTCGGCGGCATCGAAATCGCTTTCCCGGTAATAGGAAGCGATATCTGTCATCACCCCGGCACGGAAAAATCCGTAGCGGCCCGCTTCGGCGATCTTTTTCCGGTTGGGCATGATCCGCTTTTCCCAGATATTGGTGCGGAAATAATCGAAATACGCCCGCACTTCCGGCGCCGCCGCGCCATACGCGGAACAGTATTCGTTGACCCAGTGATCGAAATCTTTGGACGGGTCCACATGCCCGCGGGCCAGCACATAGTCCGTCAGACCGGAAATATCCCAGAACCCGTGCAGACTGTCGTAACTAGTCCCCATCACCCCGTATTTGATCCCGATTTTGAATGCTTCGAATAACTGCTTTTCAAACCCCATCGGCAGTGAAGTATTCATGTGGAGATGGTTCGGACGCAGCAGAAAATGCCGCGCACCCGCTTTCTGCCAGGCCTGATAATCCGCTTCGAGTTTTTTCAAATCCATCATGTCCGACACGTAAATAAGATAATTTGCCGGCGTGAGCTTCTCCCGACGGGGCGGGAAACGGTAATGGCTGTAACCATAATGCGCGACCTTGGCTTCCGGATCGATTTTGCGCGCTTCATTCAGCACCTGATTGGCAAAGTAAACATATCGGTCGGAAAGGTCATCGTCCCATTTCGCACCAGGTCGGGGCGGCATATCCAGCTTGCGACATTCCTCGCATTCGCAGAACCCGCCGCCGTCGTTTTCACACGCATTGATAAAATGCCCCCGATTCTTGTTTCCCGCCCAATCCTTCACGATCTGTTTCCAGACCGCAGGATTGGATACGCACAGTTTATTCCAGTCGGGCCGGGATGGCGCCAACGGTTGGCGTTTTCCCTTTGTCAGAGCAAAATATTCGGGATGGGTTTTTCCGAACCTCTTCCACCACTGGGTGAAAGCATGACCGTAGTTCATCGCCTCGACGTTTTGCCCCATACGCTGCTGCTTGAGCCAGAGACGGGTTTCCGATTCTTTCTGCAAATATTCATTCCTGGTTGCCGGCTGGAATTCCGCGGGCGCCGGCGATCCGCCTTGCTTTGCCTCCTTGATGCTGCCGTCCTGGTTGTAGAGCCGCGGCGCCGCCCAAGCCGCCCGGTCCGGCCACATGAAACGATAGGCCAGTTTCGGCACCCAGGCGCCCTTATCCTCTTTCAAATCCAGAACCCGGACCGGCTCGAAAGAGACTCCGTCTTTGCCCGGCGCCAGGAAAAGCACCCCCAGCTGTTTTTCCAGAAAATCATAAACCGCCGTGAGGTCTCCGCTTTTAGTTTTTGTTGTGAGGATTTTCCACTTCTGGATGCGGGAAGTCCCTGTCAGCGTCGAGTCCCCATACAGCCTCGTATGATCTTTCGTGACTTCCCAGCGCGCTTCCTCTGGTTTTAGCTTGACCCCGGCCGGAGTTCCGAAGATGAACGGATATTTTCCCGCAACGGGTTTGTCGGCAATGGCGATTTTCGTTCCGGTGATCCAATGGAGATATTTCTGCAGTTCCAGCGCCGCAAATTGAACGACCCCGTCGGCTTTTTTGTCTACGACGATCACCGCCTTGGCGGGATCCACTTCCACTGCCGGAACGGTCACGGCAAAAAATGTGGACAGAAACGCGAAAATGATTTTTTTCATATTATATTTCCTTTACCATTGAGTAGGCGCATACAGAAAATCCTCCCAGTCGCCCTGTTGCCCAAACTTCGGATACATTCCCATACTTTTGACGCTGCCGTCGATGCAGACATAGTTCCATTTCCCGTTGTGCCGCTGCCCCATTTGATGATACCTCGCACGTATGATCCCTTGTGGAGCTAAATCCTTCGGCTTCGCTGGATGGATCCACTCGTCCGCTATGGTGAAGGTGGTCGATGGTTTTTGGGCTTGGGTTTGCTTTCTCCATTTCTGTCGTGATACATTTGTGGCATTCGGCGTGTAGTTATGATTCAGATAGCGGTTCATTCCGTAGTATGTTCCCTTATAGGTGTTCCAATGGTTATACGTTCCAAATCTCAGCTTTCCATCTTCCGAGGGACAAGCTAAAACTCCTTTGGGGATGGGGTTGCCGCTGGTAGGCCGTGAGCCGTGCAGCAATTTCAACTCAAAAAAAGCAAGTTGCCAAAAACCGGCATTGGGCAGACCATACCACAGGGGCGGCAGCCAGTCGCCATACGAATCGGAATAATTGATCACAGAGTAACCCTGCTGTTTCAGGTTGCCCATGCACTGGGTGCTTTTTGCCCGATTCCGCGCTGCATTCAGTGCCGGCAGGAGCATCCCCGCCAGAATTGCTATGATTGCTATTACGACCAGGAGTTCGATCAGCGTAAAACGGCTCACCGTTTTACGCTTCAAATATGAAATATGAGATATGAAATATGAGTTGGCGGCGTTTTCCTTTTTCATCTGGTTTTCCTTTCTAGGATTGTGGTCTTCATGGAATGCGGGTTGGCTGTCATCAAAATGTTTTTCCGACATTTTTCTCTTCTCCTTTTGTTGATTTCATATTTCATATCTCATATTTCATATTTTCCGAATGATGGTGCGGGTCGGGATGATCCGTTCCCTCGCGCCGGTCTGCGTCATTTCCCCGATCAGCGCCTCGGCGATGGACTGAATATCATGTTCCGCCGACGAAACGGGCAGCGGGAAATTCCGGATGGCATGAATATTGTTGAACCCTGCGACCAGCACATCCGAACCGATTTTTTTCCCTGATCCCATCAGGTAACGCAGCCCGCCGACGGCAAAATAATCCGACAGATAGAAGCACGCATCGATGGACGGATCGAGCTCAAATGCCCGTTTCGTGGCCTGAAAGCCGAGTTCTGCGAAAGTATCGATGTCATTGTGCTCGGCCAGCGGTCCGAGGTCGACCAGATATTTTTTCAGCAATCCTTTTTCGGTTTTCCCGGGAAAGGTTTTGCAGAGTCCTTTCACCCGGTCCGCGTGAGCCGGAGTGCCGAGGAAAAAACGGAAATTGCGGTGATCCTCCGCCAGAAAGAAACGGATGATCTCCGCTGTGGATCGGCTGGTGTCGTCCCTCACTTTTCTGGAAAAGGCCGATCCGTAACCGATCAAAGTGCGATTCTGTTCGTATATATACGGTTCCAATAACTTCGCTCCGACCGGATGTCCCAGAAAAATGAAACTGTCCACCCCGCGCGTGATCAGTTCCTTGACGGTTTCGAGATTCTTTTCGGCGGTGTCGGCAAGCGTGACCAGATACGCGCCGTAGCCTTTGTTTTCGAGTTGGTCGAGCAGCCGGATGATCAGGGACTGGATATGTTCTTCCAGCGTCATCCGGTGCATGCTCAGCAGGATGGCCGCGGTATGGGTCTTGTCGCCGCGGAGGAGCTTGTGGCCGAAATTCTGCTTGTAGCCGAGTTCATGCGCGAGATCGAAAACCCGCCGCCGGGTTTTTTCCGAACTGAAATCATTCGACCGGCGGTTCAGAATCTGGGAAACCGTCGATTGGGACAGTCCCGCCCGTTCCGCTATGATTTTCAAGGTCGCAGCCATCAGTTTTACCTCGATTTTCAAGATTATGAATTTTTCTTACGAAAATTTCGTATGGAGTCAATATAATGCGGTTTTCGGGATTGTCAAGCCGGCAAATAGGAAAAATCAGAATTTTTCTGCGCCGCATGTATGGCGTCACTGGAATTGGGGAGATGGTCTGCCCGGAATCCGCGAACTTTTTTTACGGAGAATACGGAGAATACGGAGTTTCGCGGGAATCCATATCGAACCCCGGAAAACCAGGATTTTCATTCTGTTTTTCTATTCAGGTGCCGCTCCTGTCTTGCGCGATCTCCGTTTTCTCCGTTTTCTCCGTATCAGTTCGCGAAGAGAAATTTTTACATACCTAACTCCTCTGACGCGATACGCCGCATGTATGGCGTCACTGGAATTGGGGAGATGGTCTGCCCGGAATCCGCGAACTTTTTTTACGGAGAATACGGAGAATACGGAGTTTCGCGGGATTCTATATCGAACCCCGGAAAACCAGGATTTTCATTCTGCTTTTCTATTCAGGTGCCGCTCCTGTCTTACGCGACCTCCGTATTCTCCGTATTCTCCGTATTCTCCGTATCAGTTCGCGGAACCCCCGTGCCAATTCCCCCGATTCCGCTGACGGCATACATTTTTTTCTAAAAAAAAGCTTTCCCGGCCGGATTCCTGACTTGAATTGTGGGATTGCGGTATTAAAATACTGGAACAGGAATATCAGAAAAATCAATTCATGAAAATGGAGGCAAAAATGATCAACATCCATCCGGGCTATAAGATCCTGTTCACCGGCGACAGCATCACCGACTGCGGCAGTTCCCTGAGCGAAGACATCAATTTTCTGGGACACGGCTATCCGATCTTCATCGCGTCCCTGCTGGGCATCAGCCATCCGGAACTGGAGCTGACCTTCGTCAATACAGGGATCAGCGGCAACCGGGTTTCCGATCTGGCCGGACGCTGGCAGCGCGATGTCCTCAATCACAAGCCGGATATCCTTTCGGTCCTGATCGGGATCAACGACGCGGCGCAGCGATATAACGGCTCCCTTTCGATCAGCGCCATGGAATTCAGCGATATCTACCGTGACCTGCTGCGTCAGACGCGCAGGGAACTGCCGGATACGCAGATCATACTGATGGAGCCCTTCCTGCTGCCCCTGCGGACCGAACTGGTCCGGTGGCGCGACGAACTCGATCCCAAGATCCGGGCGGTCCGCGAACTGGCGGCCGAATTCTCCTGCACGCTGATCCCGCTCGACGGCATTTTCGCGGCCGCCGCCTGCCGCCGCGAAATGTCCTTCTGGACGAAAGACGGAGTGCATCCTACGGCCACGGGCCACGCCCTGATCGCCGACAGCTGGATCAAAGCGTCTTCGCTCTGCTGATCCTGAAAGGTTCCGGCGCATGCTCGATTTCCATACCCACAGCAGTGCGTCCGACGGCTCGGATTCACCGGCGGAGCTGGTGTGCGCCGCTCAGCGGGCCGGTTTGTCCGCGATCGCATTGACCGATCATGACACGATCTCCGGTCTGCCGGAGTTCCTGCGCGCAGCGGAAGGATCCGGCCTGACCGCCGTGCCGGGGGTCGAGATATCCTCGAATCTCTATAATAAAGAGATCCATATCCTCGGGCTGTTCGTCGATCCGGTTTCGCCGGAGCTGAATGCGTTCCTGGAAGATCTGCGGAACCGGCGCAATATCCGCAACCGGCAGATGATCGAAAAGCTCAATATCATCGGCTACCGGATCACACTGGAAGAACTCCAGGCGGCCGCTCCGGGGGAGAGTGTCGGACGTCCCCACGTGGCCGAACTGCTGGTGAAAAAGGGATACTTCGCTTCGATCCAGGACGCGTTCGACAGCTGTCTCAAGCGGGGTGCCCGGGCCTATACGCCGCGCGATCCCCTGCCGCCCGGCGACTGCATCCAAGCGATCCACGCGGCGGGCGGACTGGCGTTCTGGGCGCATCCGGTTTACCGCGCCCGCAGCGAGCGTGCCACAGTCCGCCGTTTCCTCAAAGTCCTGGTCCCGTTGGGACTCGACGGTCTCGAGGCTTATTATCCGGTCTTCACCGCGCGGCAGACCGCCATGCTGAATGAAATGGCGCAGGAATTCGGGATCCTCCGCACGGGCGGGACCGATTATCACGGCGAAGAAGTCCATCCCGGGATCAAGCTCGGGATCGGCACGGGCGATCTGAGCGTGCCCGATGAACTGCTGCCGCCCATGCTCGAAAAACTGGAGCACAGCAAATGAAACTGATCGATGCCCATACGCACAGTGTTCCGCATGATCCGGAGCAGACCGCGCTGGTCGATCTTCCGCCCGGCAGTCCGTCTTCCGACTCGGACGAAGGCTGTTTTTATTCCAGCGGGATCCATCCTCGTGACCTCGGACGCTTTTCCATGGATGAGCTCGTGGAAACCCTGTGCCGGATCCCGTGTGCCGCGGTCGGCGAATGCGGCCTGGATTCCTCGCTGACGGTCAGTCTTGAAGAACAGGAAAAATCGTTCCGGGCGCAGATCGTGCTTTCGGAAGAACTGAACCTGCCGCTGGTCGTGCATTGCGTGCGGCAGCATTACGAACTGATCCGGATCCGGAAAGAGCTGGCGCCGCGTCAGGAGTGGCTGATCCATGGTTTCCGGGGCAATCCTGAGGTCGGACAGGCCCTGCTCGAACACGGCATGATCCTGTCCCTTTCGCCGGTCTGGCTGCTGCATCAGGACCGTTTCCCCGAGTGGCTTCCGGATGATTCATTTCTGCTCGAGACCGATGAAAGCTCATTGCCGCTGCGGGATATTTATTCTCATACCGCGAAACTGCGGGGTGAAACCATGGAAGATTTGGCCGTTAGTTTGGAGAAAACATTTGACCGCTGGCTGTTCCGGTAAGTTGCGGAAGAGGGCAGGAACAGCCTGAAAAAGGAGGGAGAAATCATGAGAGTGCTGCTGGTCGGCGGATTGGTCGCCATACTCGGGGCGGGTTGTGCTTCGTCCGAGCGTATGAACCGGATGTCCGGCGGAGTTTTTCAGGAATATTCCGCTCCGAAAAGCTACCGGATCCGGTCGCAGAAATTCCAGGCGAAGACCCGGACGCTGGAAAAAGCCGGAAAGGTCGACGTCGGCAACGTGGAAGGCACTCCGGTCAATGTCTGGCCGTTCTTCTTCAGTTCCGATTATTACACCTCCGTGCTCTGGCCGTTCATCGACTGGGATCAATACGGTTTCGCGGTCCGTCCGTTCTACAATCAGGAAGGCGACGAACGTGCAGTCCTGTTTCCGCTGTCCGCGTGGAATCCGGTCAACGGCGACGGCTGGGTGCTGCTCGCAGCCTGGAACAAGAACGGTTTCGGTTTCATTCCGTTCTGCTGGCAGTACCGCGACAAGGATTCGTTCTGGTATTATTATACGCCGTTCCTGATCCATCGGGCGGACGTGTTTCCGCTGACCTTGCACAGATCGAAGGCGACCTCGTTCACCGAACTGCTGCTGGGCTATCATTATTCCGAACGCCGGGTCCTCGGAACGTCCAGTTGGTCTCTGACTCCCCGGTCGAAATATTACCTGTCGACGAGTCTGGCCGGCACCGGTATTCCCGTTCCCCGGACGCTCGAAGAGCTGAACAAGATGTCTGCCGATCCCGAAATCGCGAAAAAACTGCCGCATAAGGAAAAATACTCCTTCGGCTTCATTCCATTGTTTCACGCCTCATATGGACCGGATAATGTCTTCTGGCGTGCGCCTGCTTATCTGGCAGGCGGCGAAAGCTCGCCCGGCAATTTCGAATGGGATGTGCTCGGCCCGTTCATCGCCCGTTACCGGAATGTCCGCACGGGTTACGGTGGACTGGACCATCACCGGATCTTCTTTTCCCTGCCGCTGCTGACTTATTTCACCGGCAACCGCGTTTTGAAAGACGAGGGCAGGGGAAAGATCCTGAAACGGCTGATCTGGCTTCAATATGGCAGGCGGATGTCCTTTCCGAAAATCCGGCCTGAAATCGAGGCTGAACTGAAAAAACTCGATTCCCGGCTGGAACTGCCAGACGAGGTGACGGATAATTCGTCCTATCTCCTGTATCTCACGGAACTGCTGAGCCCGAAAACATTTCCGACGGACGATCTGCCGTATTACCGCAACCGCCATGGCGGCTTCCTGCCGCTTTTCTGGTATGAAGTGAATGAACAGAAAAAAATGCGGCAGTTTTTCAGCCTGGCCGGGATCACCTATTTCGGCAAAAATGAAAACAGTGTGGATTTCTTCAGCCTGCCGCTGCTTTCCTACCGGAAAAAACGCCCCATCCGTTCGAAGTATCTGGACGGAATAGAGACCTTCTGGATCGCGCCGCCGCTGATCTGGTATTCGGACCGGAAGGAACAGAAACGGTATTACCGGTCGGTCCAGCCATATGAAACGACCTGGGCGCCTTCCGGTGACTGCACGGTCAGCCGGAATGATTTTTCCGCGCTGGGTCTGTATTATCATGGTGAGATGGCGTATTACGCGGCCAAGTCGGGCGTGGACTACCGCGTGGTCGAGGAACTGCGCTGCCGGCTGCCTGAATATCTTTCCGATTCTATCAGATTCCGTAAGCGCTGTGACAGTCTCCGGAAAGAAATCGACCGGCTGATCAAGGAGGCTGCCGCGGAAGAACGGAAACTGGCCAGGCCGACGAAGGATTCCGCTCGTCCCAACCGGATCGCCCTGCTGAAAAAACAGCTCCGGATTGAAGAGAAATGGCAGGACCTGGGTAACAATGTCCGCGATTGGACGAAGCTGCAGGACAAAATCGAAAAGCTGAGACGCAAGGCGGAAGAAATCGGTTTCCGCTTTGATGTGGACGCTCTGACGGCGGGAAAAGACGTTTCCGCCGATCCGTGGCTGGAGGAACTGTTCAAAAACTACACGGAGCTGCGCCGTCAGGAGGATTACGGCAGCGGATTCTTCTACCGCAAGGAGATTTTCCACAACGGCGATTTTCACTGGCGGTTCATGGGCTTTCTCGCCGGCGGCGAAAAGAACGGCGAGGGGGAACAGTGTCAGGTGCTCCAGTTTTTCTACCGTTACCGCCGCGACGGACGGAAGATGGAAA
>SUWI01000162.1 GCA_015061565.1 Lentisphaerota bacterium
CATTTTGAAACACAGGGACCAGCCGTGTCCTCCGCCCAGCAAGTCACGGATCACCTTTCCGTTTCCCGTTATCCGTTTTTCCACCGGCGGGGTCCAGTCATACAGTTTTTTGATGGTGTCTCCGGTCCGGGTGAACTCCTTGGTGCCGAAATGGATCACATCCGCATGTTCCTGATCGGCCAGGGCCGATAACTTTTCCGCTGCATCCCGGTCGAAGGAATCATCCGGATCCAGAAACATCAGATATTCCCCCCGGCTTTCCCGGATGCCCCGGCTTCGGGCGGACAGCGTGCCGCCGTTTTTTTCCTGCCGGAACAGCCGCAAACGGCTGTCTGAGGCCGCACGTTCTGACAATATCCGGACGGAATCATCCGTTGAACCGTCATCCACAGCGACGACTTCCACTTCCTGCAGGGTTTGTCCCAACAGGGAATCCAACGCCATGCCCAAAACTTTTCCGCTGTTGTAAACCGGTATGATGAGCGAAACTTTCGGTGTTTTCATTTCCTCATTCATTTCTGTGCCCTGGGTTTGAAGCGATTGAATAAATACTGCAAGATCTCATATATCCGCTCCCGGCAGCGGCTGTCGGCCGGCAGCAGGCGGTAGACCAGAGAATCCAGTTTGCGGTAGACTTTGATAAAGGATGACCCTTGTTTTTCCGGCAGGATGGTGTATGGTTCGAAACGGAGCAGATAACTGCTCAGCAGTTCGGGAAGATCGGAGGAAACATTGACGGAACTGCCGGGTTTCATTAAGATATCTTTCCATTGAGTTGCATCATCCTGCGGTGAAGACGGAGAGAATCCGGTGCCGGAAGATTTTCCCCTGAGCATATCGGCGAGCGCATCTGCCAGTTCTTCGGGCGTATTGCCGCCGGATTGCAGGAAAGGAACACCGGCCGCAGCCGCCGCCCGGGCATATATCTGGACATCCGGTTCGGCGGATGTGGTAAAAAACAGCGCACAGTTTTTCAGTCGCTCGGTAAATACTGCCGGCGCCATGCTGGTTTCCAGCAGATCATCTGCATTCATCATTGCCGCGGCCAGATGGACGCTGCGGTCGGAGTTCGGAAAACGGTCCCGTCCCGCCATGTGCAGCCTGCATCCCGGAAATTGCTGCAGCAGTTTTGCCCAGGCGGACAACGCGATTTCCGCTTCCTGCAGACCGAAATGTCCCAGCCACAACAAACCTTCCCCCTTGCGGGAAGGAACTTTTTCCTGCTGTATCGGTTTCCATGACGGGGAAATCACCGTGCCCGGCAATCCGATGGAGGCCAGGAATGTCTGATCCCCCGGATTCAGCACGGCAACCAGATCGGACAGCTGGAAACAGCGTACCTTGGTCATCAAATACCCCAGAGAAGCATCCGCCGGCAACTGTCTGACGGTCAGCGGAAACGCCAGCAGTTTCAATTTGGAAAAACGGATGCTCAAGGCATCAAAAAGCGACCGGGGGGATTCCAATGCCCCATGAGCGACTGCATCGATTCCGTATTTTTCACCGAGTTCAAACCAGAAATTGATTCTGGAAACCAGTTTTTCGGGGGCATCCGTCAACCCGGCCGGAATCCGGATCCGGTTCATTTTATCATCGGGGTTCGGCAATTCCGCTTCCGGACTGATGATGGAGACTTCCAAGCCCTGCCGCTTCCATTCCTCCGCATAACAGAGAAGATGACTGACATATTCGGTTCCGTTGACCGCGGGATCCAGATATAATCCGATATGATGGATCTCAGCGGGATTTCTGTTCCCGGCAAAGGAATTCGGATCTCCCATCAATGCGGCCAGCCGGTCTTCTTTGTCGGCAAAACAATCGATCAGAGTCCGGATCAGTCCTGGGGCCGGATAGTTCCGGAACATATAAACCAAAGCCCGGATCCGGTCATACTGGATCAGTTTGCGATCCCAGCGGTCCAGCAGTTCTCCGAGTATGTGGCGTTCCTGTATTTCGTAAGCTTCACGGTAATGATCAAATGCGCCCTGTGCCTTCAGAAAATTTTTCACCGCATTCAGCGCGGCAAAAATCGTGCATTTCCGCTGGAACCCCTGATAATCAGTCCGTTCGTAAGTACTGACTCCGATATTCAGACCGTAATAGTAACATTTCTTGAACAGCGGCTCATAATGCGTTGAAAACCAGGACAGCATGGAATAGAAACAGAAATCTTCCGCCATGATGTAATATCCCGGCGGCAGCGAGGCGGCCGCTTTCCGGCAGACCTCCGCCGCAATGCATTTCCCGGCAATATTCCAGCTGTAGAGATATTTGACAAAGGCGGCCTCGAATACTTCTTTCCCGAGCAGTTTCCCACGGTACGGATTGATCCGTTTTTCAACTTTTCTGGAAAAATGCGTTTTCTTTTTGTGCCCGATCCGGACATCAAAACAGAAATGGATCATATCCGCGCCGGTTTGCTTTGCCTTCGCGTAACATGCCCGCGCAGTATCGGTATTCAGATAGTCATCCGCGTCCAGAAAAATCAGATATTCACCGGTCGCAGCGGCGATCCCGGTCAGCCTTGCCGCCAGGATCCCGCCATTCTTTTCATGGGTAAGGACCTTGATCCGGTTATCTTTCGCAGCGTATTCCGCCAGCACTTCCGCCGCATTGTCCGGCGAAGCATCATTGACAACGATGATCTCGATCTCTTTCAGCGTCTGATCCATTACGCTGGCGAGACATTTCGGCAGATAGGACGCCGTATTGTAAACCGGTATCAGTATCGAGACTTTCGGCTGTGATTTCGTCTGTTCCATTTCCTGTTCCATTTCAGACTCCACCCGAAAAAAAGCATCAGCGGAATCCATTATTCATAGAAACCATACTATAGCATAAAACTCACTGTTTTACAATCTCCCAACCCGGTCAAACAGTTAAATACCTGAAAAAAAACGCCGGAGGCTGTTTCACATAAGGTATTCGGGCGGCCCCGCGGCCGTGCGTAATCTTCCGGACCGTTACGGCAGTTGGTTGTGGATGTGTTTCCGGTCGTTCCCAGCTTTCATGACCGCTCCGTTTTCAATGGTTGATCTTTTCAGCGGATCCTCAGCACAGCGAGCTCATAGCAGGCCAGCGGGATATCCGCCCGGATGCAGTCGCCGTCCGTCTGGAACGGCGTCCTGACCCATTTGCCGTCGCCGGTCAGACGCTCGACTTCGCGCGGGGCCGCGGCACAGCGCAGGGCGATCTGTTTCAGCGGATCGAAATTGAGGTTGCAGACTTCCGCGAGGATCGCTCCGTCCGGATATTGCCGGGTGACGACCGTAATGTTCTGCTCATCGGCGGAGACCAGCGGCAGTTTGCTGCCGCGCAGACGCTCGATCACCTCGATAAAGAAATTTTTGCGCGGTATATTGAACTGTGAGAAAACGATATTGTGGTGATAGACCATCGAGCAGACCGTGCCGCCGAACCGGTTCCGGTAAAATACTGTGGCGGGTGCGATATATTCGTCATCGTCCGCTCCCTGGAAGGACACGTAATGCAGTTCGGTAAAGACTTCGGCCTTCGGGTCGGTGACGGTGAAGAACGGGACCTGGCTGTTCTGCACGATCACATAGTTCTGCCCGTTGTCGGTCCGGCATTCCCGGTTGAACGAGAATTCCCGGTGTTCCGCGGTCAGACCCAGCGCATCGGAAAAGCCTCTCCCGCTCACGGCCGCGGCGGCCGGTCCGTCCAGCAGCAGCTTGCGGGAAAGCAGTTCCTTCAGCTCGGCATCGGTGAGATGTCCGATGGTTTCCGCCCCGGCGACGGCATAGACTTCGTCTTCATTCCGTTCGAACGAGGCACGGAAGGGGATGCCGACCTGCCCGAACATTGTCGTGGCCATGGTCTCTTCGGGCACGAGCCGGATCCGCTGGAGGTTCTCCTTATAATAGGCGGCATGCCAGTCTTCGAAATTCTTGCGGGCCGGGATCACCACTCCGGCGAGTTCGGTTTTCGCACATTCCGCGGCGAGCGTCTGATACAGGCCCCGGTTTTCCGCCAGAATATCGGTATAATTCCGGCTGATGGGCGTCTTGCCTTTGTGGGTGTTGACATACCACAGCTTGGCGCCGTTCAGGCCGGCGAAGATGCTCGAAATGAGTTTCGCATGCATGCTGATCGCCGCGCGGCTCCACAGGTTGTGGGGACAGGTGTCGGCCTCATCCAGCACCACGGGGATGTCCTTGTGCGCCAGCCGCAGCGCCATCGTCCGGAGCACCAGGTACGGATAGATCTTGGCGGTGGTTTCCATGTAATTGGAATTGGCGACGCGCATGACGGGAGGATGTTTTCCCGCGAAACATTTGGCGGTCTCCCCGTTGAACAGGAATTCCCAGCCCGGCATGCACGAACCGCAGCGGATCTCGGGGTCCACGCTGTCCACCGCCTCGCGGATGATGGACGCCACCGTGTTCGGGATGCCGCGGCGCAGGATCTCGTAAGCTTCATAAACTTCATCGCCGCGTTTGCAATGCAGCACCGCCTGCCGGTATTCTTCCGGCGTGAAATTCTTCCCGGTCATCCGGTTGAATTCGGCCGTATGCAGTTCACAGAAACACTCCGCGAGCGGGGCAAAACTGCGGATATCGTCGTCGCCCAGAATGAAACAGGGCGCTTCTTTCGCAAAGAGGACCGTCATGTCGAAAATGTATTTCCGGAACCGTTCATCCAGCGGACAGTAGCGGGTCAGTTTGCCTTCCGTATTGACCATGCGCACCCAGGGTTCGACCGGACGGGATTTCAGGTCGGTCGGCGGAAAATTCCGCGCGCCGTGACCCAGCACCGCCTGAAACAGCACGCCCAGCCGCGTTTCGCTCCCCTGCAGTTCCGCCTTGAGTTTCCGATAGCTTTCCAGCATCAGATGGACTTTTCTCATCGCGGGGAACCCCGCCGGATTGATGGTCAGCGAATAAAGCACATTGCGGTTGCCGGTGCGGGCGGTATATTCGATCGCCTCGCCTGCCAACTGTTTTTCTTCTCCGGGTGAATACGGCAGGATGTTGAAAAACACAAAGTCCTGGTCGAAAGTCTGATCCTTCATAAGCAGTCCGATCCTTTTTTTTGATTTGAAACAGAACTCGAATCCGGACTTACTTTAGCACGACTTGATGAAATTGCAAATCCGCTTATTTCTTTCCGAGCGGGCGGATAATACAGGGTTTTCCCGGCTTTCTTTCCGGTCTTGTACCGGATCAGGATACGGTCGGTCGACAAGCCGTCCACTTCGGCTTTCTTTCCGTAGCCGTTCAGATAACGGTATTCCGGCGAATCCACATAACTGACGCGCGAACCGTTCTGCAGGATGGAATATTCCAGAAAATCTTTTCCCTGCCGGGCGAACCAGCCGCCGGCGGGCAGCTGATATTTCCGTCCGTCCACGGTGATTTCCCAAATGCGGTCGTCCCAGTTGCAGTTGATGTAGATCTCCAGTCCGTTTTCATATTGCACATACAGCATATTGTCGCGGTATTTTCCGGAAACGAGCGCTTCCTCGGTGGAAACCAGCTTGCCGCCGTCGAAATACCGGATCGTTCTGACCGGCTGCATCATATACCGTTTCTGCAGCTGCCGGACCAAATAATAGGTTTCGAGCGTCTTGTCAAAATACTTGTGCGGATTCGGATAGGCGTCTCCGCTGGGTTCGATGAATCCGACCGTCCCGAAGGCAATGTTCATGGCCAGATAATGGTAAAGCAGGCTGTAGTCATCCGTCCAGTACCAGCCTTTGCCGCAGAACATGGCATAGCCGATATTCAATCCCCACGCCGGAGCCAGCGGATTGAGTTTCTTCAGCCGGAAATCGACCAGCAGCGGATAGCGGACCTGGCGCGGTTTCAGCCGATGACCGAACCCCGGGAGCTTGCCGTAATCGCCGTCGTTGAGTCCGGCCCAGTAATAATCCGCGCCGCGTCCTTCGGCAAACACCGGCCCCCGATAATTCTCCCGGATGCGCTGGAATCCGGTTCCGATCGCCCGGATCGTGTCGATCATTTTCCCTGCTTCCGGATAACGGTGGTCGTAGTCGTTATACATGAAGGGAAGTCTTGATGTGAAACCGTCGACATAACCGGTCCGGCGAGGCTGATATTTCCGGTTCCGTTCCTTGAAAAATCCCCGTTCCCAGTCCGGCAGCGCCCACATTTTGTGCATGTATGCCTGGACATTGGCATACTGCCAGGAACCGTCCGGCTGAATAACGACTTTGGCGGGATCCCAGACCGGGTTTTTCACCTGCATGGCATTGTAGGTTTCGTAATATCCAGGGATCATCTGTTTTTTCTCCACGTCTTCCAGCATGGCGCGGAACGCCTGGTCGCCGCCGTCTTTCTGATGGATGTAGGAAAGCCGGTCGGCATGGAACGAGCCTTCGCCGTTTCCCCACACCCCCGCCATCCAGATGAACGAAAACACATCGAAGAAAATATGGTTCACACCGTAATCGTCATAGAGATCGGTCAGTTTTTTCGCCTTCCGGAAGATGTCCGAACGGACTTCGAACTTTTTGTAGAGATTGTTGCTCAACATTTCCTGATGCGGCGATTTCGGATTGGATGGATTCAGCAGGACCTCGTCGAAATTCCGGGCGACGGTGATATACACCGTTTCACGGAGCGGGTGGCGGCTGCCGTCGCTGCGGGGGTCGTAGCAGTAGCCGACCGGAATATAATGGTAAAATACTTTTCCCGGCAGCACCTGGTTCCCCGTTTCATGGGAATGGCTCGAAAAACTGCCTTTGTAATGGTCGTGGAAATGGGAGAAGAACCAGCCGTCGTTCCAGACGATTTTCGGGGTGTGGTTCATGAACGGCACCTCAAAGACTTTCGCATCGGGAGCAGTCCCCGACGCATAGCCGGAAAACCATTGCTTCAGGAAACATTCTTTGGAATCCAGGTCGGCGACCAGGCTTTTCCCCCGAACCTGCAGCCGCCACTCAATGGTTTGCGAGGTCTTGCCGAAACGGTATTCCCAGACCGCGCGGACTTGATCTTTTTTCAATTCGCATTTCAGCAGAACGGGCTTCACCTGTCCGCTTTTCCGGATGTCAAAAGTTTTTCCCTTGAACTCGAATATCGGCCCGCTTCCGTCCGCGGGACGGAATTCCCTGCCGGACCCGCAGTCGACCGCGATGTCGGCGAGCGTTCCCTTTTCCGGACGGTAAATGAAGGTTACCCCGGTTCCCTCGGCATTCTCATAACGCAGTTTGAATGCAGCACCGTCTTTCCACGCCCGGTTCGAGACCTTTTCCCGGCTGACGGGCCGTGATCCTTCCGGGGATACCGGGATTTTGACGATTTCCCCCGGATCGAACTGAACCGGCGGCTGTTTCAGATGATCGGCACCCGTGACCACATCGAACTGTTCCAGATGCCAGATATCCGGCGGCCGGTTGGTGCGGAATTTCAGGGTTTTGAATCCGATGGACTCCAGACGTGTTCCGGCGGGGAGCCGGGTCCGCAGGGGAATGCGGAGCAGATGCCATCCGGTCAGAATTTCATTGTAATTGTTGTTCCGGCTCCGCCAGATAAACAATTTGCCGTCGGGTTTGCGGAATTTCACGGTCACGGCCGTCAGATTTTTGGCATAACCCAGCAGCATGAAGGTATCGAAAGATTTCGTCGCGGCGACCGGTTTCACCGGCAGGAGTTCCGCCGTGGAATCCGGACTGCTTTCCGTCAGTTCCAATTTCAGATTCGGAATTTTCCGGGCGATTTGATCTTTGGAAAGACACAGAAAACCCTTGCAGTTGATCAACCTGGCCTTCCACTGCGATGGATCGGCGGCAAAATCGACCAGCGGATTTTTCAGGAAAGCCTTTTCCGGGATGGCCGCCGGCGGCGGAGTGAATTTGGGATTGGCGTAGTACTGGACATCTTTGATATGGCTGACGGGTTCTTTTTCCGAGAGGCGGATCTCGCGGATCTTCGGGTTTTCCTGCGCCGTCGCAGTAAACCAGGTCAGGACGGACAAAACGCAATAACTTGCCGCACGTGCTTTCATGCTTATTTACCTCGGTTGGTGGAGTTTCAGTTCAGACCGGTTCCAGTCAGTCCTGCAGCCACATCCAATTCCTGCTGTTGGAATAATTGGTGTAGTTGTAAAATCCGGTCGGTGTTCTAAGTTGGCATTTGAAATACGAAACATGTCCGTCCGACCAGCCGATGTTCAGGCCCCAGTCGTGCCGCGGGTAGAAAATCCCCTCGGTATATGCGGCTGTGCCGTTGGAATAAAACCCGCCGGTATATTTGTTGGTGGGGTCGGTGACGGTGAGGTTGAGGATATCCGCCAGCAGAAGTTTTTCGGATGCCTTTTTGATACCGGCAGTTTTGATCGTTCCGTTGGGCGGCACCATCCAGACATTGATCCCGTAAGAAGTTTTGGCCGCCGCCCAATCCATTTTGTAATCATGGGACGGACAGTTCGCCAGCGCTTTTTTGTCGCTGATCACAAAGTGCGGCCAGCGCATGCCGTAAGTCGTGCCGTTGGCCATTCTGTGCGGCGGAAAAACATCGTGATTTTCCGATGCATACATCTGGCAGCATAAATCGATCTCTTTCAGCTGGGCGGCGCATTTGATCTGCTTGGCCTTGTTCTTGGCATTGTTCAAGGCTGGCAGCAGCATCGAGGCCAGGATCGCTATGATCGCGATCACCACCAGGAGCTCTATCAAAGTGAAACCTCCGGGACAAGGTTTGCCGCCCTGCGGTTCATCAGATCGTGTGCCAGGGAAGAAACGTTTCATCGGCCTTCCCAGTGATTTCCTGTTCATTTTCTCAAAGTCCTCCGTGTTTCCGCAGCCGCCCCGGACTTCCCTCCGTCGGCGGCTGTGCGTATGTATTTTCAGAAATGCACCAATGACGCGACCTCGACCGGCTGACCGGACGCCATCGATTTGTTGGCGGCGATGCCGATCAGGATCGACCGGGCGCCGTCCACATAGTCGGCGGCCAGTCCCAGCGGATCTTTTTTGACGCCCTGGAAGACATGATTCAGCAACAGGACATCGCCTCCGCCGTGGTCGGCATCGGCTGCGACTTCCGGATAATCGATCACATAAGGCTTGCCCCAATGCGGCTGGAAGATGATTTCCGGCAGCAGTTTCGCCCGTTCCGTTTCCAGCGGATGCGCTCCGGGGAAATCGACTTTCACTTCCCTGTCATCATCGCTGGAAGAGGACACCTCCACAACGTTGAATTCGAGGCGGCCTTTGGTCCCGTTGAAACAGACCCGGTAGCCTTCCCACGGCGCATGCGCATTCAGCGAATAGGTCAGGATCGCTTTGTTTTTATAGCGGACGATCACGCCCATGTTGTCCTCGATGCTGATCCCGTCGCCGAAGACACTCTGATCCCGGTAATATTGATCCTCGACCTCGGCATCGAAATAAATCCCCTGGTAGATTTTTTTCCAATAGGGATCGGCCGGACCGCGGTAACGGAACGGATCTTTTGCGGCGATCTTGCTGCCGCGGCAGCGGTAATAGAAATCGGTGCAGCCTCGGCTTTCGGCATTTTCCTTGCCGTAGAAACGCAAGGCCGCCATGGAGAACACGGTTTCCGGCTGCGAATCGATCCACCAGTTGACCAGATCGAAGTGATGGGTCGCCTTGTGCACCAGCAGACCGCCGCTGTTGTTTTTGCAACGGTGCCAGCGGCGGAAATAATCCGCGCCGTGACGGGTATTCAGCAGCCATTCGAAATGCACGCTGGTGATGTCGCCGACGAGCCCGCTTTTGATGATCTCCTTGATCTTGGTGTTACGCGGGGAATAGCGGTAGTTGAACGTCACCGTGACATGGCGTCCGGTACGTTTCTGCGTATCGATGATCTGCTGGCACTTTTCGGCATCCATGGTCATCGGTTTTTCCGTGATGACATCGCAGCCTAGTTCCATGGCGCGGCAGATGTATTTATGATGGGTCCGGTCCATCGAGGTCACAATGACCTTGTCCGGCTTGATCTCGGCGATCATCCGGTCGAACTGGTCCGCTTTGTAAGTCGGCAGCGGTTTGTGCTTGTATTCTTCCTTGAAAAATTTGTTCCAGAAATCCATCCGGTGCTGATTGGTGTCGCAGAGGGCGCAGAGTTCGCCGTCTTTGGCATGTTCTTTCATCAAAGCCGTGGTATACATCCACGACCGCTGTCCGGTTCCGACCTGGACATAACGCAGTTTTTTCTTCATGTTGAATCCTTTTGTTGGTTTGAAGTCAGATTTCAGTGATCGATACGTGGTCTACCCAGGCTTCGCCCTTGCCGAAGAACCAGACATAGATCCAGGACTTGTCCGGGAGCTTGTCCGGAGTCTTGAAATCGACCGACACCCGGTGCCACGGATGGGTCCCGGAAACCGGCGGGAACGGCCGCATGCCGTTGTTGTTCCATCCCACCCTCGGTGCGACGCCCTGATTGAGGCCGGGCTTGATGTCCTTCGTGCGGACAAAGAAGGAGAAGCGGTACTTCCTGCCGGGCTTGAGGCCCTTGGCTTCCTGCAGAAGACCGATCTTGCCGCCCGTGCTTTTCATGTGGACGCTGCGTCCGCCGGTGATAAAGATCCTTTCATCCAGCTCCACCGGCTGGTTTTCCAGGTTCTTTTTCTGCGAACGCCAGATGATCCACGGTCCCAGGACATGAGTGCGCTTGATGGTGTTTTCCGTGAAGTCGCCGTCCCGCACGATCGCGGGGGCTTCTTTCTTGAGTTTCAAAACACCGAAACGTTCGACCTGGTGGAAGGACCGTCCGGGGCTGGGGCCCCAATGGTAGAAATTCTCTTTGTAGTCCTTGCCTCTGACCATGCCGTTGAGGACCCGGTTGCGGGCGAAGTTCACCGGAAAGCCGTCCGGATTGTATTTGCCCAGGGCTTTCTTGGACACGGTGAACTCGACGAACCAGCCTTTGTCCCATTTGCCCGCGGCGGTCTTCACCCCGGAGAAGGTCCCGACGGTTTTGTATTGGTCGATCCCGAATTCGCAGTTCCACGAATTCAGATACCCCTTGCTGTTGGCAATGGCATGGATATAATGTTTCCGGTCGCCGGTCTGGTTGATCAAAAGTTCCACCACGGAATCCCGGAAAAGATCCCAGCTGCCGTTGGGCGTGTAGTCGGCCTTGACTTTGTCCATGAAGGGTTCTTCGCATTCGAAACGGAAGACGAAGTTGTCCGGATCCTCTTTTACCGTCACGGCAGTGTTGACTTCGTTGTAATCAAGGTGATAGGGCCGCAGGAAGATCTTTTCATTCAGGCGGCAGCTCCAGTCCTGAATGGAATCCTGATTGCGGCGGAACAGCTGCTCGGCCTCTTTCAGCGGGGTGAGCAGCTGTCTGCCCATAAAGCGGCAGCGTTCGGCGGCCTCTTTGTCGGAGCCGCATTTTTTCGCCGCCGTATCGACGAGCTTGCTTAATTCCGCCAGTTTTTTCGGAGAGTAAATGGTGTTCCACAATTCGATGTCGACGGGGATCCTGGTCAGGGGGCCGATGGGCGTATCCATGGTGTCGCCCACCACCTTGTCGCACCAGAGCCGTTCCAATTCATCGTAGACTTTGTGCATCTCGGCGGCGCCCTTGCCGAACATCCGTTCGAAGTGCTCGTCAAGGACCGCTTTCACATCCGCGCTGTTGTCCCACGCCACCCGCAGGAAGATGTAGCAGTTGAGGTAGTTGAAGATCCAGTAATCGGTTTCGCATTCGAGGAGCGCGCCGTTGATCCGGTCGGACCGATCTTTGTACCAGTTGCCGATGCGGTTGTGGGCCATGGCCGGGATGCCGGGGAGGTCCTTGCGCATGTGCTTGCCCGGATAGGTCCAGACGAAGACCTTGCTGTTGAGTTTTTTGCACCATGCATCAAGAAATTGGTCGCAAAAAACTCAACAGCAAGGT
>SUWI01000163.1 GCA_015061565.1 Lentisphaerota bacterium
CCCCCCCCAAAAAAAATTTTTCCATTTTTATTATTTTCCCCCTTGACAAATCTGTTTTTTCGATTATATTTAGTTTTATGCAACCGGTTTCATAAACAGACGGAGATTCAGATTGAAGCTGCCGACGATCAAAGACATTGCCCTGGAAGCGGGCGTGAACAAGTGCGTGGTTTCGCACGTGCTGCACGACGACGCCTACGCGGCGAAAATGCGCCCGGAAACCCGGCAGCGGATTCTGGATATCGCCGCGAAACTCCACTATATCCCCAACCAGCTCGCCTCCGCCACCAGCACCGGAAAAGTCAATACCATCGCCCTGATTTCCAATTTCAGCGAAATGCAGGGGTTCCACCCGGTCAGCCGGATCATTACAGGGATCATGATGGAATCCGCCGCCCGCCGTTACAGCATCAAGATTTTCGACGAGAACGAACTTGAACTTGCTTTCAGGCTGATTGCGGAAAACCGCATCGGCAAAGTCATTTCCACGAGTGTGAAACGGGAAGTTCGCGCTAAAACAGCCGAACTTGCCGAAAAATATTCTCTTGATCTGGTTTTCGCATACGAACGCGGACACGGCAAGTTCCCTGCGGTCAATACCGACAATGTCGAACTGACCTCTCAAATGGTACATTATCTCGCCGGTCACGGTCATACCCGGATCGCCTTGCTCTGCGTTCCCCACTGGGCGCATTATGTGGAGGACCGTCATGCGGGATATCTTCGGGGCATGACCGAATGCGGGCTGAACGCCGATCCCCGCTGGATCGCCTGTTCCGATGAAACAGAACGCTCCGTAGAAAATATGCTGTCTCTGCCTGTGAAAGAACGGCCCACGGGTTTTATCGCGCTCTCGGATATCGTTGCGGCCAACGCGCAGCGGACCGCATGGGAGCGCGGTCTGAAGATCCCGGAGGATTTTTCCATCGTCGGGATCGGCGATACGGAAAGTTCCCTGGCGGCAACCGTTCCGTTGACCACATTCCGGGAAAATTTCACTGAAACCGGAAAATTGCTGGTCCGTCTGATCCTCGGGGAGAAACCGGATATCGCCCCGGATGAATTCAATGTTTATCATACTCACGCCGAATTAGTGGAAAGAAAATCGGTTTTCAACATAAAAAACAACAGGAGGTCAAAATGAAACATCAGGCGAATTTATTTACACTGATCGAACTGCTGGTCGTGATTGCGATCATCGCCATTCTGGCGGGAATGCTCCTTCCGGCGCTGAACAAGGCAAGGGAAACGGCACGCACTATTGCCTGTGTAAACAATCAGAAACAGCTGGGGCATGCGTTCAACTCCTATCATGCCGATTTTCAGGATTACTACCCACCTTATAATATTTATGCACAGAGCTGGGTATACGGATTCAGAGACAAACTGAAATACATCACAGCAGATAAGGTGTATCTTTGCCCTTCATATTTTTCGAAGAATCCCGAGGCACAAACAGGCGGTTACGGCTATAATTACAAGGCATTGGATCCGGTGTGGAATGAGACGCGGAGGCAAATCCGGCGATATCGCTGCATTGCTCCTTCCCGTCAGTTCGTTTTGCTGGAAAGAAATACGACTGGATTCATTATATTTGGATATAAGGCAACAACCCATCAAGTCGCACCGAATCATGGGCTTAAGGCATTGAACATTCTGTATGCCGATTTCCATGTGGACAAATTCATCGCCGCCAATCCATTGGACGTATACGGAAGTACATGGACAGCGACAGTGCCGCCGGCCGGATTTCTGGGACAATGCGGCGACTTGACCGCCACGACCGGCACATGCACCGGCTGGTTCCAGTTCAGATAACCATGCTTTATGTATTACAGTAAAAAAGGAAATCCAAAAGATGAAATTGTCCAACGGAAACAAAACAATGTTGTGCTGTGCGGGTGTCCTGCTGTTCAGCGGAGTTCTGCACGGCTTCGATCTGGTAAAAAGCGGGAAACCGGCGGCCATTGTGCTGCCTGAGAATGCCGATCCGAGCAGCCGGCTGGCGGCGCAGGAACTTTCCGATTACACAGGCAAAGTGACCGGAGTCAAACTTCCAGTCGTGACCGGAAAAAACAATGCGGCGAACAAAGTGTATATCGGGACGCTGCAAACTCTGAAAAACATGCCATCGTCCGCAAAAAAAGCCTTGCAGTCCGCAAAACAGGACGAGGCGCATGTTATCTGCGCCCAAGGCAAAACTCTATGGATTATCGGAAAACAGGAAGTGGCGGAACTGTATGGCACGTATCAGTTCATCGAAGACAAGCTCGGCATCCGCTGGCTGAAACCCGAGGATAAAATGGACAGCGGTGAATATGTGTCGAAAAAGAAGGACATTGTCTTTGCCGATTACGAAAAATTCCGGGAACCGGTGTTTGCCTTCCGGAGACTGGACCAAGTCGGCTCCTACGGACAGGTGATACCTGTTAAAGGAAAAACGTGGGCGACCCGGAACGGATACCAGACCCCGGCCGCCTATGGGACTCCGATCCCCTACGACAAAAAAGATTCCTTGAAATACAAATTTTATGCACCCCGGATTCCGCATTCGCAAAACTGTCTCGGCGGCAGCCATCTGACATTTGTCCAGCCGATGCCGCCCAAAACGACTTTCGACAAACATCCGGAATATTTTGCCATGATCGACGGCAAACGGGTCAAGGGTCAGCAGTACTGCATATCGAATCCGGAAGTCCGTCGCAACGTTGCCGATTACATTATCCGGAAACTGGATGCCAGCCATGGACTGGGTTTCTATAATTTCGGAATGGTGGATGTGAACGGCGGCTGGTGCGAATGCGCGGAGTGCCGGAAACTGGACGGCGGCGACACCATGGCGGGCGGCTTCCAGAATGTTTCCACCCGATTCCAGAAAACCGTGCGGGCGATTGCCGAAATGGTCTATCAGAAATATCCGGATGCCGATCTGCGCGTCTGGGCGTATCATACCTACCGGCAGCTGCCGGAGGGAGTAAAGATCCATCCGAAAATGAAACTGCAGTTCTGTCCGCACGGACGGTGTTACGGCCATGCTCTGGACGATCCGAACTGTCCGCGCAATGTGTGGTTGTATAAACTGCTGAAGGAGTGGCTGAAAGTCGGTCCGAAGGATGTTTTCACGTTCGAATATCTCACCTCATCCGGCATTTATTATGTCTGTCATGAACAAATCATCGGACACGATCTCCGGCTTTATAAAAAACTGGGGATGGCCGGCTGGAAAGAAGAAGCGGTTTTCGCCGACAGCAAATTCTATCCGCCGAGAAAAAATGACATCCGCGGCGACCTGATGCCTTCCAACTGGCAGTGGGCATACATTACCGGCAAACTGCTCTGGGATCCTTCTCTGGATGAAAACAAATTGCTGGATGAAGCGGAAAGCCTGTATTACGGCAAGGCATATCCGGCAATGAAAAAGTATCACGCTCTGCGGCGGAAACTTTGGGTGAATACGCCGGTCTGCATGGGGTATCCGCACGGGGATCCGAGACGGCCGAACATCCTGAACCAGCCGGGCGCCAAAGAGGAACTCCTGAAACTGCTGGACGAGGCGGATAAACTGGCCGCGGGCGACAAAATCCTGCAATACCGTCTGGCCAACGACCGCCGCTGGCTCAAGGATTACTGGATCAAACCCAACGAGGAAGTGAAAGCGTTGCGCGGAAAAACAATGCGTGCGCCGGATGCAAAATCCAAAATCAACATCGACGGCGACGGCAAGGACCGTGTCTGGGTCGGAGCCTATTATCTGACCACAGGTTTGAAACAGGCATTTACCGCAGAAAAAAAAGTGCTGCCTCCCGAATTGAAAACCACGCTGGGCATTCTCTCAGACAAAGAGAATCTCTATATCCTCATTACGGCGATGGAGCCGAGTCCGGACAAGATGAAAATGACCGGCAAACCGGATGTCGATGTCTGGGGAGACGACAGCATCGAACTTTTCCTGTATCCGCCGACCGCCGCCAATGTGTATTATCATCTGGCGATCAATCCGAAAGGCGTCGTTTACGATGCGCTTGGAACCGGGAATGCGAAAGATTTCAACATTCCGGTGGAAGTCAAGACGAAAATCCTGAAGGACCGTTATGTGATCGAAGCGAAAGTTCCGCTGGCAAAGCTCAAACTGCCGGAGAACGGAGAAATCTGGCGTCTCGGCTTTGCGCGCAACCGGAATGTGGATGATGCCTTGACTCCGAAGAAAATTACTTATTCCGGTAAATTTTCACTTGGCGGAAGCCATTATCATGATGTCAATGCGTTCCGTCCGCTGGAATTCGGCACTCCCATTTTGAAAAACGGGTCTTTCGAGGAGCTGGACAAAAATGGAAAGCCGAAATTCTGGTCATTGAGAAAAAAGGCGGCCTTGATCAAATCCGAAATCGGCAATGCCATAAAGCTGGAATCAACCGGCGATGCGTTTCAGCTGATCTGGTGGGAACCGCTCAGGCAAAGTCCGCAGGAACGGAAAATCACCTTTACATTCAAGGCGTCCGGGAAAGGGAAAGTTGCCGTCCGTTTCTACCGTTATACGGATACCCCGGACCCCAAGGCAAAAAATCGTTATCGGCGGAAATATCACGGCACTGACACCGCCGGTGTATACCAGCTGACGGAAAAGCCGCAGATCTATCAGGGTGAATACACGATCAAGCCCAATGAATGGATCGGATTCGCCTTTACCGGTGCACCGGAAGCAGTTGTTGATGACGCGTCCATTCGCCTGGTGAAATGATATATTTTATCAGAAAGCCCCATCATGACACGATTCAAATACGGACTTTTTTATGACTTCCACACCTCGACGGATATTCCGGACGTGGGGGCGGCATTCGATGCGGAAGCGTTCACCGATCAGGTGAAAGCCTGCGGCGCGGATTTCCTCACCTGGCACGCCCGCTGCAATCAGGGCAATGCCTATTACAATACCCGTTACGGGAAACGGCATCCGTCTTTGCAATTCGACCTGCTCCGCGCCATCGGCCAGGCCTGCCGCCGGAAAGGAATCAAATTCAGCGCCTATTTCAATGGACATCTGAGCGATGAAGAACTGATCGACCATCCCGACTGGCTGTGGATCTCCCCGCGGGGAAATGCGTATCAGACGTATGACGGACTGCGGGGATTCAACACACCCGGCGTCCGGGCGGTCTGCTACAATTCCCCTTACCGGGAACATCTCAAGAACATGGTCCGGGAACTGCTGGAAGATTATCCGGTCGACGGTTTCTTTTTCGACTGTCTGGCGGCACAGGCGTGCATCTGTCCGCATTGTGTCCGGGAGATGAAGGAAAAAGGGATAGACTGCAATGATCCGGAAGCGGTCATGGAGTTCGGGCGTTTCTCGGTCCGGAGGCTGTGTTCCGAGCTCGATGAACTGATCCACTCGGTCAAACCGGATGCCTTGCTGTATTTCAACGGCCAGCCCGATGAAGAGGTGATCGGCATGGAAAGCCATCTGGAATGCGAGTGTCTGCCGACTGCACTTTGGGGCTATGAAAGCCTGCCGGCCTATGCACATTATCTGCGGACGGTTGCCGGGCCGGGAAAAAGCGTCATGAACATGACCGGACGCTTCAACGACTGGGGAGATTTCGGCGGACTGCGCACGGCGGAGGGTCTGGAATACGATCTGTTCTACGGCGCGGCGAACGGGATGAGACCGGATATCGGCGGACATTTCCATCCGCGGGGCGATCTTGATCTGCCGGTTTTCGAGCGTATCCGGGAAGTTTACGGCAATCTGCAGCAGTATGACGAATGGGTCCTGGATGCTGTGAACGAACCGGAGATCGCGCTGATTTATTACCGGGAAACCGACCGGAGCCGTCCTGCGGGCCGGGCGGTGGAATCCGCCGTCCGGATGCTGACGGAACTGAAAATCCAATTCGATCTGGTGACGGAATATGCCTCGTGGGAGCGTTACAAACTGCTGATTTTTCCTGATGATGTGGTCTTTACCGAAACCATTGCCGAACGGGTGAAAAAACATTTGCAGAGGGGCGGAAAAATACTGGCGACTTCACGTTCCGGCCTGGATCCCGATGGTAAAAAGTTCGCGATCCCCGAGTGGCCGGCAATCTATCAGGGAACAATCGAATACGATCCGCTTTACTTCATGCCCGAGGGAGATTTGGCGGGGGATTTGCCGAAAATGCCGCTTTCGGTCTATGCATCCGGGACATCGGTGACTGCGGCGGCAAATGCGAAAACGGAAATGTTCGTGGTCAAACCGTATCTGCGTTCTGGCTGGGATGGTCTGCGTTCAAATTATTACAATCCGCCGCAGGAAAAGACGGACAAACCGTTTGTCGTGCGGAACAGACAGATCGTTTATATCAGTGCAGAACTGTTCACTGGTTACGCCAAGCGCGCCCCGAAACAACTGCGTCAGCTGCTGGGCCGTGCGATTGAATCATTGATGCCGGACCTGAAATTCCGTTCCTCGACGCTGCCGAGTTTCGCCAAAGCGTTCGTGCAGAAAAAGGACAATATGGAACTGGTGCATATACTTGCCTATTGTCCGGAAGGACGAGGGCAGGCAAGTGCGTTGGAAGACCGGATCACGCTGGTCGATACGGAAATATCCCTGCGGACGGATGGCCGGAAAGTGCGGAAAGCATATCTGGCGCCGGACCGGAAAGAACTGCCTTTCGAGGAAAAGGACGGCAGCTGCACGGTCCGGATCCCGCTGATCAGCGGCTATGTCCTGACGGTGTTCGAATACTGATCGGACTTTCAGGCGGATTTCTGTTCCGGCATGCCGAGACGGTTGGTCATGCGGCGAACGAGCGAATAACCGATCACCGCGGAAAGCACGTCGGCGGCCAGACGTGCGATAAAAAGTCCGGTCAGGGAATCCATCCACAAGGCGATCAGCGAGAAGGGGATCAGCATGCCCATGATGCGCATGGCATTGAGCCAGGCGGAGGCGGCGGGTTTGCCGCAGCCGGTGTAGAAGAACCCGGCGAAACGGTGGATCTCGACTCCGGCAAAACCCCAGGAAGTGATGCGCAGACACTGAGCCATGATCCGGCAGATCTCCGCATCATCCTTGAAGAGCGCGACGATGGGGTCGGCGAACAGGGTGTAGATGACGGCCGAGCCGGTCAGGAAAACGAGCGCGAACCGCATGGAGAAACGGCGTCCTTCGCAGATCCGGTCATATTGTTTGGCGCCGTAATTCTGACCGACGAACGGCATCAGGGTCATGCCCAGGGACATCGGGACGACGAACGAGGCCATTTCGAGGCGTCCGGCGGCTGCGACCGCGGCTATGGCGACGTCGCCGAATTCGGCGGTGATGCGGGTCAGAATCGACATGCCCAGCGGCATCATCAGCATTCCGAGGACCGAGGGCCCGGCATACGTGAGCATCAGCCGCCAGGCCTTGAACAGGATATCGCCCGGGATCTTTTCGAAGACCAGCAGTTTATGGCGGAAATGGAGCACGCACATGCAGATGGTCATGCCGATGCACTGCGAAATGATCGTGGCGGCCGCGGCTCCGGCGATCCCCATCGCCGGAATGATCCGCCAGCCGAAGATGAACAGCGGATCGAGCAGCACGTTCACGCCCAGCCCGAGCATCATGGAAAAACTGGCCAGCCGCGAATCTCCGCACGCGATCAGCAGGTCGTTGCCGGCCATGCAGAGCGAGGAAGTGGCGCAGCCGAAGAACCAGATATTCATGTAGATCTCCACCAGCCGGAGGGTCTCGCCGGTCGCGCCGAACAGCCGGAACAGCGGCTTGGAAAACGCCATGCCGAGGATCGCCAGCAGGATGGAGAGCAGGAGCATGAGCAGGACACCGCTGCTGACCAGCCGGGCGGCCCGCTGCTGTTTCTGCGCACCCAGCGCCTGGGCGCAGGTGGTCATGATGCCGACCGTGACCCCGCGGAACACGCAGCCGATCAGCATGACCACGGGCAGGGTGAATCCCATGGCGGCCAGCGGATAGACGCCCGGCAGCTTGCCGACGAAATAGGTGTCGGCGAGGTTGTAGCCGCAGAGAGCGAGGGTGGCGGGGATCATGGCCAGGGCGGTGCGGCACATGCCGCGCCGGATCGGTCCTGAGGTGTAATATGCTTTTTTCTTTTCCATCGTTTCATATCCAGTTCAATGACAAAATGATAATATAACACCTGCAATGATTTTTTGCAAATAAAAAAGCGGAAAAGTGATCCGGCCGATATAAGCCGGAGAACGCGAACCATCACGGAGGATACGGAGGATACGCGCACTACAAGCGGAGGAACGAGCTCCGCCAGTTTTCCGCGAACTTCATAGGACCAATAGGACCTATAAGCCTTATAGATCTGCCGCGCGCAACGAGCAGAGACACGAGATCACAGAAGTTCTGCGGGGGAATAAAACCCCGAAATCTCGCGTCTGCCCCCGTATAACGCGCAAAATAGTATTCCCAGGAAGTTCGCGGTTACACCGCAGTCATTTTCTCGTCAGCGCCGGATCGGTCATGCCGAGTTCGGCAAAGGCGGCACTCCGCAGCCCGCAGCTGTCGCAATGACCGCAGGGACGGCCGTCGGGATCGGGATTGTAACAGCTGTGGGTGAGCGAATAGTCCACCCCGAGCGACAGGCCGAGTTCGATGATTTCGCGTTTGCGCAGATGCTGGAGCGGTGTGCGGATGTTGAATTCCCAATGTTCGTCGACCGCTTTGGTGCCGAGTCTGGCGCATTGGCGGAAGGCTTCGATGAAAGGCGGACGGCAGTCGGGATAACCGGAATAATCCATCGAATTGACCCCGATGAAAATATCGCGTGCGCCAATACCCTCGGCCAGGGCGGTGCCGAAGGAGAGGAAGATCAGATTGCGGGCCGGAACATAGGTGATCGGGACCTTGCCGTGATACTCCTGAAATTCGGGGACGGCCAGCTGATCGGAGGTCAGGGCGGAGGCGCCCCACTGCCGGAGGTCGAACTGGATCAGATGGAATTTCTCCACTCCGATCTTAGCGGCGCTGCGGCGTGCGCAATTGATCTCGATCTTATGCCGCTGACCATAATCGAAACAGAGGGCATGAACATCAAATTTTTCTTTTTTGGCGACCGCCAGACAGGTCACGGAATCCAGACCGCCGCTCAACAAAACCACAGCTTTCGGGGGCATTTTTTCCTTCTCCTTTCAAAAAGAACTGCTCAAGACAGGGAATATCCATTGTTTTTGCGATTTTTCAAGCAAAAAAAATTGAAAGTTTGAAGAAATGCACGTAAATTACCGTATCAGCCGGAAAAAAGCGGCGGAAAAAGTGAGTACCCCTAAAATAAGGATGAGAGATATGAGAGGAGCCAGAGTGTTGTCCGCCGTTGCGGCATTGATCGTGTTGATACTGACGGGGGCCTGTGCGCGGACCATTATCCCCGAAGAAGTGCTGCAGATGCCCGAATTCGCTCCGGTCTACACTTCGTTCAATCTGTGGTATGACGAGGACGGGGTGATGACCAGTGCGAATATCCAGGAAGGGTCCATCCTGCCGTTCGGAACCGAGATCCAGTTCATTGAGGCGGATACTGACCGGATCATCTTCAAACGCGTGTCCGACGGCAAAGTCTTCAAGCTCAAATACAGTCTGGATCGGACCCTGGTCCCGATCGAAACGTATATCCGCCGTCTTTTTGTTTTCAAATCGGAAAAGGAAATGGTCGTGAACGTGCGTCCGATGGTTTTGGAAAAAATCAAACGCGGGATCGTGGAAAAAGGGATGACGAGGAATGAAGTTCTGATGGCTTTCGGGCCGCCGCCGCCGATGCGCACCCCGTCGGAAACGGTGGATACGTGGATCTTCTGGACCGCGCCCGGGGTGACCAAGCGGGTGATCTTTTTCGGCGAACGCGTGATCGATATCATTCAATTTGACTGAACAGGGCGGTTTCAAATGGGTCTTTTTACATTCAAGGAAATCCGAGATGTCTGCGGCGGCAAATTCAGCCGTTCCGCACCGCTGACCGCCAGCGTGGATGAAGTCGTCACCGACAGCCGTCAAGCCATGAAAAATGCGTTGTTTATCGCCCTGTCCGGGGAAAAATTCGACGCTCATGATTATCTGGACGATGCCGTCCGCAACGGCGCCAGTCTCCTGTGTGTGGAAACGGCGAAAGCGGACAAGGTGCCGGAAGGCGCCTTCGCCCTGCTGGTGGAGTCGCCGCTCGCCGCCTATCAGCAGCTGGCCGGCTATCACCGGAAACGGTTTCCGAAACTGAAACTGGCGGCGCTGACCGGATCCTGCGGCAAGACCACCACCAAAGAGATCCTGCGGACCATCTTCGAATATGCCGCCGGCAAGGAACATGTGCTGGCCACGGAAGGCAACACCAACAACCAGATCGGCGTGCCGTGCAATCTCCTGCGGCTCACCGATCAGCATCAGTATGCCGTCATCGAAATGGGGACCAACCATCACGGCGAGATCGAACCGCTGGCGCAGATCGCCCAGCCGGAGACCTCGCTCATCGTCTCCATCGGCAACTGCCATTTGGAATTTTTCATCAATCTGGACGGCGTAGCCACCGAGAAATCCCATATTTTTACCCCGGTTTCCGTCCGGAACGCGGTCTTCCCGCAGGAATGCGGCGGCATTGCGGTCATCCGGAAAGCGGCATCGCCCATTTCCCGCAAAATCACTTTCGGCGAGTCGCCGGAATCATCCGTCCAGGTCGTCTATAACGGCGGCAATCTGGACGGCAGTTCGTTCGATCTGATCGACACCGCTTCGGGAAAAAAGGTCACCGTGCAATGGAACCTGACCGGGCGGCATCAGGCGCTCAATGCCGGCGGTGCGGCCGCGGCCGCGCTTAGCTTCGGGATCCCCCTGGAAACGACCGCCGAGGCGATCCGCCGGATCCACGTGCCCGGCTTCCGGATGAAACGGACCATGCACGGGGATGCGCTGTGGATTAACGATGCCTACAACGGCAATCCGGACAGTATCTGTGCGGCGCTCGGCTGGCTCTGCGAATTTGCCGATCCCGCCCATCTGGTGCTGGTGCTCGGCGATATGGGTGAACTCGGCAAGGAATCGCTCAAGGGACATATGCGCGTGCTTTCCTTTGCTCTCGACAATCTGCCCGGTGCGCGGATCGCCGCTGTCGGCAAAAAAATGACCGAAGCGCTGGCCGTGCTGGACCTGACCGTGAAACATAATGGCGTTACGGTGTTTCCCGATGCCGCTTCCGCGACCGGTCCCGTCCGCGATATGGCCCGGGCCGGCGATATCGTCTTCCTGAAAGGTTCCCGTTCCACCGGACTGGAGGTCATCGAACCGGAGGCCGACAAGGAATGACGGACCTTTCCTTGGCTGATTATGCAAGGGTATTGAAGCCCTGGACCGTATCCGGTTCTGGCGATTTTTCCATCGGAGTGAAAGCGGTTGCCAATGATTCCCGCCGGGTCGTTCCCGGAACGCTGTTCTGCGCTATCCGCGGCTCCCGGACTGACGGACATCAGTTCCTGGACGAGGTGGTGAAAAAAGGCGCCGTCGGGGCCGTGATCGCTGCCGATTCGTCATGGTCGGCGCCGGAAGGTTTTCCGGTGCTGAAAGTCACTGATTCCTACCGTGCCTGGGCGCTGCTCTGCGAAACCTTTTACTGCAAGCCCGCCGACGGCATGGATGTTTATGCCGTGACCGGAACCAACGGCAAGACCACGGTCGCTTTTCTGCTGCGCCGGATCTTCCGGGCGGC
>SUWI01000164.1 GCA_015061565.1 Lentisphaerota bacterium
TCCCGTTTTTTAGTAATCGGTCAGTATGGGTGACATGGATACGCTGTCGCAGCATGAGACTTGATCCGGCGAACAGTTATGAATGGGTTTAATAGGTGTCATAGGTTTTATAGGAACGCCCGGCATTGCCGGGCTTCTGGTGGCGGGAATGTGCGAGGACAAAGTCACGGGATCGGCAGTCCGCCATTACACGTAGGGCGCGTTCTCACCTATCCGACCCATTATACCTATTATACCCATGTTCGCGTTCTCCCGGCCCATGCTGACCGATTACAATCTTATTTGCCTTTCCCGGACTTTCCGTCCTTGTCTGTCTTGGCAGCGGCAGCGGCCTGCTTCATGCAATCGGCCGCCCATTGTTCCAGTTCGGGGACCGGCTCTTTGGTCAAAGAGCCGGGACAGGTGAACGCCTTCAGGATTTTGCCGGCATTCCCGGCTTCGCAGTATTTCTGCACATCCGATTCGCAGTTCTGCATCCCGCCTCCCCCGTGGGTGAAAAACGGGATGATGGTTTTCCCTTCGATATTGCTGTTCTTGATGAAGGTGCCGACGGGAGGAGCTATCGTGCCCCACCAGTTCGGACTGCCGATGAAAATAATGCTGTATTTGAAAATATCGATCTCTTTTTCCAGCGGCGGGAAATGCCCCTCCCTGATCTCCTGTTTGGCCACGGCAACACAATTTTTATAATTGGTCGGATACGCTTTGGCAGGCTTGATCTCGAACAGATCGCCGCCGACTTTCTTCTGGATCTGCATGGCGGCGGCACGCGTATTGCCGCTGTAGGAATAAAAGGCGATCAGGACTTTCGGGGAATCTTTCGCTTCGGTCTTCTCCGCTGCCGTCGCACAAAGGGCGCAAATCCCAGCCGCGGCCGCCAGAATGCTGTTCAAAATTGTTCTGATTTTCATGGTTTCATCCTTTAATGGTTCCTGTGCAGAATCCGCTCCTGCATGTTTTTTAATTGACAGTCTCAGTAAACCGAATCGGGGTAATAATGTTTTGACGCCGTTTCCGAGGTCACGATCTCGGATTTGATGATGATCTCCTTCCGGGGGGTCTTTCCCGTGCGCAGACCTTCCAGCGCGGCCTCCACGCCCTTTTCCAGCATTCGCGGGGAATAGGTCACCGTGCCGCGCACCAGCGGGTCGCGGTCCAGGATCTTCTTCACGATCAGCTTGCTGCCGCCTCCGCCGACCATGCATTTGACATCCTTGCGTTTGGATTCCTGATAGGCTTTGAGCGCACCGATCAGCACATCATCATCGCCGCACCAGACGCCGTCAATCTTCTTATGTTTCTGCAGGAAATTCTCCATGAGGGCGAGCCCCTTTTCGGTATTCCAGCCGGCGGTCTGGGATTCGAGGATGCGCATCTTCGGATATTTTTCGGCCAGCACTTTCCGGAAAGCGGAAACACGGTCGGTGTTGATCGGACACGGAATGCCTTCCATGACCACGATATCGCCCTGGCCGTTGAGCAGTCGGCCCATGGTCTCGGCCGCGGCGGCGCCGAAACTGCGGTTGTCGCCGTTCACGAACACATCCTGAACCGGTTTTTCGATCGGATTGGAAACGATCACCAGATAAGCGCCCTGCTTTTTGGCACGTTCGCACACGCTGGAAACCGGACCGGGCTCCTGCGCCATCACCACGAGCGCATTGACTTTGCGCGCCAGCAGATTTTCGATGCGGTTGACCTGGTCGGCGGTATTGGCGCTGGAAGTCACGATCACTTCCACATCGGGATTGGCAGCCTCGATATTCTTTTTGGCCTGTCCGGCGCTCCAGACCACACCGCCGGTCCACCCGTGCGTGGCGGCGGGGATCGAAATGCCGATTTTCAGCTTTTTCGCCGCCGAATCGGAACATCCGAACAGGATCAGCAGCACCGGGATCAGAACAATAAATGATTTCTTCATGAAAACACCTCGTGGCATCATAAAAAAACCCGGCCGGGACCGGGTCTGGAAAAATCCGGGGTTTTCTTATTCCTCAGACTCGTAATCTTCGTTGGGGCGATACCCTTTTTTCCGCGGGGAACTCTTGATGAAAGGCCGTCTCGGACGGTCGGAATCCCGGTTGTCACGGCCGCCGTACTGGTTGTTTTTCCGGAAGGTCCGGCGGCGCTGGGGGCGGTCATTGCCGAATTCATGCGAAGCGGGAGTATAATCGGCAGCATCATCGGCATCGTTGTCGAAATCGTCTGCGGGCTCGGCAGGCGCAGGAGGATTAAAATCGCGGCGGGGCGGACGGTCCGGACGGGGAGCACCGCCGAAGTCGCGGCGGGGCGGACGGTCGGAACTGAAACCGCCTTCACGGCGCGGCGGACGGTCGGAACTGAACCCGCCTTCACGGCGCGGCGGACGGTCTCCAAAGCCGCCTTCACGGCGCGGCGGACGATCGCCGCGGCCAGTGCCGAAATCGCGGCGGGGAGGACGGTCGGACGGAGACTTTTCGCGAGACTCATTGACCCGGAGACTGCGGCCGGCATGTTCCTTGCCGTCCAATGCCTGAATCGCCTGTGCTGCGGCGGCGTCCTCCATCTGGACAAAACCGTATCCCAGCGGCCGGCCGGTGTCCCGGTCGGTTTTGATCCTGGCACTGTAAACCGTGCCGAAGGGCTCGAACAGCGCCTTCAGTTCTGTGTCGGTGGTTGCATACGGCAGGTTGCCGACATACACACTTTTCATAATCCGGATTCCTTTTTTCGTGCCCGGCAGGTGCATCTCCTGTTTTTGCCTTCCGCCGGGCGTTAATACCCTCTGTTACACATCCGTCCCGTTCCACTCCCTCTGAACCGACTCCCGGAACCTGTTTTTTTCCCGGAATCATGTGCATAAGTGCAGAATTCTGCGCTAACTTACTGCGAAAAAGAACAGATTGCAACAGAAAAATCAAAAAAAAATTGAAAAAATCTCGTTTTTTTGTCAAAAAAGCTTGAGTAATACCGCTTTTTCAGGAAAAAAACCATCTCCAACGGCTTTCACTTTTATTTTTTTCACGATACAGGTCCAAATCAAAGGACAGAGAACACCGCGAAAAATCAGCGCTGGGATTCCAAATCTCTGAAACACTGCATTTCATGAAAAACGATTTGACAAATGCAAAATCCGGAGTATAGTTCCTTACAGATACGGGGAGAAAAAGGGCCATGAAGGATTTAACCAGCAGTGTTTACACTTTTGCAGATTTGATACAGGGCAATTTTCTGTATGTGGATAAGACCGAATACATCTGGCAATTGGTCAGACCGGCAAAAGCCATGTACTTTCTCTCCCGTCCCCGCCGCTTCGGCAAATCGCTGACTCTTTCCACACTCAAATCCGTATTCCAGGGAAAAAAGGAACTGTTCAAAGGGCTGGCGATTTACGACAAGCCGTATGACTGGAAACCGTTTCCAATCATCCATCTTGACATGAATGGCCGGGATTTCAGCACTCTGGAAAAAATGGAGGAGCGATTCAAGCAGATGCTCAGAGAACAAGCAGACCTCAATGGCATCACTTTGAAAGAAACCTCTTCCGATACCATGTTTCACGAACTGATCAAAACGCTTCACGACAAGGCTGGAGATGTGGTCATTCTGCTGGATGAATATGACAAACCAATCCTCAACAATATTTCCAATAAGAATGTTTCGGAATTTCTCGCAGCGCTCAAGGTCTTTTATTCCGTGATAAAAGAGAAATCCGGAATGCTTCGCTTTGCCTTTATTACCGGAGTCAGCAAGTTTTGCCATGTTTCGCTGTTCTCCGACCTGAACAATCTGACCGACATCACCATGGACGCCAGATACGCCACCATGCTCGGCTATACACAGGAAGAGCTGGAGGCAAACTTCGGCGACCGCATCGCAGCGCTCGCCGAAGATCGTTCCATCGACGAGTTCAAAGAGGAGATCAAAGCGTGGTACAACGGTTACCGGTTTGAGGAAAACGCCAAAACCGTTTACAACCCCGTTTCGCTGGCGAAATTTTTTGAAACGGGCGGCAAGTTCAACAACTACTGGTTCTCCACCGGTACACCCTCATTTCTGCTGGAACTGATCAAAAAACAGCGCTTCGATTTTGAGGAAGTGCTGAATAACCCCGTCTCCAATTTCGCCTTCGACGCTTACGAGATCGACCGGATCAATCCGCTGACGTTGCTCCTGCAGACCGGATATCTTACCATCGACAGCGCGGTCAAGCGCTACGGCGACACCGTTTATAAACTGCGCTTTCCGAATCTCGAAGTGAAAGGTTCATTCGAGACCTACCTTGCAGGATATTGCAGCGGATTGCGAGTGGATCAGGTCAAGGATTCGGTTTACAAGCTCGCGGATGCGGTCACGGCTGGAAATGTGGATGCTTTTCTGGAATGCATGAAAGTATTTTTCGCCAAAGTTCCGTATGACGTCCACCTGAAAGATGAAAACAATTTCCATCTGCTGTTCTTCTCCATCTTCATGTTACTCGGCATCAGCATTGAGGCGGAGTCCAGGACGAACGAGGGCAGAATCGACGCAGTCGCCTCGAATGAGGGTTTTGTGTTCGTATTTGAATTCAAGCTCGACAAGACCAGGGAGCTTGCACTGGATCAGATCAAAGACCGGGACTACTGCCGCCGTTACCTGAATTCCGGCAGGAAGATTTTCCTCGTCGGGGTGAATTTCGACATGGAACGCGGACAGATCCAAGACTGGACATCGCAGGCGGTGTAAACACCGCTCAAACCGCCTCGCTTCGCCAAGGCGGACATCCAGGCATTTACCGTTTTTTTCCCGTTCCGCTTTTCCGTTTCCGGCCCCAGCCTGCGAGGGCTTTCAGGCTGGCATCATCGAAGATTCCCAAATCCCTGCGGTATTCCAGCGGCGTTTTCCGGAAATATTTTTTGAATTCCGCAATGAAAAAACTCGGATGGTTGTAACCGCATTCCTCCGCCACATTTTTGATCGAAAGCGTATTGCTCCGCAGCAGCTGCGTCGCATATTTCATCCTGGCGGAGATCAGGTATTGAAACGGCGAGCAGTTCAGCTGACGGTTGAACATCCGGTTGAGCGTGCGTTTCCCGACCTTGAAATGTTCCGCCATCCGTTCCAGCGTAAGGTCGGGCTGGAACACGTCCAGCTGTTTGAGCTGGTCGTCGAACGAGGTGTACACGCTCGCCGATCCGCATTGGGCAATGATTTCCGTGAACAGGGCGAAAATGGTATTCTGCAGGATCTGTCCAGAATTTCCATCCTCCTCCGAGCGGACCACCAATTCCCTGATCCGGTCGAAATACGCTTCCACGGCCGCCGGATCGCTGCACCGGAGCATTTCCCGTCCGTTCAGGTCCGAACGGTTGCACAGGATCGAGATCAGCGGCGAATTATTCAGCATGATCTCCTTCTTTCTCACCCGTGAATTGCCCGGGTTTTCCTTGGTGTAACGGAATCCCGGATACATGATCAGCACATCGCCCGCAGCCAACCGGTAACGGTTTTCGCCCCGGATGACCAGAAATTCCCCCTCGCAGATATACTCCAGCGCCCAGTATACCATGTGCTGCGGACGGGAACTGTATCCCGGCTGCAACACCGATTCCCCGCTGGCATACAGTGAGATCATCGCCGAATTGTAATACGGCATCCGGTCCGTATTGATCAAGGTCACGTCTTCGCTCGTTTTCTGTTTCCGTTTCCGGCAGATGAATTTCAGTTTTTCCGCCATGTCCATATCCTTTTATTTTTTGGCAATTTACTGCTATATAAAATACTTGTTTTTTCCCGGATTGCAAATATATTATCCGTAAAATTCCAAAAAACATCGAAAAAATCAATCAAAGAAAGGGAACAGAACATGAACCAATTTTCATCTCTCATCTCCTTGTCCTCCATAGCTCGAAGAGCGGAGGAGGATCATCGTTCATCATCCCGGCGCAAGCACCATTTTACGCTGATAGAACTCCTGGTCGTGATAGCGATCATCGCGATCCTGGCGGGCATGCTGCTGCCGGCGCTCAATTCAGCCAAGAAAAAAGCCCAGGATTCCTCCTGCCGCGCCAATTTGAAACAGCAGCATCTCGGGTTTGCCTACTATTGCGAAGATTACCAGTCCTGGTGTCCGACTGCACAGTTTCCCATGGCAGGCCGGACCAATTCGATGCCTTTTTACGGTCTGTATCAGGTCCTCAAATATATCAACAACGGAAAAATCTTTTCCTGTCCGACCAATAAAGCGCAGGTCAATGGCAGCTATCCGGACAACGGCGCAGCACGCTATTATACAACCTACGGACTGGCAGTAGGAACATTCGGAACGTATCAGTCCAATGCGATCAAATATACCGCGGTTGCCAGGGAAAAGGGATCGTCCGATACGGTCGTCTACGGCGATACCGCCAACATCAACGCGGGAGATCAGATCGTTTCATCATTCCCCGGTTCCGCGAGCCGGCCGGGGGATAACATCGGCAATAATTCCAATTCTGCCGTTCTGAGCTTCACCGGACCCACGGATTATTCACCGTACGGGGTTTACCTGCTTCATCCGGGAGCCACCGGCAATACTGTGACCTTCAGCGGACGCGTGACCGGATTCCGGACCCGAGACAAACAATTGCGGTATTGCACCGAATTCAAGCCGAACCGGAACTCCGACGACACCACCGGATCCTTCCGCTTCACGAATTGACCCGTTTTTCAATAGAAGGAAACCAAAATGAAATTGATTGCAGAAGTTTTGACCGTGCTGATGCTGGCAGGAACACTGTCAGCCGCAGAAGCGAATTTGACCATCAATCCGGAACGGAGCGTCATCGTTTCAGAATCCGGACAGAATACCGCCGCCGCGGAACTGAAAACCCATCTCGATCTGATCACGGGAAAAACGATCCCAATGGTCAAACCGGATCAGATCAAATCCGGCAGTTATGTTTTTTATGTCGGCCGTGTTCCCGCCGGTTCGGAAGGAAAATTCCAGCCGGAGGAAGCCCGCTGGCAGGTTACCCCGAAGGCCGCATATTTCTACGGGGACAAGAACAACGGGACGCTGCATGCCGTTTATGATTTTCTGGAAAACGAACTGGGCGTTCGCTGGCCGGCTCCGGAAGATATTGCATTCAGCCCGCGAGAAAAACTTGAAATCCGGAATCGGCAGGGTTGCTGGATCCCGACCCTGAACATCCGTCAGATCCGGGGCTACAAAGACCAGGCGGTGAACCAATGGCACCGCCGACTCCGCTACGGCAATCATGACGCGCCCCGTTACGGACACGCTTTCACGAAATACTGGAACCGTTTCAGCAAGACACATCCGGAATATTTCGCCATGCGGAAAGACGGGGTCCGTGCCCCGGTCGGCGCCAAGGTCAATTCCGCCAATGCGGCTGCGTTCCGAGGGAAACAGTCCGAAGCGATCGCCATGTGCGTCTCCAGTGAGGGATTGATCCGGCAGGTCATTGCCGACTGGAAAAAAGCCGGCTGTCCGCTGTATATCAATCTGTGCGAAAACGATGCCGACGGCAAAGATTCCTGCCACTGTCCGAAATGCACGGCGCTTGATGTGGTTCCGGAAAAGAGAAACAACCAATGGCAGAACTGGTATGCGGACCGCTATATCCATTTTGCCAACCGGGTGCTGGCGGAAGCGAAAAAAATCCGTCCGGACGTAAAAGCATCGATGTATGCCTATGATGCCACGGAACAGGCTCCGGCCAGGGAAAAGCCGGCAGCCGACATCGTGATCGGGATCGTGCCGACCGACTTCTCCATGGCAGGAATCGAAGCGTATGTCGGTTCCTGGAAAAAAGCCGGATTGAACCATTTCTTCTACCGTCCGAACCGGCATGTCTATTACAGTCTGCCTTACCTCCCGGTCGGCTGGGAAAAACATTTCTTCGAGATCTGGAAATATCTCTACCGGTCCGGCGCGATCGGTTTCGACTACGATGCCGGTTCGCCCGGGACCTTCCAGTGCTTCAGCGATTATGTGGTCATGAAAGCCATGCAGGATCCGTCGAAACCGTTCGAACATTGGGAAAAACATTTCATGCAATCATTCGGGAAAGCAGCCGATGACCTGGAAAACTATTACCGTTACTGGCGGGAACAGGTCTGGGAAAAGCGCATTGCTCCGCATCAGGCTGAAATTGCCGAACAGGGAAAAGTGTTCAACTTCTCCCGCGGACTGATCTGGAACCTGGGAAAATATTACAAAGACAGCGATTTCGCCGAGACGGGAAAACATCTGGAAAAAGCCCTGTCGCGTCAGCTCACGCCGCAGGAACGCGCCCGGATCGAAAAACTGAAGTTCGCACATGAACATGCCCGGCTTTTCTTCCGTGCCGTCGCACACAAAACCGACCGGGATGCGCTGAACCTGCTGGATTTCCGCAAACAGCATAAAATCAACCCGCTGCCGTGGAACGAACAGTATTTCGGCGATGTCTGCGGCATCAAACGGGTAATGAATTTCAAAGAATATAAACCGCCGTATCTGAAAACGCCGCTGTTCTGGTATTTCCGGCTCGATCCGGAAAACAAAGGCGTGACGGAAAAATGGTATGAAAACACTCCGGAGCAAGTCCGCAAATGGGGAGCTTTGATGTGCACCAATGCACCGTGGGAAACCCCGCATAAGCATTACAAACAAGTTTCCGCCGAGATCCGCAAGCAGACGACCGGATATGACGGCATCGCCTGGTATGGAACGCAGATCATGATCCCGGCGGACTGGAAAGACCGGAAAGTCTTCCTCTATTTCGGTGCTGTGGATGAATCCTGCTGGGTTTACCTCAACGGCAAAGAAGTCGCATCTCGGATTTTCAAAAATCCCAATGACTGGTCCACTCCGTTCGCAGTGCAGATCAATTCCGGCATCGACTGGGACCGTCCGGTCCAGAACATCATCATCCGGGTAGAGGACACCAACGGACAGGGCGGCATCTGGAAACCCGTCTGGCTGGTGTCGAAATAACGGGATTTATTGCTTTTCCGCCAGCAGGAGACGGGGTTTTCCCGGCCGGAAACAGGTGCATATCATCTGATTTTTCAGCGGTTCAGGATTGCCGGATGAAAAATCCACGGTCCAGACGTCCCGGCAAATGCCGTCGCAGATGAAACTGCGGATCTCCAGCGTGGAAGGATCCGTAGAAACATCAAATCGAAGTCATTTCATAGTATTATGGAAGCATTATTTTGCATTACAGCAAGTTCTGAAAATGGAAATCTCATTCAAAGTGATTCTTGAGAAGAATCCAGTGTCCGCCTCTAGCTCCGCCTTTTCGCCGGATTATATTCAGAGTCTGCATTTTTTTAAGATTCCATTCGACGCCGCGACGGGAAAGTCCTGTTATATCAGCAAGCTGCTGTTGAGTAACCTTGGGGTTTTGTTTTATTGCGGAAAGTATTTTCTCCACAGTTTTCTCCACAGTTTTCTCCACAGTTTTCTCCACAGTTTTCTCCACAGTTTTCTCCACAGTTTTCTCCACAGCCGCCGAGAGTTGGTAATTCAAGTTCGGCAGCACCGCCTTGAACCAAGTTGCACTGGAAGAATAAACCGGCTTCAAATCATCCGTGAAATTAACTTGTTTCCGGTAGGCCGAAAGCACTTTTTCAAAACCGCTTCCTTTACGCTCCATCAAATTCAATCGACTGAAGATATCAGCCAAAAGCGGATTACGTCTTTTGGATGGAACTTCCATCAAGTCAAGTTCCTGAATCCGTGTTCCATCATACATTCCGCCAGGTGAAACAACTTCTATCCGGTTATCAAAAATATCAAGATGTACTTCGCTGCCTGCGACCATATAGTCGCGATGCACGATCGCATTGACCAGAATTTCTAAAACAGCCCGCTCAGGATATTCCGGGAGAGAAACTCTTTTTTCCGGTAATTTTTTCCAGCCAATACGGGTATTTCGTTTGAAAAACAGCATTGCCTCAGATAATTGAAAAAGGACACTTCCAGCATATTCTCCATCATCCAGTGCATCTACTGAACCATTCGCTTTGTCCAAGCCATTCCAGCGGGTACAAAAAACCGTGATTGAATGAACGGCGGGTTATCGGCCAAAAGTAATGCCGCATTGCTCATTTTTCCGGTATTGCTGATCAGAGAAAAAGATTTGAAGTCCTTTTCCGATAACGGATGTCCGGTGATCTCTTGAAATTTGCCGTTCAATGCAGAAAACTTATAATCTGAAAAGTTCTCACTTGAAAAGATGGTATCAAATGTTTTTCCCATTCCGTTGATTGCAAGTTGCCTTAATGTCTGTGCATCGGCAGGAACACTTTCATTTCCGACTCGAACAAAAGCATAGTGCCCGCCATCGCCAACATAAAAATATGGACTTTGAAATCCTTTTTCAACATCAAGGACAATGACATTTTTCCCCGCAATTTTACGGATTTCCATTCTAAAAACAGGAATGGGGTCAAGTCTGCTTTTGACAAGTTCGCTGATTTTCTCAGAAACATATTGGACATTCTCAATTCCAACAGGAGTATTGTCCTCCTTTACGCCGAAAAGAAGTAATCCCCCATCGCCATTGGCGAAAGCACTGACGCTTTTCAACCAGCTCTTAGGATGAGATAACTCCACGGCTTCTTTCTTATCACAAGTCGTGGTTTCGCCGATTAAATCATCGAAATCAAATGTCATCACTTACCCCAGTTTGATTTTTGCTTATACAGGGTAATATAGTGTAATGCGGTCAAAAATCAACCAGAGTAATGTCAGCGGTTTTATTTTTTCTTACCTGTAATAGCGGTGATCCAGAATTTGAGCTGGCCGGATGCCGCAGGCTGATGTTTCCCCAATCGCCAGCGAGATGATGATCTGGGACCGTCCGGTCCAGAACATCATCATCCGGGTAGAGGACACCAATGGACAGGGCGGCATCTGGAAGCCGGTGTGGCTGGTGTCAAAATAACGGAAGTCAGTGCTGTTCCGCCAGCAGGAGGCGGGGTTTTCCCGGCCGGAAACAGGTGCAGATCATCTGATTTTTCAGCGGTTCGGGATTGTCGGGCGAAAAATCCACGGTCCAGACATCCCGGTATATGCCGTCGCAGATGAAACTGCGGATCTCCAGCGTGGAAGGATCCAGCCAGGCCGCACTGGCGGCCACCGGATGCGGCGTCGTATCGGTCAACTGCAGAACGGAATATTCGAAATGACCGAATCCGGCACGCAGCTGTTCATATCCGCGGGAAGTGAGAAAAGTCATGGCGCAATGATCCGGGCCGAAAGAGATCTCGCATTGCCGAATCCCGGCGGAATTATCCTGAAAATGGAAACAGACCGCCGGCCGCGGTTCAGCTGCGGGACCGGACACCGCGGGGATCTTCATACTGCCGACATGATCCAGCAGTTCGCGATGCGCTGCCGGGTCTTCCGGCAAAGGGGCATCTTTCAGATCCGGCAGCAGATCTTCCCAGAAAATATCCAGCAGATCCTGCATCCGGTTCAGGCAGGCCGTGACCGCGATGGAGATATCGTATTCCTCCAGAATGACGGCCAGTTGTCCGGATGCGCCGTCGCCGCGGCCGCCGTGGCGGGAAACCCAGAAATGATAGCCGTAACCGGTTTTCCAGTCCGGATTTTCATTCATGGAGTTATCGGCCTGTTTCATCAGGGCATCCTTCAGATAATCGGCCGGAAGGAGCTGCCGGCT
>SUWI01000165.1 GCA_015061565.1 Lentisphaerota bacterium
TCCACGACCGCGCCGGTCACAAAATAATTCGGGATGCCGCGATCCTTCAGGAAACGCAGGAATTCCATGCTGCCGGGGACGCGCCAGCGGTCGGGATGGATGCGCGCATCGGCCAGATTGCGGTCGCGGCTCATCAGCAGCAGGATCTTTTCGTAGATGCGGAACAGATTGGAGCTTTTCTCCTGGATCCAGGCCGTCAGCGCCGGATCCTCCTGAATTTCCGGAAAGGTTTCCCGTCCGGCCCAGATCCCGTCGATGATCTGCCGGTTGACCGCCGGATCGGCGTCGGGCCGTTCGATGACCCCGTTCTGAATGCCGCAGCGGATCGCCCATTCCATCTGCGTCAGCGCGGAAAGCCCGGCCGATTCGATGGAGAAATCGTGCGAGACGGAAAAATCTTCCCGCTCATGGGCCATGATCAGCGGAACGGCTTCCGTCAGGTCGTCCGGCGGCAGTCCGTAGCGGGCGGTATAGCCGGTGGTCAGGGTCATGACCGGCACCCAGTCGCGGATCAGCGAATGCGTGCCGTCGATATCATGAAAAGCGCAGACGATCTCCCTGGGTTCGAATGAAGTCACCAGCTCGATGGAAGCGAGAGCCGATTCCGGATAAATGATCATTTCGGGAAAACTCCGTCACGGTTTTTCCGGCTGGAAAACGAGGGTGCCGTAGTTGTCCACTCCCTGCCAGTTGCCCAGCATGGCGAGCGGCGACCAGGTGGAGAATTCCGTTTTCTTTCCCTTGAGGTTGCGTTCCCGCGTGCAATTGAACCGCAGGTCGGACCGGTCGGTCTGCAGTTCGCTGAACGGGATGGTGATATCGGCGGCCCAGCCGTCGGCGGTGCGGCGGACGGCCGCTTTCACTCCCTTGAGCTGTTCCCAGCGCGGCAGTCTTTTCTCCCAGGTCAGCGAACTCCAGGCGCTGCGGTCATTGACGATGATCTGCCAGAGTTTTTGACTCTTTTCGGCGTAGAAGAACAGTTCGAAACAGTTGTCTTTCCAGATATCCTGATTCCCGGTCTGATGTTTCGGATCGGTCAGGCTGCGGGCGATCTCCGCATCTTTCAGATCATCTGCGATGGCTTCGGTCATGAAAGCTTCCGCTTCTTTCCGTTTTTTCTGTTTCCGCATGGCGTCGAACTTGCCGCGGACCGCTTTGCATTTTTCCGCCGGATTCCGGGCCGCTTTCATGGCTTCGCCGAACTTCATTTCGGCCAGCGCATGATCTTTCGCACGCACGGCTTGCACTGCCTCCTGATCCAGCTTCACATAATCCGCTCCCTGCAGACATGCCGCGGCCAGAAAGACTGTGATCGACAGTAATTTTTTCATTTCCGGAACCTTTTTTGCTGTTTTCCGTTATTATAATCTAATTCGGGAAAGTTGCAAGGCGACCGAGTGATTTTTTTCGTCATAAATCTTTGAAATCATGGATTCCGGTACGAAAAACGGTACAGCTTGACATGCCGGGGAATCATGGTATATTATCCCGAACAACCCATGGGAATTCCATCATGGTCCATAAAGAAGGCATACGCAGTCTGAAAATCAAGCGCGTCACGGAATATCTGCTGAATGTGCTGCTGCCCCTGCCATACGGCGGGAAACTGCCGGGGATCCGGACGATTCGGAAAGAGACCGGGGTCGGTCAGTCGGCCGTGACGCACGCGCTGCGCCAGCTGGAAAAGGACGGCCTGATCCGCATCGATCCAGAACGCGGCACTTTCCGGATCAAACCGGTTGAGAATTCCAATGAGATCCGCCTGCTGCACTGGTCGGTTTCCAGTCTGGAAAATCCCGGATTCGTCAGGACCCTGTTCGATACGCTTTCCGGGCTGGCGGCCGCGGACGGGAGAAAAATCACGGTCGAAAGCGCCGGACAGCGGTCGAAAGAGGAGATCGCCGAGGAACTGTTCAGTCAGGGTATTTCACGCTGCATCCTGTTCGGCGCCCAAAGCGCCGATTTTGCCGATTATCTGCATACCCACCTGAAAAACTGTCTGGAACTGCTGCCTCGGCATACCGGACAGGTGGCGGCCGAACTGCGCGATTCGCCCGAAATGACGGTGATGCAGATCGAATATCTCCGGAAACTGGGTTACCGGCGGATCGGTTATCTGCATTTCTGCGGCAATGACTTCTCACTGTATCCGGTCCAGGTGATCCGGCTGCTGGATTATTACCGGATGATGGCGGAAAACGACCTGCATGTGGATCCCCGCTGGGTATTCCATTGTGAGGAAAATTACGGGAATCTGGAAACGGGAATGGAGCTGATCATGAAATCCGATCCGCGCCCGCAAGTTCTGATCGTGCCGGGCAGCGCCCTTGACCGTTTGTATGCCTGGTTCAAAAAACACCGGATCCGGATCGGGAAAGACCTGGCTCTGTTCAGTCAGGATGAGGTCGAACTCGGTTTATTCCCGGAAGTGACCGCGATCACCAATAATCCCGCTGATATCGCACGGACCTTCTGGCGGATGTGGCAGGCGGCGGAACGGGGCGAAAAAGTGGAAAGTGCGCATACGGAACTCCTCATCCGGACGGGTCAGACCGTGCCTCTGTTGAAATCCGGTTCATGACCTGCCTCGGGACCGCGGCACCGGACGCGACTGCCTTCCGGAGAAACTGATTGCCGGAAGCGGACCGTGCTGCCGCGAATGACGGACCGGACGGACTAGACGGACTTGACCGACGATTGCGCGGAATCCCACGTCATGACACGAGATGCAAGGAATGCTGTTACTGGGAATCACTGTGCTTTCAGGTCTTTCAGCAAAAAACCATTTATTTCGAGTTTTGTCCGTCCGGTCTGTCAAGTCTGTCCCGTCCGTCAATCAGAGACTTCAACTTTAACTTTTCCAGAATACTGGTTGATGGTTAATTTGTGATCACTGCCGCCGGTAGGAATTTTTTGCCCGTTAACATATCTCCCGTGTCTGAGCAATATTTCGGGATTACTGCTGCTGTCATTGACAATTTGTCCTTTGCTGTTGAAGATCAATGCCGGGTATCCCGTATCTTTCCCGCCGATATCGGTTGCATCGGCCGTAACAGATTTTGTATTGGAAACACTTTCCCGATAAATTCCATTTGGCAAGGTCTTCCAATTTTCATCCTCGATCCATTCCTGAAAGGCATCGGCAGAATCAACTACACAAACCCGATAAGCGGAAAAACAGCAGTCATCCTTTTTTGTGCCGGCTGAATTTTCAACCACCTCAGGGAGCAGCACTGCCACCTTACACCTGTTTGTCACGGCGTATGCCCGTGCGGCCGAGATCTTGGCGGAAAGCTGACGGATGGCGATCGTCATGTTGCTGCCCTGGATCATGGTGGTGAAAGCCGGGATGCCGATGCCGAAGAGAATGGCGGCGATCACGATGACGGTCATGATCTCAACCAGGGTATAAAATTTTCTGACTGCACGTCTCATAAGCAAAACTCCTTTCCAATCCCCCTATTTTTCGGAAGGAACGACGATCCCTTTGATGATGATGTTCTGACAGAATATGAAAACCAGCAGAGTCGGAATGGCGGCGATGATGAGCGCGGCAAAACCGACGGCCTGGCTGGAATTCTGCTGAAGCTGATAGAGATAGACCATCATGGTCCACATCGACTTGTCCTGGCAGAGCAGGAAAGCCATCATGAAGTTACCGTAGGCGGCAGTGAACGTATTAAGTGCGAGCACGGACAGGATGGGGGTGGAAAGGCCCATGGCGATGTGCCAGAAAATCGTCCATTCGCTGGCGCCGTCGAGTTCGGCGGATTCGAAAAGTTCGTGCGGCAGGCTGTCGAAAAACCCTTTGAGCAGGAAAATCATATATCCGTTGGCCATGGAGGGGAGGATGAGGGCGGCGAAAGTATTGAGGAGGCCGAGGTTCTTGATCAGGAGGAAACGCGGAATGCCGAGCACCATGGCGGGGAAAGCCATGGGGAGCATCAGGAAGAGCAGGATCTTGTATGCCGGGGGCATTTTGAACCGTGAAAGGCCGTAGGCGCAGAGGGGATTGACCAGCAGGGAAGCGAGGACGGCGAGGGCGCAATAGATGAGGGTGTTGCGGGCGGCGAAACCGTTGGTCAGGATGGTGTCGAAGACCATGATGTAATTGCGTTTGAGATATTCCTTGATGAGGAGTTTGCGGTTGTCGAGCACGTTGAACCATTCATACTCGGCGAACGGAGGCGAGATCCGGTTCCAGTCGGAATAGATCAGGCTCCAGGAGCGGTTAAGCGATTTGATGTCGTTTTTGTATTTTGCCTTGAGGAATTTGACCCAGGCGCGGGAGTGTTCCGGGGTGACGGTGAGGGTGCGTCCGGCGGCGTTTTCGGGGCGGAGGATGAATTTGCGGTAGAGGTCCTTGACCGTGGAACCGACCTCCGGAGAAACTGGGAACGTGGAATAGAAGGGGATCTCATAAGGATTGGTGATTTCCTGTTTGAAAGCCAGGGACAGGGCCTTGTAGTCAATGTGGCCGCGGGAATGGAAATGATTGATGATGAAACGGCGGTATTGGTTGATGTAATTTCTGGAAAGGCCGGTGTCTTCGGGATTGAGCGAGGAAACGAATTCGAACCAGTCGCGGCCCTGGTTCAGATTGCCCAGGACCTGGGATTCGGTGAGTTTGATTTCCTCGAAGGAATGGTAACCGAGGTCGAATTTCTGATTGATCTCATCCAGGGAGCGGTAGCGTTTCCGAAGCCATTTGCGGTATTCATCGACCAGGGTGGTGAGTTCGATGAAGCGGAGCGGAGTGCCTTCCAGGACAAAATCGCTCCAGTCGGTCCTCAGCTGACCGGACTCCGGAACGGTGGCCGGGAGCGGGATCTGGCCGAAATCGCGGTAAGCGGTCTCATGGACCCGGTTGAATGAAGCCAGGTCGTTATTGTATTTTTTGCGGAGGAACTGATGCCAGAGCGGTTTTGCCCCGGGCCGGATGGTGATGAAAATAAGATTGACGCGTTCGCAGACATAATCGCGCCACATTTTGACGAAAGCGGGATTGCCGGCGGGGCATCGGGTGGGCAGGGTGATCTCGGACCAGGTGTTGTAATTGGTGCCGTAGATCTGGTTGAGTTTTTTCAGGCGGTTGCCGGACGGGAAACGGAACGAGTTGACGAAGGGAGAATCGATATCGGTCCAGAAGGTATTGAATCCGGTGATCTGGGTGTTTTTGAATTCGAGCAGGTCTTTGAGCAGCGGGGTGGAGTAATTGGTCTCAGTCCGCCGGGTGTAGAAATTTTCATCGGGCAGGGAGACGGAATCCCAGGAGGTGAAATCGGTATTGTAGGCGGCGTTGACGGCTTCGAGCCCTTTGAGGCCGGGACCGAATTTGCGGATCAGCCAGGCGCGGTATTCGCGCAGGGTGAGGGGGATGACGCCGACTTCGTAAGCCATGCCGATGCTGCGCCAGTAGTGGGGTTTGGTCTGCCGCATCTGGGTGAGAAACTGTTTGAAGTCGTCGGCACGTTCGCGCGAAGGATTCTCCGGGGCGGGAAGGTTGATCAGGGAACCGACGGGCAGCCGGAACAGGCTGAAAATGCGGGTGTTATTGTTGTTGAATTTGGTATAAAGATATTTTTTGAACAGGAGCTGGTGGTCATAGATATATTCGGGGAACAGGGAAAAAGAGAAGAAATCGACATTGCTCTTGATGGAACCGGAAATCATGATGAGGAGCGGGTAGATCATGGTGACGGCGCCCAGCAGGAGCAGGAGATGGATGCAGATATTGAGGATCTTGACCTTCCAGTTTTTGCGTTCGACTTTTCCGATGATAGCCATGATAAATCACTTTCCCGTAGTTTTGAATTCCATTCTGGAAAGGCGTTTGATATTGTAAATGGTGAAGAGCAGGCTCATGACGCCGAGCACCCACGCCATGGCGATGGCACTGCCGAAACGCAGATTGGTATAGGCCTCCTTGAAGATGTGCAGTTCGGCCACCTCGGTTTCCGCGGCGCCGAAAGTCATCACCAGGATCATGCCGCCGGACTGGGATGCCGCGATGAAGGCGCCGACGAAATTGATGATGATCAGTGCTTTCAGCGAAGGCAGGGTGACGTGGAACAGTTTCTGGAAGAAGTTGGCGCCGTCGATCTCGGCTGCTTCATAGATGTCGTCCGGAATACCCTTGAGCGCGGCCAGATAAATGAGGCAGCCCGGCCCGGCGGAGGACCAGATCACCGGAACGACGCAGGCGAGCAATGCCCAGTTGGAATCCTGGAGCCAGGCGATCGGAGCATAGTCGAAGCCGAAAAAGTTGACGATCGAACCGACCACCTGGTTGAGGATGCCGGTGGAGCCGCTCTGATAAAAGAGTTTCCACATGAACATCACGACCAGTCCGCTCATGACCGCGGGCAGATAGTAGATGGTGCGGTAAACGATCTTGCCGTGCGAGACTTCCTGCAGGAGCACGGCCAGAATGATCGGAGCCGCGAACCCGATGGAAAGCATCAGGAACATGTAGCGGAACGTATTCCAGACCGAACCCCACCATTCATCTGAAAAGAGTACGCCCGCCAGGTTGTCCAGGCCGATCCAGGAACTTGAGCCCACGACACGGTAATCCTGGAAGAACAGCTGCGAACCGGAGATCATCGGGTAATACACCCAGAGCGCGATGCTGATCAGGGCCGGAAGCATGATGAGATACCCCAGCCAGTTGCGCCGCAATTCGAGCCCTTTTCTGCGGCCGGAATAGGAATCGACCGGAGAAAACGTCTTCCAGATGTTGTAAATGACAAAACAGAACATGGCCAGGATCAGGATGGCCGCAATGCCGGCCACCACGGTCCGCTTGTGCTTTTCCGCGGCGGAAATATGGCCGATCATGTGTTCATTGGTGCGGTCCTCGGCGGCCTTCAGGAGTTTCTGGAGGATCGCCAGCCGTTCCTCGCGTACCTCCGGCGAATTGCCTTCGGGCAGCAGACCGTCGCGGGCCATCTGCATGGCTTCGTCGATCGGTTTGGTCATGTAGATGTAAACCATCTGGCAGTTACGCCCGTAAGGTTCGGGTTTGCCGTTCTTCATCGCGTAATTGTAAGTTTCTTCCAGGCCCGGCGGGAAATACTTGAGATATTCCGTATAGCCGAATTCGCGAAGGTACATGGGGCTGAGATTGCGCCCGAGTCCCATTTCAACCATGGTCCGGGCATAAACTTCCCGGGCGTGCCGGGAGACGTTGAAACTGATATAGGTCCAGGCGGCCCGGCGGATCTTTTCCGCGGAAATGAATACGCCGTCGGAATTGGTCCGGCCTTCGATCCCGGCGAAAATGCCGTAGAGGACCGAATTGATCTCGGAAGCATTGATCCCGGCCGGTCCCATCGGAAACGGCGCGGTCCCCACCAGCGAGGGATCCACTGTCCCCATGGTCTTGTCCTGCAGATATTCGTTATACATGCCGAGCTTGCCGGAGACCTTGGCCTGACTGACCGCACGTTCGTCGCCGTTGACCGTGGTATAGCCGTATTGGGTGATCCCGTCGGAATCCTGCCAGCGCTCCATGGCCAGCCGGAGATAGAAATCCAGAGCGACCGCACCTTCGCGGCTGCCGAATGCGGCCCGCCAGCGACCGTCTTTCATTTTGACCACGGCATCGCCGCCCGCACCCCACAGGTACGGCAGGAAATCCCACGCACTCTGCGGTCCGGACGACATGCTCAGACCGAAACGGTCCCGTCCCGGATCGGAAAGCCGCCGGGCAAAGTCCAGCAGTTCGTCCCAGGTTTTCGGCGGACGTTCCGGATCGAGACCCGCTTCCTGGAATACATCCTTGCGCCAGCGCAGCACCCGCGTCACCGGCTGGCCGCCCATGAACCAGACATGTTCACCGGCTTTGTAGCCGCCGATCGCCGGACCTTCCCGCAGCAGCAGCGGACGCAGCGCTTCCGGCACCGTTTTCAGATACCCGTTGACGGATTTGAATTCCTTGCTCGATTTGATGAAATCGTCCAGCGGCCAGACAAAATTCTGCTGGATATAGGTATCGGACATCCGGAAATTGAGGTCCAGCACATCGGGAGCCGAGCCGCCGGCGATCGCCAGCATCAGCCTCGATTCCGCTCCGACGTTCTGGATGGTGATGCCGCTGAAGGCGGAAAGTTCGATTTCCGGATGAAGGCGCTTGAATTCACGGATCAGCGCCAGCGCCACCCGGTTTTCCGGATACATGGACCGCGGATCGGGAAGCCTCATTACCCGCAGGGGAATCTTTTCAGTACTCCATACCTGACAAGCCAACAGCAGCAACAATCCTGCCGCCGCTCTGATTTTATGCCATATCGTTCTTTTCATCGGCCAATTCTTTCCGTCAATTCAGTTCCACTCAAATGGAAATATAACCGGGTTACCCGGATTTGCAAGCTTTTTAGAGCATTCCGGCGGAAAAATTTTCGAAAATAAGCCGAAAAATCCTGTCTTTCAGGAATTTTCAGGCCTGCGGCACAGCTGTTTTTTTATTTGACAGCCGGTTTCGGATCTTTCCAGGGCCCCGACGGTTTCCGGAAAGTGCATTCGAAAAGCTGGCATTCGAAGAAACCGAACATCGGATGGCTGAAATACCTGCCCGGCTTGAAATCGCATTCATCGATCGTGCGCTGAACCGATTCGTTCGTGATCTTCCGGTAATTCCGGCCCAGCAGCAGATGGAATTTCGGGATCCCGTTCGCCCGCAGGAACGGACGTGCCTGGTCCAGCGAATCCGCATTCAGCATCAGCAGCACGCATTTTTCCCGATGGATCCACGCCAGTTCTTCCGGCATCCAGTACATGTCGGTCAGGATCACCTGATATTCCGGCTTTGCCGTTTCCTGCACATATCCGGCGGCAAAATTCCGTTTCGCATTCAGCACCGCGTACCCGCTCACATTGGCCGCCAGCGACAGGATGACCAGGAGCCAGCCGCCGGTCCGGACCGCCCGGCTCAGCTGTTCTCCCGTCCGCAGCAGCAGATGCACGCTCAGGATGCAGAGCAGCGGCACAATGTCCAGAAAATGCCGGCCGCCCCAGAACATCCCGGGCTGATCGTGATTCAGCAGCGCCGGCGGCAGAAAGATCCCCGCCAGCGTCACCACGGTCAGAAAACGGATCTCTTTCCGGTCCGAACGGAACAGCACGGGCAGACACAGCAGGAACAGCGCAAAAAGCGGCACGTGATCCAGCAGCGACTGATAAATGAATACGCCCCCGTGAGGCGTCATGATATTGCACCAGGTGCTCGCACCGCAGCAGACGATCGCCGCGCTGAGGAACAGACATTCCGCCGGCCGCCGGATCTTCGGCACTGCCGCCAGTCCCGCACTTCCCAGCAGCACCCACGGCAGGAACAGATTCAGCTGTCCCCAGAACGGCAGACACAGCAGGAACAGATAAAAACTGTAATTCAGCAGCTGATTTTTCATGAATGAACCTGCCGCTTTCGGCAGATGCGAATAGATGAAATGATGCATCCCGAAAATCGAGTTCGAATCGACATAATTGCAGATCAGCAGCGGGATCACGGCGAGCGCGGCACCGATCCCGTACGCCGCCACCCGTTTCCAGGAAAAATACCAGATCAGCATCGCCAGACCCGTTCCCGCCGCAAAGATGAAACCCTCTTCCCTGAACAGAATGGAGATACCGGCCAGGATCCCGCAGCCGAAGATCTTCAGGATCTCTCCCTTGCTCTCTTTTGCCTCCAGCAGCAGCCAGAGGGACAACACGGCAAAGGCCGAGGCACCCGTGGTTTCCAGAAAAGTTTCCGAATAGAACCACACCGGCGTGCAGAAGGCGCACAGCACCATGGCCAGACTCGCATGGAGGTCGTCACCAAAGAGTTTCCGGGCCAGCAGACCCGTCCCCAGCACGGTCAGCAGACCGCCCAGCACCGCGATGAACCAGGCGCAGGTCCGGCCGAAAGCCGAGTAAACGAAAGACGCCAGCCAGGGGAAAAACAGCTGATACGCAGACCGCCATTGCCCGTTTTTCTGTATGAAATAAGGCTTCGGATAAGCCCGGATCCCCGAAGGGATATTGGTGATCCCGTTCAGCGGATCCGGCAATGCCTTGCTGCCGTTCAGTGAATACGCCTGGACCGACATGATCCGGTTGCCCTCGTCGCTGATCCAGATCGATTCCTTCGGCAGCACGGCAAACATGATCAGATATGCCAGGACGATCACGGCCAGGGTCCAGGCAAAGCAGTAACGGCGGTCCAGCAATTCAGTCATGACGGAGTCTCCTGTTTTTATCTTGCCTTTTTCGTGCGTCTCAGATAAGCCGCAACACGCTTTGCCACATTGTCCTTGAGGTTGTTGTAATAGAACGTGTAGTCGTCTTCATGGTAGCTCTGCGGTCCGAAGAATTCGGCTGCCGCGGGGTGGTCGTATCTGGCGTTCGTCACGATCACGCCCCGCTTAAGGACCACCTGTGCGTCCGCGCCGATGTCGGTGATCTCGTAACGGCGGGCTTTCAAGTTCGGCATGAACGAGCCCAGATTTTTGCTCGCCGGGGCATACGTTTCGTCAAGCTTCCAGTTCAGCGGGTTGATGCTGATCGCATTCGGCAGCACCGCAACATTGTTCGCGTTCTCCTTCACGTTCTTCGGCCCCTCGGTGTTCCAGCTGATGATGACGCCCGTGTCGCTCTCGCCGGTCGCGAACTTCAGATACGGGTATTTTTTGAGGTCGTCCTTCGTGACGGAGAAGCCGATGACGTAGGCCGCCACCATGCGTTTGTAATATTCGGGATGCTCCTTGAAATAATTCTTCAATACATACTTGACCATGGCCGACCCCTGGCTGTGGCCCGCGATGATGAACGGACGGCCGTTGTTGTATTTTCTGAAGTAGCAGTCGAGCGCGGCGCGTATATCATCGTAGGATATGCCGGAAAGCGCCGCGTCGATGTCCCCGGTCTTCTTACTGATTTCTACAGCGTAACGCATGCCGGCCTGACGGTAGTACGGCACGAACACGTTGGTGGATTGCTCATACACACTGGCATTGGTCATATATTCGGCCTTCACGCCCTCCAGCATCTCGGGGTTGTCGAGCGTCGCGTAATCGGGCGCGCCTTTTACGAAGCTCGACTCGAAGTATGCTGTCGAATAGATGTAAAATGTGTCAACCTCCCGGGTGATCTCCGGGATCTTGTACCAGCTGGACGCCTTGGAATAGTCGGGAGCCGCACTGCCGGTTTCCGCCGATGCGCCGATGCAGCCGGTCAGACTGCACCCCGTAATGGCAATCATTGCCAATGCCGAAATGATCTTTTTCATATTTTTCCTCCGTTTTCAGGCTTTGAATTCTTGAGCCAATTTCAAAACGTTTTGGCTCTTCTTGTTAAAAAGTTGTTTTTTCAGCGTCAAACCAATTTTGACGCCTCGACTTTTTTTTTGAAAAAACCACAAAAAATCATGTTTCAGTGCGTAGACCTCCTTACCAATCGCAATTGGCTTTGTTTTATAAACAGCTATGGTTAAAACTCAAGCGAAATAATTGAATATCTGCTTGACAGTCAAGACAAGAACGCCGAACATCAGATGGCATAAGACCTTCAAATGGCCTTTAACGCGGACGTGATTTGCGCCGTAGTTGACTTTCATTTCCGAGTTGGC
>SUWI01000166.1 GCA_015061565.1 Lentisphaerota bacterium
GGCGGAAACCCCGATCGGCGAAGGCAATTACCACGGCATCCGCGCCGACCTGCTGACCCGTCCCTACTTGAAGATCCTCTCAGCAGCCCGCACCGACAAACATGTGCTGTATGACAAGATGCTCGTGCTGGTCCCGCCCGGGATCGCCCCGAAATATCTTTACATGATCATCTACGAAAAACCCGACTGGCCGTTCAGACGCAAAGTCCGTTTCATGAAGCCGGCCGGGGATTTCGACCTGGCGGTCGGGTTCGAAAACTACCATCACAACACCCTGCCCGACCTGGAAATGAACAATGCCGAAACGGTTTTCACGCAGAAGGGAAAAGTCCTGTATTCCGGCGCTTCGGTCGAGGAAAAATCCGCCCGGCTGATCCGTTTCCGGTCCCAGCCGGACAAGGAGATCATCAAAAAACTGCCGAAACGCGATCCCCGTTACGATATGGCGGTGAAATTCGCGCAGGAAAACCATTATTTCATGGAACACGAACCGGCGGAATTCAAGATCACACTGACCGGAGCCGGCGAACTGCCCGCGATGTATGAAGTCATTCTGGAAGACGCCTTCCTGCGCGAAGTGCGCCAACTGGATTTCAAAATGAAAACCGGCACCGTCCGGATCGGCGTCCGCACCGTGAATCAGGTCGAACTGACCGTGGAAGAACTGGAAGACACGCCCTGCGGGCTCTGGCATCTCCGGGTTCGGAGCTATGACCCGAGTGCGGAAACGGTGGAAGATTACTGCACGTTCGAGGTCATGAGCCGGAAAGCAGGCAGTCCGCCGCCCCCGCTGATCTCGGGCCTGCCGTTCCTTTACGACTCCCGCACCGAAACGCGCGGCCTCATGACCGATGCCTTCGATCCGTGGAAAAATACCCAGATGAACAACGGCCATTACATCTCCTGTGCGAACTTCCTGCCGCCCGCCGCACGGAAATATCAGGTTTATCCCACCACGAAAGCATATGGCCGAAAGAACTTCGCCTGGATCGGCACCCGCTGTCTGGACGATGCTTCCATCGAAGGCAATATGGACCTGATCCGGACCGCCGATTACATCAATATCTTCGACCATTTCCCGGTCGGCAATCTGACATGGGGAACCAGTTATAAAGCCAAGCGGCTGGAAATTCTGATCGGCTTTCTGAGCACGGTCAAGGACCCGGAATTCGATCTGCGCGCCATGAGAAAAACCCTGAAAGAGGGAAAAATTCTGCCGTTGGAAATCACCCGGAGGGTGTTTGAAAAATACTGGGAGGAATGGCAGGATTACTCCAACCATGCGGTCGGAAAAATGATCCGGGAAACCCTGACGAAACTCCGCAAAGAAAATCCCGGATTGAAAATCGCCCAATATGGTCCGTTCCATATTTATGCCGGACATCTCAAAGGGCCGGAAGGAGTCCGCATGCTCAACAACACGGAGATCACCTCCGACCTGACCGCTTTCTGGCAGTTCGAGGATTATCCCATCTCGTGCAGCTACCTTTTCGAACGCGGTCTTTACATGCTGACTTCCTGCCTGATGATGCTGCCCGGCAGCCGGATCTATCCGGAGATTTACACCGGCGGACGGCTCAAACAGGGCTGTCCGGACGGCGCCGTGTTCTATGCGCATCCGCCGTTCGGGATCAGCTGGAAGGCCCGTTCGGAAAAATCGCTCACGCGCCAGATTGCCAATTTTGCGTTTGCCTCGGGCCATCTGATGGCGGATGGGTTCCATTTCTGGGATCAGCGCGGTTTCCAGGCCTGCCGGTTCACCCGCCGCTGGTTCGAAGCGATCCTGAAGATCTGGCCATATGTGCTGGAACATCCCGCCGCCCGTCCCGTCCGCTGTGCCGCCTATGTTTCCAGCGAGGCTTCCCGCCGCGCCGCCAGAGACGTCATGATCGAAACGATTTACAACTGGTTCCTGGATACCCGCAAAACCGCAACTGAAGATGTACCGTATATCTATGAATGCGCGGCAAAGGCGGGCGTCTGCGCCGGCTTCCAGCTGATGGATGAAAATCTCGGCAAGCTGACTCCGGACCAGGTCGACACGCTCGTTCTGCCGCCGCTGCGCGGCATGGCCAAAAAGACGCTGAAACAAATCCGCGCCCTGCACGAAGCAGGCGTCAATCTGGTCGGCAATGAAAACGTGGACGGTCTCGAAGATCTGTTCGGGGTCAAAGATACCCGCAGGATGAAGAACATCACCAAAGTCACTCCGACCGGCGATTTCTGCGCAGGGATGAGCGAATATTGTGACGATCCGCGCTGCAAGGGCAGTTATATCGCCGACGGCGCGGAGGTCCTGCTGGACGCGGAGATCCCCGTCCTGACGATCAAGCACAATGCCAAAGCCGCGGCCGCCTTCTTCAACGTGCCGCCGCATCTGGTCAGGGAAGAACGGCTCAGACAGAAAGTCGGCTACGGGCGTACCGGCATCAGCACGCTGATGGAGACCGCGGCGGGCCAGCTGATGAGGATGTTGTCGCAAACCGGAATCAGCATTTCCGCCGGACGTCTGATCGCGTGTCACACGCAGGACGGACAAGTGCTGGTGATCGTGGAAAATCCGGATGACGAGAACGATCTGGCGGTCCGGATCACGATCCAAAAACGGGCGGGGCTGACCGGTGATCCGAAAGTCAATCGCGAAATCGTCCTGCTGGAAGAAAACCGCACCGAGCGGATCTGCCGGGTCCTTCTCCCTAAAGGCGAACTGCTGATGATGCTGTTCCAGCCTGAATGATCAGCAAAAGAAACTCTCTGTTCTCGGAAGGCAACTGATGACGCTGTTCCAGCCAGAATGATCGAAAAAAGAGATTCTCTGTTCCCGGGAGGTTGAAAATCCGGTTTCAGCCTTCCTGGAATAGTCTTGTAAAAGAGCCGGGAATCATTCATTGACGAAGAAAAAATCAGGCTTGAAAAACCAACCTCATGACTCCGGTAATTGGCCTAGAATTACCGGAGTCATGGTAATATAATTTTCAAAAGATAAAATTCAAGCATTTTACAGCTGAAAACCTGTAATTTTCCCGAAAAAAAATGGCCACATGCAGCCAGTATTCCCAGTATTCCCAGTATTCCCAGTATTCCCAGTATTCCCAGTATTCCCGGTATTCCCGGTTTCATTCCGCGGAGCATCAATACCGCGGGCCAGGCACGATAAAAAAGCCGCGGATTTCCGGAAGCATTGTTCCGGGTCCGCGGCTCGGTTTATTGCCTTCCGGTTTATTGGGCCGGATTCTGGGCGGCGGCCAGTTTCCGCCGGTTGTAGCGCTTGGCGATCTCGATGATCTCCATCAGTTTCTGCCGCTGGACGTCATCGGGCAGATCGGCGAAAGCATCCAGCAGGATCTTTTCATCGGAGGTCAGTTCAAGCGGCTTGTGATGGGTCTCGATCTTTTTGGATTTGAGTTTCAGCAGCGGCTGGATCCGGCGCCAGGTGTCGGCCTTGATCGAAGCGGTCTCGCACTGCAGATATTTGGTCACGGTATCGGTGCTGACATTGGCGAATTTGGCGAATTCGGAAACCGATTCGAATCCGTCCTCTATGCATTCCTGAAGCGCTTTGGCAATTTCTCTGGTCAATTTCATAGCGGCATTCTCCTTTACTCGCAATTGGGACCGAAATTATTTTGGATATAGGTGCACGCGTCTTCCAGCGTGGGAAGGATCTTGGTGGAAAAACGCACCATCCACGGACTGCAGTTTTCAAAGCTGAACGGGGAAAACGAAATCACGAATTTCCCCTGGTCGAAAGCCGCGTAAAAAACTTCCATGGAAGTCCCGATGGAAGGTTTGTCATAGTTGACCAGGACAATATCGGCATCGCGGACATCCTGCAGGTCGAATTCGACGATTTCATTGGCGCTGTCCACCTGCCGGTCCACGAATTTCCGGCGCATGGGGTCCAGAATGCGGAAATCGTCGCCGAGGAGTTTTTTGGCGGTCGTGCGCCATTCGCGTGCGACGCCCTCGTGTTCGTCCATGATCGGACCGCTGAGATAAATGGTCTTACGGCTGCTGCTTGGCATATCGTCTCCTTATTTCCGCGGGGCGGAAAAATCTTTCAGTTCGACCGGACAGGGTTCCAGATGCCAGATGTTATGTGCATATTCCTGAATGGACCGGTCGCTGGAAAATCCGCCCATGTTGGCGATGTTCATAACACAGCGGCGGTTCCATTCCCTGGGCTGACGGTAAAGATCGCTCACCTGCTGCTGCACCGAACAATAGGATTCGAAATCCGCCGCGTTCATATAGGTGTCCGAATGCATCGAATCGAGCAGCGGACGGAAAATATCCTGCTCGCCCGGCGAGAAGAAATTGCTTTCGATCAGCTTCATGATCCGCTGGAGCGTTTCGCTGCGGGCGATGAAATCCGCGGGATTGTAGCCGGAGGCGCGCAGCGCCTTGACCTCTTCGACATTCATACCGAAGATGAAGATGTTTTCCGCGCCGACCGCATCATGGATCTCGACGTTGGCGCCGTCCATGGTGCCGATCGTGAGCGCGCCGTTCAGCGCGAATTTCATATTGCTGGTGCCGGAGGCTTCGGTCCCCGCCAGGGAGATCTGTTCGGAAAGATCCGCCGCCGGAATGATCTTTTCGGCCAGCGACACGCGGTAGTTCGGCACAAACACGATCTTGAGCAGGTCTTTCACATCCGGATCGGAATTGATGACCTCGCCGATGGCGTTGATGAACTTGATGATCAGTTTCGCCATGTAGTAGCCCGGCGCGGATTTGGCGCCGAACAGGATCGTCCGCGGCACGATGTCCGCCTTCGGGTTGTCCTTGATTTTCAGATACAGCGAAATCGCATGCAGGGCGTTGAGCAACTGCCGCTTGTATTCATGCAGACGCTTGACCTGGACGTCGAAAATCGAATCCGGATTGACCCGGACGCCGCAATTGGTCGCCAGATATTCCGCCATCAGGAGCTTGTTGGTGCGTTTCGACTTAGCGAGCTCGTCCAGGAACGCGGTGTCTTTCGCGTATTTTTCCAGTTTCTTGAGCTGGCTCAGATCGCGCACCCACCCGTCGCCGATCCGCGAAGTGATCAGGGCTGACAGGGAGGAATTGGCTTTCCGCAGCCACCGCCGCGGCGTGATGCCGTTGGTCACATTGATGAATTTTTCCGGTGTGAATTCGTAGAAATCCTTGAACAGGCCGTGTTTCAGCAGTTCGGTATGCAGCGCGGCCACGCCGTTGACCTTGCCGCTGGTCACCACGCACATATAGGCCATCCGGACCATTTTTTCGGAACCTTCCTGGATCAGGGACATGCGGGTCTGACGGTCATTGTCGCCGATATAACGGGTCGACACCTGGCGCAGGAAACGGAAGTTGATTTCGTAGATGATCTCCAGATGCCGCGGCAGCAGTTTTTCCATCAGCGCCACCGGCCATCTTTCCAGTGCCTCGCTCATCAGCGTATGGTTCGTGTAATTGAACGTATTCGTGCAGATGCGCCAGGCCTCATCCCAGGGGAAGTTTTCCACATCGATCAGCAGACGCATCAGTTCGGGGATGGCCAGCGCCGGATGGGTGTCATTGAGCTGGATCGTGGCGAATTTGTCGAAATCATGCAGGTCCTTGCCGCAGTATTTCAGCCGGGCGATGATATCCTGCAGTGTGGCCGAGACCAGGAAATACTGCTGTTTCAGCCGGAGTTCCTTGCCCTCGTAGTTGTTGTCGTTGGGATACAGCACGCGGGTGATGTTGCCTGCCAGGGCGGCTTCCAGATTGGCGCTGATGTAATCGCCCTGGTTGAATTTCGAAAGGTTGAATCCGCATTGCGATTCAGCCGACCACAGACGGAGCGTATTGACCGTGTTGTTGCGGAATCCCGGGATCGGCGTGTCGTAGGGCATCGCCAGCACTTCCTGCGTATCCACCCACCGCCGGCGGTTCGGGTTGCGGGCGTTGCCGTATTTCTCCACATGTCCGCCGAACTGGATCGGACGCGCCAGTTCCGGACGGCGCAGTTCCCACGGATTGCCCCGGCTCAGCCAGTTGTCCGGCTCTTCCACCTGATAGCCATTCTGGATGATCTGACGGAAGATCCCGTAATCGTAACGGATCCCGTAACCGTAGGCGGGCAGTTCCAGCGTGGCCATGGAATCGAGGAAACACGCGGCCAGACGGCCCAGACCGCCGTTGCCCAGTCCCGCATCCACTTCCTCATCGCGCAGGGCGGAAAGCTTGATCCCGAGTTCCTTCATCGCCGCTTCCACATCTTCGCTGATGTCCAGATTGATCAGCGCATTGCCGAGCGTGCGGCCCATCAGGAATTCCAATGAAATGTAATTCACGGTGCGCGGCTGTTTTTCATCGTGGGTCTCGCGCGTGGCGATCCACCGTTCCATGATCAGGTCCCGGATGCTCAGGGCCAGCGCCTGATACAGGTCCAGACTGCTGGATTTTCCCGGCATCTTTCCCAGCGACAGGGTCAGATGGCGCCGGAAGGATTCGATGATGATATCTTTCTTGGATTTCATTTGTGGTCTCTCTTATTTTATCAGTTCCATTAAATGTATCAATATACACCCGATTCCCGTTTTTTGCAATCGGAAAAACCGAGGAAATCCGCAAGGAGCCGGTTCCCCGCTTGAAAAAAAACATCTTTGTGCTACTTTACGGGAAAAGGAGATTCCATGATAACAACGATCCGGCATGACCGCTATTTTGAAAACGGCCGCAGATTCTTCAGCGGCGGCATACCCGTGACGGAACTGCGCGGCTCGTGGTTCCAGATGGGACGTCAATACGGCGCCCTGATGCGCGGGGAACTCGTCCGCGTACTCCGTTTTGCGGAAAAGAATCCGGGAGGCTTCAGCCGGATCGGACAGCTGGGCAATCGCGGGATCGCGGGACTCAAGCGGTATGACGAACTTTACCGCGGCATGGCCGAGACCTCCGGACTCACGCTCGAACAGCTGCGGATCGTCAATTCGGTGGAAGTGATTTATCTGGACCGGCTGAACGGCGAACTGAAAAACGTATTCGACGGCGGCCGCTGCTCCTCGCTCGCGGTCTGGGGGGAAAATACGCCGGACCATGGAGTGCTCTTCGGCCGGAATTATGACTGGCTGGCGGATTTCGAAGAACTGATCGGCACGCTCGTGCTTGCCGTATTCCATCCCGCGGACGGCGCCAATGCCGTGGCGATGTTCAACTGGGCCGGCTGTCTCTACCTGACCACCGGCATGAATGAAAACGGTCTTTTCCTGGAACTCAACAGCGGCGCTTTTGCCGATGCTAAAGTAGTGAACGGACGTATCCACAATGTCTGGCTGCTGTGGGAATTTCTGCTCGATTCCGCCGATTTTGCGGCGTTGAGGGAGCACTTTGCCACCAGCCTCGCCGCCGGCACATATCTGATCGGCGCCGCGGATCCGGTGCGGGCGGAAGTCTTCGAATGGCATCCGGTCCGCCCCTGCACGGAAGCGCCGCACGATGCGGGACTGCTGGCGGCGACCAATCACTTCATTTCTCCTGACTGGGTCAACACGCCGCTGGCGGAAGCCTGCGGGGCAGCCTCCAGTCTGAACCGCCGGGCCAACCTGCTCCGCTGCGCCCGGGAATATCTGGACCACGGACAGAAAATCGGTCTGCCGGAACTCTGTGCGGTCATGGACAAGACCATTGCCGAAGGCGGTGCCAAAGTCGGCGGCACCCTGTTCCAGATCATCGCCGCGCCGCAGGAACAGACCTGGTATGTGAAACTGAAAAACCAATCGGACTGGTCGGAGATCCGGCTGACGAATCTGCTGAAAGGGACTGGTGAACTGGCATGACTGACCTCGAAAAACTATCCGTCGAACAGCTCGCGGCGCAAATCGAATATCACAACCGCAAATATTGGGAAGAAGCCGAACCGGAAATTTCCGATGATGAATATGATCAGCTGGTCCGCCGTCTCACCGAGCTTGCCCCGGATCATCCGCTGCTGCAGACGATCCAGGCGCCGGTTGTCGCCAGTTCTGGCAAAGTCATCCACCGCGATCCCATGCTCTCGCTGGACAAAGCGTATTCGCTGGACGAGGTCATTTCCTGGGCGGCAAAATTTGTCCGTTCGGACAGTGAAGAATTTCTGGTGCAGCCGAAATACGACGGCATTTCCGCGAGCTGGTCGGGCGGCATCCTGGCCACCCGCGGCGACGGCGAGACCGGCGAAAACATCACCGACAAAGTCCCGCTGATCGAGCTCGAACATCCCGCCGGGATCATGCCGCTCGGCGAATTCAAGGGACAGGCCCGCGGCGAGATCGTCATCCGCGAAGATGACTTCCGCACGCTGTATCCGAAAATCATGAACCGGAACGGCCGGCCCTACAAAAATTCGCGTAATGCCGCCGCGGGGATCATGGGGCTCAAAGACATTTCCCTGATGCTGCTCCAGCACGCCAAACTGACCCTGGTGGATTATTCGCTCCATTCGTGGAAGACCAACTGGAAAGATTTCCGCACCGACTGGCAGGACCTGGTCGACCGGATCGAACAGCTCCCCTACCCCATGGACGGCATCGTGATCAAGCTGGCCGATCAGTCTTATTCGCGTTCGCTGGGCAATACCGCGCACCATCCGCGCGGCCAGATCGCGTTCAAATTCAGCGGGGTGCGGCAGCAGTCGAAACTGCTGAAAGTGGAATGGAGTTTCGGCAAGACCGCGCTCACGCCCGTGGCCGAGATCGAACCGGTGGAGATCACCGGCACCACCATCCGGCACGTCACGCTCCATAATCTGCAGAACATTCTGGATCACGATATTCAGATCGGCGACACGGTCACGGTCGAACGCGCCGGCGACGTAATCCCCTATATTGTGGAATCGCAGCCCGGCGAAGTGCGCACCCCCTGCGTGATCGAAAACTGTCCGTCCTGCGGGGCGAAACTGGTCCGCGAACTGCCCGAACTGCGCTGCGTCAATCCGGATTGTCCGGAAACCCAGCTCATGCGGCTGCTCGCCGCGGTCAGGAACATCGGCATCGAACGGCTCGGCGAACCCAATCTGCGCCGCCTGCGCGAAGTGCTCGGGGTCAGGAACCTCAAGGATATTTTCAATCTGACCGTGCCGGACATCATGCGTCTGGAGGGGTTCCAGGAACTTTCCGCCAACAATCTTTACAAGGAGATCCAGGCCGCCCGGACCGCGCCCGATTATCAGCTGCTGGCCTCGCTCAACATCAAGGGCATCGGCCCCAATATCGCCAAAGCCATCCTGAAGACCAACACGCTGAAAGAACTCGAAGGGATGAACGCCGAACAGCTGGCGAATCTCGAAGGGATCGGACCCGAACGCGCCGGCGCGATCGAAAAGGAACTGCGCGAGCGCAAGGCGGAGATCGACGAACTGCTCGAATGCCTCACCATCGTCCAAACCAAATCCGATTCGGCCGAGGAACGTCCCACGGTCTGTTTCACCGGCAAAATGCCGGAAAAACGGTCGTATTACGAGAATCTGGCCAAAGCCAACGGTTACGACAGCGCCGACTCCGTCACCTCCGGCCTGTCCCTGCTGGTGACCGCGGAAGCCGATTCGACGTCATCCAAGGCGATGAAAGCCGCCAAGCTCGGGGTCAGGGTCATGACACTCGCCGAATGGCTGAAAACGCTCAACGGCAATGAAACGGCCCCTGCCCCGAAAGCGGAAGACGATTTATTTGCCGGCTTCTGAGTCCACCGACCGTTATTTTCCCAGCTCTTTCAGCACGTATTGGACGGCCGAAACTTTTTCGTCGGACGGTTTTCTGGTTTTTTCGATGGTTTCCATGGCCTCGAACACCTTGATGCAGGCGCTCTGGTAATCCATGCCGCCGATCTCCATGATCAGCCTCGTGGCGCGGTCGATCAGCTTTTTGTTGGTGGCATCGACCCAGCTCATCCAGTTGCCGGTGATGCGTCCGAGCACGGCCATGGTGCCGGTGGAAACGGTGTTCAGGACCAGCTTGACCGCCATGTGTTTCATCAGCTGCAGCGGAGTCTCCGGCAGATCGCAGGGGACCACATAATCACCCTCGGTCCCGCCGACCGCGAGTTGCTTGGAGAATGCAAACGCGCTCCGGAGTTTTTCAAAAGCTTCGAACACGGACGGATCGGTCTGCACGGTCCCGACCGTGACCAGCACGGCAGCATCCCTGCCGGTGACCGTTCGGTCTTCCGGCGCTTCCTTGCCAACCTCGAATTTCAGCAGTTCGGCGGACTGGATCTTCGGCAGATTGTTCTTCACGGAATCCGGCGCGCCCATCTGAACGTAATCTTCCAGTTTCCAGTTCAGGCAGCGGAGCGGACGGTGCATGCCGTTCCGCCAGGTTTCTGGGGTGGAAAAGAGCGGATTCTTGACGAACGCCCAGGGCCGCGGCGACAGGGCGTCGTCGTTTTTCCGGAAAGGCGGCAGCATGAACGTGGGGGAACGTTCCGTGGTATCGGTGAAGATATCCAGCAGGAAGTCATTGGCGAAATAGGTGATCAGTCCCTTGGAGCGGTAAATTCCAGCCTCGAAATCGAGGTAACCGGCGATCGCTTTGACGGCGGCGGGGGCTTCGAGTGCATCGAGCAGTTTTTCGAACCCGGCGGCATAATCGAACTGCGGTCTGCCGAGCAGACGGTCCATGACCGATTCCAGCGCGCCGCCGGCCACCAGCTGTTCCGAGGTGGTCGCCTGCATGCGGGTGGAGCCCGCCAGCGCCATCGGGCCGCAGGAGAGATCGAGCACGCAGACCCGCGGATCGCGGATCGCTTTCCGGGAACGTTCCAGATGCTCCGCCAGCAGGTCGGCCGGATTGTTGAACATCAGAAAGACCTGCGAACCGCGGTCGAGCGCCTCGAACACGGTGCCGAGCACGGACGAGGTTTCGCCGCCCTCGGTGATCGCCACGAGCATATCGCCGACGCCCATGCCCATTTCCTGCACCTGGCGGCGGCCGAAGGACTGATAGTCCTCGAAGAATTCCACCGACTTCACCAGCGCATAATCGCCGCCGGTCATGATGCTGAACACGTGGTCGGCATATTTCGAGACGGCGGGCGTTTTCGCGCAGCAGTCGCGCCACATGCATTCCAGCAGGATGCTGAGCCGTCCGGTGGCGCCGCAGCCGGAAAAGACGACCTTGCCGCCGCTGCGGATGGTCTTTTCGCCGGCATCGACCAGCCGGCGGAACTGTTCCGAGGCGAAGATCCGGTTGGCCATGGCGGCGACGTTGCGGTCGACCAGCTGAAGGTTCTTCACGCCGTCCGCGGTGGAACGGGCGAATTCGCGGTCCAGATTCTTCGTCAGCGGACTGGACTGTTCCGTAGGCAGGAAACCGAGGTGGAACTGTTTTTCGTTTTCGATGAAATCCAAGGCCAGAAGTTTCGATTTTTCACTCATGATGAATATCCTTTCAAATAAAGAAATTGCCGGTGGCGGTTTCGTGATAAGTGCCGGGGATCCCCTTCCGCGTAGGCAGGTCGACTTCCAGTTCCGGAATGGAGTCGGTCTCGCCGTGGATGAACTCGTCGATGACGCGGGAAAGTTCGCGGTAACGTTCGGTGAGTCCGCCGAGCCGGATCTGCATGAGTTCCATGCCGAAGGACTTGAAGCTGCGTTTCCATTGCCGGCGGAAG
>SUWI01000167.1 GCA_015061565.1 Lentisphaerota bacterium
TCCGCGGATGGTATAATATCCGGAACCAGTTGGTTCAAATTGTCCTGCAGGAATTTTGCCGCTTCCCGGCCTTTGGCGGAATCGGGGTTCCGGACAATCAGACTGCGGAGCAGCTCGGCATAATCCAGATCGATGATCCCCTGCGCACAGTTGATCAGGCGCATGGACCGGACCGGTCTTCTTTCGGGTCCGCCGAATTCCGGGGGATAATACAGCGAAGCTGCACCGTGGAAATGGCCGGGCCGGAATTTTCCGGTTCCGTGTTCAGCGGTCCAGAAACTTGAACTCCACTGATGATAGCCCGCAATCCCGTTCCGGTAACTGCGAAGGGGCATGGAACGGGTCACGATCTCACTTTGTCCCAGACTGAACGGGAATCCGTTTTCATAAATCCAGTATTCCCTGCTGCTGCCGTATTTTTTCCGGAGCACGTTGACCGAGCTCAGGGGACCGCAGAGGATATCGGCATGGTCCGCAATTTCGAAGGCGGGATGGTTCTGGGTCGAAAAAATGGGCAGTTCCGGTGCGGCTTCCTTCACCCATTTGCACCATTGGACATGCATCTTGTTCAGTTTTGGACGGTGGGTCTCATCGGCCATCAGGAACCAGACTTTCCGCACTGCATTCAATTCCTTCAGGATCGCATACACCTGCCGGGAATAATTTTTGATGAAAGTTTCCGCTTCTTTGCCGGTCTTGTCTTTGAACGGCATCGGGCGCCACATGAATACGCTGCCGAGCCGGACACAGCAGTCTCCGGCGGCAAGAGAGGACCGGATGGCATTTTTCAACCGTTCCGGTTCGCGGAGTGTTCCGTCGTTTTTACATGGTGTGGCAATTTCCGTCGGAGTAGTGATCCGCAGTTTGCGCTGGTCCAGCAGGTGTGCCCATTGGTCGAATTGCGCGCGGTAGGCTTTCGAAGTCCAAAGCAGGAAAACCGTGCGGAACGCACTGCTCCGCGGCAAAGCAAAATCATAGACTTTTACTTCAGCCGGAAGTATGCAGACCGTTTTTTTTCCGGAAAGGACGGCAATGGTCCCCTTGTGAATGCCGGGTCTGGTCTTTTCCGGGACAAAGATGGTCAGCAGCCAGGCGGCATTGCCGGCGTCCGGTGACAACACAGGCAGCTCCGGACTGCTCAGGATATCGGGAAAAACTCCTGCCATGGCAAAACTGGTTGCCGGATAATCACTGGGCGCCGGCAGGATCCGGTTGATCCGGCAATCATTCAGGGTCGGGAAATCCAGAGTGAAACGGATATCCCTGAGTTCTTTTTTCGTTTTCAGCACAATCTGAGAAAAGACGGACTGGTTTTGTGCGGATTCCAGCCGGATGCAGGGGATTATTTCCCGCGGCAGGGGAGTTTGCGGAAATACCTGTTCCGTTCCGCCTGCCGCGGCGGTCAGTTCGGAATTTTCCGCTGCAATGGCAAAACTGTTCAACGGCTGCCGGACCCGTTTCCGGTAATCGGCAAAAAGATCCCAGCGCCCGGCAGGATCCGGACTGCAAAACCGGGCGACGGCCATCTTCGCTTTTGCGGCGGCATCCCCCTTAAACGGGATAATGTAAAATTGCCCCTTGATGACTTCGCCTTGTTTGATCAGGCGGCAGATATCTTTGGAAAAGCAGATCCCGCCGGGGCCGATGACCGGCGGACGGCCATCATAGAAACGGCGGTCAAGCAGCATGAAAAAGCCTTCTTTGCCGTCTGCTGTGGCGTTCCCTCCGATGCAGTTCCCGAGAACATATCCGGCAAGTCCGGCGGGAAAATCTTTCCGGCTCATGAGTTTCAGGGAAAGATCGGTGGCGACCTGATAAAAATGAGTCAGATGTTTGCCCCGGCTGATCAGCGGCAGGAAGAACCCGCCTGGAGGATCAATGCCGCCAAGACAGATATCGCGGCGGGCTTTCAGGTAAAATTCCGCTTTCAACGCATCGGGATCGGCCAGCAGACTGTATTCCGCCGAAACATTGAAATCGGCGCAGTCATACTGGACTTTGAGATGATCGGAGGTCTTTATCAGGAACCGGATATTTTTGACCGCACTGCGGTCGCTGTACCATTGTCCCCGACCGTACCACGAGTAGAAAAAATTGGTAAACAGAGGCTGACCGCCGTCATAGACAATGGATGCCGGGGCAGTATTGTTTTTGCGCAGGACCAATTTGAGCTTCCCGGCAGTCAGTTCCCCGCCGTTCAGGTTCAAACTTATTATTGAAATAACTGCAGCAAGCAGAATTGCTGTGGACTTTTTCATGGGCGTGGTCTCAATGTTTCGGCTTACTGGTTGTTATCCCGGAACAGCGGTGTTTTTCCGTTGTAATTGTAACCGGAAACTCCTCCCCGATATGCGTTGATACTGATGGGTTCGGCATGGCCGTCCACAAATCCGATATGGGTTTTGGATCCCTTCGGATGACGGAAATGCAGATCAGAGAAATAAGAGATGTTGATGGTGGTAACAGTCCATGAGCAAGTCCATTCCGGATGGGCGGTATCCTGTTTAGGAGACCACAGACCGATCTCGCCGATCGCCATGATCTTGCTGGTTTTTCTGACCGTGCGGTATTTCTGCATGTATTTGCTGCCGAGTTTCGGGCAAACCCCGAGATGGCCGTTGAGCCCGTAACTGGCGCCGCGGTCCGTCCCGTAGTTATTTTTCCCGTTGAATCCCCCGCCCGGACAATAGGCAACACGCGGACAGTATTTGTTTTTCGGCAGCCCAAGGTAGCTTCCGAGTGTGCCGGACCCGCGGTTTCCCCAGACGTAATTGAAGGCGTTGTCTGTTACGGTCGGACATGGCGCATTGCCGTTATTGTCATCAACGTATTGGATCACCACCATTCCCAGCTGTTTCAAATTGCCAAGACATTTGATCGCCTGTGCTTTCTGTTTTGCCTGGTTCAGCGCCGGCAGCAGCATCCCCGCCAGGATCGCAATGATCGCGATCACCACGAGGAGCTCTATGAGCGTAAAGCTCCGCTTTCGCTCAAATGATGAATGATGAGTGATGAGTGATGAAAACCTGTTCATTGTTCTGTTTCCTTCCTGCAGTTTTCTGCCTGTTATAAGTTAAAAATCGAATATTCAAATCAGTCCACTTGGAATGAATGCCGTTTTTCCCCTTTCCTATTTTATCTTTCCTATTTTATCTTTCCTGTTTCATCTTTCATCTCGAGGACGCTCTGTCCCTGCACGAAATACGGCTGCAGATAAATGGTTTTCCGGAGCGTGCGTGCCCGGCCGGAAATTTCATCCAGCAGCAGCTGGGCGGCCTCGAGGAAAACTTCCCGTTTGCGGCAGTTGAAACCGGTGAAAGCAAACGGCATCCGGTATTGCGTCAAAGAACGTTCCGGATGAACGCGGCAGATAATGGAAACATCCTCGGGCACACGAAGACCGAGCCGTTTGAGACCGTTCAGGGTATTGACAGCCCGCCATTCATCAGCGCAGATCACGGCATCGGGCGGTTTCGGGCCGAGGAACACTTTGCGCAGACGCGGCGCATAATCGGGCGGATCGGCGGGATCCTCGCTGAGCAGTATGCCATTGGTCTTGGGACGGGTCCAGAACAGCACACGTTCGCGCCGGTATTCCAGTCCATATTTCGCCAGCGCGGCTTTATAGGCGACAAGGCTGTCCTGAACGACGGGGATTTCGCTTTCATCGGAAAGGATCGCGATCCGTCGGCAGCCGCAGCGGTAAAGATATTCCACCTGGAGATCTTTTTCACCGAAGACATCTTCCAGCACCCAGCTGCAGTCGAACGAACGGTCATAACCATTTACCCCGACACAGGGCAGACCGCGCAGACAGCGTTCATAGAAATTCTGAGACACGCAGCCGTCGAAAATAACGCCTGCGATCTCGCCGGAAAAAAGGGATTCCGGCGGCTGCCAGTCCAACCCCACATGGGCGGCCTGAAACTGATAGCCATGAGGGGAAAACACTTCATCCCAGCCGGTAAACACGTCATTGAAACGGGGCCGGGCGATAAAACTGCTGCGAGGATAAAGCGAGGAAAACGACAGATAAAGGATCGTCTTCCCGACGGGTCTGGCATCCTGTCTGGCAGTCCGTTTCCGCGAGGAAAGCGGCACCACGAAGGTCCCGCTCCCGCGGACCCGTTTGAGCAAGCCGTCCGCCACCAGATGATCGATCGCCTTCCGGACCGAATTCCGGCAAATCCCATATTGCCGGGCCAGAACCGATTCCGACCGGATAGGGCGTCCTTCGATCAGCTGACGGGAACAGATCTGCTGACGCAAATTGTTTTCCAGAATGTAATATGCACTGAAACGTGCCATTCCCACTGTCTCCGCTCTGCAATAATTTTGTTCTAAATTATAATTGATAAGGGATTTTTTTCAAGAGCGGAAAATGAAAACCGGACAAAATAGTTGTCCATATTTGTTCATATCAGTTCTGTCGGCAAAAAAAAGCAGCTGCCGGACGGGATTCGCCCGATCACCGTCCGGCAGTTCGTCAAAGCAGATTAGCTGCAGGTCAGCGGACAATGACCGGAGGCCGCGTCAAACCCGAGGGAGCGGCATAACGTTCCATCCGGTTGGCCATGGTGTTCCAGAGCCGCAGAGCCAGGTCATGCTCCCCATCGGGCAAGGCAAAACGGCAGGGCGCCAGTCCGAGGCGGCCGGCCGGACGGCCGTCAACCAGCAGTTCGGCGATATCGCGGAATCCGGGCAGTTCCAGCACGCTGCCGGCAGGAATATCCACCGTGCCCAGCCGGATCAAAGCTTCGCCGGAATAAAAGATCCGCCCCTGTTTTTCCCAGCCCTGCGACAGCGTCAGCCGGGTCCGGCGCGGCGACAGCGTGAACTCGGCTTCTTTCGGTTCATAGATGGCCAGCGAATATTGCTGATGCGCAACCCGGTCATAATCGCCGACGGTTTTCAGCGATACATCGAATTCACCCTGCAGCAAAGCCGGGGTGGTGAATTCGGCCGCTTTTTCCAATTCGACGGTATTCTGTCCGGCCGTTTCAAAATCGAACCGGCAGTAATCGTCATCAAAAACTTTGACCGCAGTCCCGCCGGACAATTTCTGTCCGTTGAAACAGACAGCCCCGGGATGACCGGCGGGGATCAACAGACTCAGTTTCATCTTTTCCGGAGACCGGAAACTCAGTTTGCGGTCGAACGGGATCACGTTCGGTTCGGCCCAGGAGACCTCGTATTCGCCGGAGAAAGTCCGGCTGACCTGGCGTTTTTCCGGCTTGCGGCAGGACGCGAACGGACCGCCGACAATGGCGATCTCGCCGGGTTCCAGTTCGATTTCATGAGGCTGTCCCTGGAAAGTGAGCGTGCCGGAAACGGTTTCCGGATTCCAGATATTGGCGGCCAGCAGATATTCGGACCCGTTGAGTTTTCTGCGCATGTAAGCGAGTTCGCCGCCGGTGAACGTTACTTGCGGATCCGGCAGTTCGGGAATCTCCCGCAGCGGATCGACCACTTTCGAAATGCTGCCGTCATAGTTTTCCGGAACGATCACATAGCCGTCTGCCCGGCGGTTGAGCCGGTCGCAGAACTGGAAGAAAGGCTCGGAATCTTTTCCTCGCCAGACTTTACGGGTCGGATCGGTCACGGCAAAATCGGCGCAGTATTCTCCCGCGGCCGCAGCCTGGCACCAGTAAGCCAGCCGGTCGTTGAACTGCCGGAGGGCATGCTGCAGGGTGCTGCGGGTGAATTCGGGCGGGGCAAAATGCTTGATGATCCCGCGGAACCGGTGATGCACGGCATGGGGAACGATGAAATTGACTCCCTGGATGATCTGCCAGGCGGCGATCCGCTGCAGGTCGTTGAAGGTGGCGCCCCAGTTGGTCGCGGCGAACATCTCGCACATCACCCGTTCCCGGTTATCCAGCACCGCGGCGCTTCCGGCGTATTTGGCGCGGATATCATGGGCGGTGTTGTTCAGCAAAGGATGTTCCAGAAATTCCGTCCCGCCGCCGAGCGTGACTTTCGGCACGTAATACCGTTTGTCGTAATGCGTGCCGCCGTCCAGCGCCATGATCTCATGGTCGGTTCCCGGACAGTCCGAATGGCTCAGCAACGTCAGCGGATCGCCCTCGGTGAAAGCCGAACTCCGGCGGCAGACGCCGTAGGTGAGCGGACCCGTATCCGAGGTGTGGAAAGTATAAAGCACATTGTGAGCTTTGCACCACGCATGATTCCCGGCAAACCATTGCTGATACAGTTCGCCGCAGACCTGCCAGTAATCATGCTGCACCTGTTCATCCCCGGCGAAAAGTTCTTTCAGCTTCGTTTCGATCCGGTAACCGAATTCGGCGGCAAAGCGTTCGGCCAGATGCCGTCCCCACGGATAGTACTGTTCCGAAAGCTCCCGCATATTGTGCGCGTTGAACCGCCGGTTGTCGGCATCGGAGAAAAAGCCCGTGATCCCGTCCCCGAAATACCCCGACAGACGTTTGTAATATTCCTCATAGACGAACTGACGGAAATAATCGCCGCTTTCGGGCTCCTCGAACGCGGGGAACCCCCACGGAACGTCCACGATCTCCAGCCGTCCTTCCGGATTGGGTTTCAGACGCTGCTGTCTGAGGGTGGGATCGGCGGCTTCGATCCGGCCGGCGGCATCGCCCGGCGGATAGTCGAATCCGTCGTTGATCCACAGCTGGAGTTTCAGTTGACGGGCCGCCTGAATGAAGCGTTCCGTGATGGTGAACCAGAAATCGGAAAGATAACTTTTCGCATCGAATCCGAGCGGCGGTTTATTGAAAAGCACAATGCCGCCGTAACCAAAGTCCTTGATGCGCTGCATCGCATTGCAGACTGCATCAGGGGTATAATCGGCGGGATCGGTCGTGTCAAGAAAATAAAACGGGATCGGGCGGAACCGGTCAATTTCATGTTCGAAATCCATTATGCTAAGTCTCCTCGTTCTCGAATTCGGATCATTATTCAATGAATAATCTACCTCTCCAATGCATTTTTTCAAGTTATCACGGCCGGAAATGCCGAATTTAATTTTTCAGATTCCACCAACAAGATGACCTTCCCGCAACCGATCTGGATCTGTACAAATCAATTCAGTGCCATGCTGATCCGATCACGGTCCTTCCCTTATGCCAATCAAACGGAAATTATTAGGTTTGACCGACAGTTCTTTGACATCATTCAAGGTCATAGCCTGCTTGTTCCATAAATCATAGAAACTGTATTTCGCGGCCGGGAACGGCAATTTGGTCAGTTTGATACCGGCTTTTTGTTCCTTGCGCGTCACGTTTCCTGCGACCAGCATATTTCGATATGGAGAGTTGTTTTTCCATGAATACCATGAAACGAGAACGGGCGAAGTCGTTTTTATGGATTGATTGAACCAGTAACCATGAAATACTGCCTCGGAAAGCCGAACTTTTTTCTTGATTTCCCACCATCGGCCAACGGTTGGACGGTGGAGATACAATGCCGTAATTGCAATATCATGAAGCAGACACGGCGTCAGGAAGGAAAGCGTATGGGGTTCATCGTTCAGCTTTTTCGGCATTTCTTTCGGGAATTTCCAGTGCACCGCTTCGAAAATAGTCATCATCATAACGCAGCAGCCCCTGGCTGCCGGATAGAAGGAGGATTGATAAACTTCCAAAGGCAGCATTCCTTGTTGTTCAGACACAGCGCATTGCCTTTGCCGGCAATGCCATGGTGCATCCTCAGTTGCAGATCGGGTGCAATGCCGCGGCATTCTTTCCGTCCCGCAGCAAAATCGGCGTGGGCAGAATAACTGTCATATCCTGCATGGAACAGCAACAGGTAGTCTTTCTCCGCCGCCATTCCAGCCAGGAGCCAAACCGTGCTCAGGGCAAAAAGCCCGGACACAAACTTTAACTTTACAGGCTTCATATTCGTCTGCCTCGGGTACCCGCGTCATTTGGACAAATTGAAAAACGGAGAAAAACCGGCAGCCCAGGTTCTCTGGGCCAGTTTCTGCTCCGGGGACACGTGCCCATCGCACCAAAGGACGTTTGTCGTTCCTTTCAAGGATTTCTTTCTGGGATCGTTCCCGTGCGGCGCACTCAGCGCTTTCTGCACGACAACACCTTCAACCGTTACGGTTGTCTCCATCAGATAGGAATAACCCCGGAAGTCCCCGCTGTCTTTCAGGAAAGTCTCCGCCACGAGAATTTTGCTTCCCGCATTTTTCAGTGAACTGTTTTTCCGCAGATTATAGGGACCGGGATCCGAAGGTGCTCCGGAATACATCACCATACCGCTGGTCCTGGCATTGATCCCGTAAACAATACATCCATGTGCATACTGATCGGTCGGTGCATGGACACAATCCGTTTTTCCGTTGGTAAAAACGGCGGTGGCCACTGCTATCGCCGCAACACATTGATAGGTTTTATTGCTTTGAATATATTTCAGACCGGCAGGACCGATCAGCCACCCCCACGCCCTCAGATAAAGATATGAATTGCTTGACCAGTTGTAATAATAATGTGCGATCGGAGGATAATATCCCTGCTGGTCTTCCATATACATGGCCACTCCCAGCCCGATCTGTTTCTCATTGCTGAGACAGCTGATGCCGCGAGCTTTTTCCCGTGCCTTGTTGAGCGCCGGCAGCAGCATTCCCGCCAGAATCGCGATGATCGCTATAACGATCAGGAGTTCTATAAGGGTGAACTTGCCTGCTGCCTTTTGATGTTTGAATTCGAACCGAACCATTTTCAACTCCTCTTTTTTGATTAGTTTTGTCCTGGAAGATTTACAGTGAGGCGTTCCCTCGCATCCGGTGTGCATTCACTGGAAAAATTCCTTTTTCAAAATCGCGTTTTCGAACATTGCTATCCTCTATTTCATCCACCTCCGGTTTTCGTTGTTTTTTGCGGTATTTATGAATTTCATACAGAATCTCCGGACCTCGGCATGGGAACAGATGACACATCTTCGGGTGTCGTCATTTTTTCGGGAGTTCATGCAGTTCCACCTGATCCACCCAGGCGATCCCCTTCTTGTCGTTAACCCGACTGATCAGGTAAAAAGAAAGTTCAGGCCGACCGTCCCGGCCGAACTCCTCCGGCGTGGTGAAATCGAAACTCTGGCGGGTCCATGGCATGGTGCCGAAGAACCTGCGGATGCCGGGCGGAAACAGGAGGGTCTTCGGGGGCTCAATGCCGCATTTAATAAGGACATAAACGCCACCATTCCTGAGACTCTGGATATTCTGCGTCTTGATGAAGAAGGAGAGCCGGTAGCGGGTGCCTGGCTTCACAAAACCCCGGAGGTCCCAGAAGGCCAATCCATAGGAGGCGCCGCTGTCCAACCGGATCGAAGAGCCGCCTGTGCGGAAGATCTTCGTATCCTTGACCAGGGGACGTTCGCTGAACCAGCGGAACGGTTTGTGCTTTCCGAGAAAACGTTTATTCCAGATGGGCTCGGTGAAGTCGCCTCCGGGCAAGACGGAAGTCTGTGTCGGCGGTTCGAATTCGAGCGTGCCGTAGCCCTCGATATACTGGGTGGTGGTGCTCTCGCCGACTTTGGGGCTCCACGTGTTGAAGGGGAAACGCTTCCCCGCAATGACGCGGGAACGCATCACGTTGGCGATGAGTCTCTTCGAACACTTTTCCATGCTCTTCCGGGGAATCCGGACCTCGAGACACCACTTTTTTCCCGGGGTAACGGAAACCTTGTATTCTGCATTGGAATTCCACTTCCAGTTCATGGCCTTGAGCTTGAAGGTGTTGTCGGCAAGACACCCCGCCGAGTTGAAGAGCAACTGATAACCGGTCACCCGGTCGCCGGATGGATTCAGGAAGATCTCCACCGTGTTATCTTCACAGAGCTCGAACTCGTCGGGCTTCCGTTTGATGGCTGTCATCCCGGCGGTCTCCGGCTCCTCGCACTCCACAAAGAAGTAGAAATTCGAATCGTCTCGCAATGCCTTGAAGCTGGTCCTGACCGATATGGCCTCGGATTTAACGGTTGAATTGGGCAGCAGGAAATAAGCTGGAGCATGCTTCCACGCGCTTTCCTCGTCCCTGCCGTCGATAAGGAGCTTCTCTCCGGCTTTGAGGGCCGGCATGTAACCTTTCCACTCTTCCACCTCGGCGGCGCTTTTGGCGTGGAGTTCGGCCCCAACCCTGAGCCGATCATAGAACTCCCGGCGCATGAAGGCAATGCGCTTGAGCGAATCGGGCTCGTTCGCGCATTTTGCAGCGGCCTTCCGGAGCAGTCCGTCCAGTTTAGCCCGTATGGCGGGGGAGTAGATTTCGTTCCATACCTCATACTCCGAAGGCCGGATGGAAACGGGTCCTTCGGGGGAGTCCGTCACCCTGCCTACAATGTGATGCATCCAGATATCTTCAAGGAGGTCGAAGAAGGCGGTCATCTCGGGCGCTGCCGCTCCGTACATCAGCTTATAGTGTTCGGCCAGGATCGCTTCGGCATCAGCCTTTTTGTCCCACATCAGCCGGCCGAAGAGGTAGTAATTCATGTAGCCGAAGATCCAGTAATCCGTCTCAGCTTCAAGGAAGGCTCCGAAAATGTCGTCCCCCACTTCCCCGTAGTAACGCCCGATGGCCCGGGGAGTCCAGTTGGGAACCAGGGGGATCTTGGCGGAAAACTTGGTGGCGTAGTTCCAGATATAGGGCCGGGCGCCGAGTTTCTTGCGCCACGCCTTAAGACGTTTTTGCTGAGTAATCTTGCCGGGAGTAAACTCCGCCCAGGGCCCAGACTGCGCTACCATGACCAGCATGTTGTCGGGAATCTCCACGTTGGGAACCTCCCTGTAGTGTGCATAGGCCATGGTGAGCACGTAACCGGGAACCTTGTCCTCCGTGAGCTTTCGGGCGATGTCGGTCATAAAGGTCCACGTAAGGTCGCTTGCTGCCTGTGAAGAGATCTTGTTCCCCGTCAGACCGGCGAAGGCGGGTCCGCACTTGGTGCACTGACACCAGTAGGCCGAATCATTGGGCATGACGTTGAAGAATCCGTAGGTCTGATCCCAGTTGGGCCAGGCCGGCTTGCCATTGCGGAAAGCTCCACGAGTGCTTCCATCCTTTCCCGTCTGAATCGCTTTCGCGTCGAGGACCAGTTCTTTCTTCAGTCCCTCGGAGCTGTAGCAGATGTGGCCGTATTTCTTATGGATGGCACCGTTGGGATCCCCGGTTATCCGAACATTCTGCCGGCTCAAGGCGAAATACTCGGGATGGGTCTTGGCGAAACGTTCTCTCAAGGCCAGATGGGCCAGACCGTGACAGGACTGGAAGGGAGAACGCACCTGGATCCTGTTCCTGCGCTGGGCGACCAGGCTGCCGCTCTTCCCGGGAGTCGCGTCATACCAGCGGACGGGGCCGCCTCCTTGAAAATTGTTGACGAAGGGATCCGCAGAAAACATGGTTCTTGTCTGCATATCGGGACGGTCGGCCAGGTCGATGCCGGGCACACTCCACTTCTTCAGCTTTGGAACGATCGTCCCCACGTCGCCGGGGAAGTAGAAACGGACGCCGACGAAGCGTTCGAGAAAATCGTATACGGCGTAAAAGGTGCCGTCGGAATACCGGGAGTCGTCTTTACGCCGTATACGATTTTCTCGAACGCTTC
>SUWI01000168.1 GCA_015061565.1 Lentisphaerota bacterium
CCTACCGCCGGGGAAGGTCGTCATTCCGCAATGCGACGCTGACGAAAATGGTTTTACAGTCAATCTTCAGGACACGGGTCGGGCAGACCGAGATACTTGAAATATTCGTGTCCCCAGTCGCTCATGGCGAGGACGATGGGAACCAGCGTCTTTCCAAGCTCCGTCAGTCGATATTCCGTCTTGGGCGGCACGACCGGATAGAGTTTCCGGTGGATGATGCCGTCCGCTTCCAGCTCCCGCAGCTGCTGGCTGAGCATTTTCGCCGTTGCCTGCGGGACCGCTTTTTGTATCTCATTATAGCGCATCGTTCCGGAGTGGTCCAAGTGCCAGACGATAATCGCCTTGTATTTCCCGCCGACGACCGCGATCGCCGCCTCCACGGAGCAATGCCATTCCTGCGCTTTCTTCCTGTCCATGCCGCCTCCGATATAAAATTTCATTTTTTTGTGATTGAAAAAAATATATCACCATTTGCCTTAAAATGCAAATACTGAATATAAAAACAATAGTAACTTTTATGAAACTATATGACATTATTGATATTATGATACAAAAAAGTGCATTCTTGACAAAAAAGGATCCCCGCTGTATATTAAGTGCAGAACCTCAAAACCAAAGGAGATATCATGGCAAAGAAAATCGTCATTATGAACGGCAGCCCGAGACTGAACGGAAACACGGCGGAACTGATCAGGGAATTCACCGCAGGAGCGGAAGAAAACGGACACACCGTGATCCGGTTCGACCTCGACCGCATGAACATCCACGGCTGCAAGGGATGTCTCTGCGGCGGCAAAAATCCCGATTCCCCGTGCGTGCAGAAGGACGACATGGAGAAGGTCTATCCCGAATACAAAAGCTGCGACCTGCTGGTGCTGGCGTCGCCGATGTATTACTGGGGGATCAGCGGACAGCTGAAATGCGCCATCGACCGGCTTTTCGCCGTTACCGAATCCGACCCGAAGTGGGCGACTCCGAAGCAGAACGTGGTTCTCCTCATGGCCTCGGAGGGCAACTCGGCGGAAAACAATGCTCCCGTGCTGGATTATTACCATTCCCTGCTGAATTTCCTCGGCTGGCAGGACTGCGGCAGCATCATCGCGGGCGGAGTGCTGCGTCTCGGCGACATCAAGGGGCATGCGGCGCTCGATGAAGCGCGGAAACTGGGAAAAAGCATTTGACGGAGCGAAAATGAAAAGAACGGTATTTACGACCGTCATGGCTTCGCTGCTGGGAGTCCTTTGCGGATGCTCAAACTCCCAGCCAGCGGCATTGACCCGGAAGCCGGAGGGTAAGATCCTGATAGTGTGTTACTCCGAGTCCGCCAATCAGAACACCATGACGACGGCGAAATGGATACAGCAGCAGGTCGGCGGCGATCTCTGCGCCGTCAAAATGGTCACTCCCTACAGCGGCAGTTACCGCAAAGTGCTGAAGGAGTCCAAGGCACATCTGGACAACGACATCAAGCCGGAGATCCTGCCGCTCGGCAAAAACGCTGCCGATTATGACATCGTTTTCGTCGGCAGTCCGGTCTGGTACGGGACGTTCGCCCCGCCGCTGGGGACTTTTTTCAGTCAGAACGACCTTTCCGGGAAAACGGTGATCCCGTTCTGCACGCACGGCGGAGGCGGGGCCGGGCATCTCTTCGACGACGTCGCCAAAGCCGTGCCGAAGTCGAAGGTTCTACCGGGCCTGACGTTGAAAGGCAGCAATGTCGTCGAACGCGCCCTCGGCCGCGGCACCGCATCGAAGGCCTCGCCGGATGAGGTCGTCAAATGGCTGAACGAGATTTTTCATTGATTTGAAGGTCGCAACAGATATTTTTTGAAACTCCTCTCTAAAACGCAAAAGGCGGCCGGATCGCTCCGACCGCCAGCGTAAGGGCATCATTCCATGTTCAGCAGTTTCTTCTGCTCCGACCACAATATCGGCAGGGACTGCCGCAGATTCTCCACACCGATTCCTTCGGGCAATGTTCCCGTCAGGACGGCATGGACGATTTCCGGCGCAAGCAGCGTCAGGCGCAGAACCCTTGCAACGTAAGCATAATCCTTTCCAATGGCGTTGGCCATCCATTGGAGTGGTGGCATTTTTGTTTCGGGGACAAGATGCATGCCACATATAAATTTGAAAAACAAGCTGTCTACGGAAAGCTCCGCCTGACCACAGCCACCGAACATGTCAGGTCGCCATTCCCGTGCTAAAAAAGCACCGTTTTCGGTTTGTCTGAAATCTTCCGACCTGACGCTTGCCTCAAAAAAATTCTCTGTCGCCTTTGGCGGTCATTTTGAGATGATTTCCGAACAACGGAGTGGGATCAGCAATTTGCGGTAGTTTCTAACTTTTTCGAGGCTGGAGACTTTTTCTGAACAATAAAAACAACCCCGACCATTTTTTTGGTTCTCTCTTCTCCGGTCCTTTATGACCGGATTTTTTGTTTCCGCGTCTTTTGCGGCTGAATGATAACGAATCACTGCGCACCCTCCCTTTCGGTAGAGATTTGCGGGAGGCGGTCGTGTATTCCCCACCCCATGAGACACTCCTCGGGGCACGGCAGGAAACGCAATTTATAAAGTTCCCGGCCGGCATCATACAGTTTCTGCTGCAGTATTTCATTCATTTTTGCATCCGGGGATTTTTCCTTAGCCCGCAAAAAAACGAATGCCTTCAGATAGGTCATTTTCTGAATAGAAGAATGCCGGTTTTGCGCGGATGACCGGAAACCTTTCGGACATGAAAAAAGATGCATCCGAATTTAACTTTTTAATACAAGAATCACCGTTGCTATTGCCGGCAAAACAAAAAACATATGAACGAGAAAAACGAGAATCCCTATTCCAAGGGATGTTTCAGCCATAACCATAAAAACGAAAGCAAATCCGCGAATTAAAGCAAACAAGACAGCAAGAAGCCAAATTGCATACCATACATAAATGAACAGTTTCATGATTTTCTCCTTTTCTTTTTCAAATGCTTCGGCGAGTGTTTCTCTATGAATGAAAACGGCTCAGCTTAAGATTTTTTCTGTCAATCAGCAAAAATTTTCAAAAAAAACGATGAAGAATTAAAAAAAAGGCCGAATCGCATTCGTAATAGAATATGGCACGGGATTTGCTGGGAAGAATGAACACAATCGAAAAAATAAGTAAAAAGGAGGTAATGATGAGAAGACCCTACACCGAACAGAAAACCCATTGGCGTGAATCCAAAGCGCTGGAATTTTTCCGCAACTTCATCAAAAATCACGATGGTTCGGTCAATGACAACGATACCTTCGAGCTGGCAGCCGGACTGCTGACCCATGCGCAGTGGATCGAGCAGGTCAAAAAAACCTTCTCCCCGGAGATGATCGAAAGGATGGAGCGGATGCCCAGCCGCGGAGACTGCCTGGATTTCACCGATGAACCCAAAGAAATCATTCGCGAGATCTGGAACTGCGATTTTGCCCGCCCGAAACTGCGGACCATGCTTTCCGAAGTGGTTGAAGAAGAACTCCGGAAAAATCCGGCCGAAAATTATGCCGATGAGATCTTTGCCCAAAAAGTGTCCGAAATCCAGAACACGATGAAGCTGAATGATCTGGAGACCAACACGCTGCTGGTTTTCGCTTTTATCCGAAGCGATCTGCTCTGCATTGCCGACGGACACAACCGTCATTCGGATGAAAACGACAAGGCGGTGTTCGCGGCAAAATCCCTGGACTGCGAACTTTCCGATGTGATGGAGATCCTGGATCAGAAAAGCCGGCTGCGCCGTTACCGCTGCGTCGACAACGACCTGGATTTCAACGGCGGCCTGCTTCGTTTTCTGAACGGCTTCTCCCGTGAACCGCTGACGAGTATGTTTTATACAATATGTAAAGAAGAGACCCTGCCGTGGGCGTTCTACGGCACCCTGGCGGAAAAGCATGGTGAACTGATCGAACGGATCATCTCCTGCTGCGACGGCACCAACTCCGCCAATATCCTTCTTTACGGCGCCCCCGGGACGGGGAAAACCAGTTTTGCAAAAACACTGGCGGAGCGTCTGCATCGGACCTGCTACATGATCCGCCAGACTGACCATGACAACGATTCGCACAGAGATACGGAGTTCCGTTTTACCGCTCTGGAAGTCTGCGCCGAACGGGTCGATCCGGAACACAGCCTGATCGTGATCGACGAATCGGATGAAATGCTGCGCGGCGGATGCGCGGGTTTCTTCTCACTGATGTTCGGCGGAAACCTTCCCGTCGGCGACAAAGGCCGTCTGAACAGCGTGCTGGACGCAATCAAGGTCCCGACGATCTGGATCACCAATACCCCGGCCGATGCGCTGGACGAATCCAGCCGGCGCCGGTTCGACTATTCCATCCGTTTCGATCCGCTTACCGATTCCCAGCGTAAAATGATCTGGCACAACAACGTTGCGAAAATGCAGCTGGAACCGCTTGTCAGTGAAGCGATGCAGGTGAAATTTGCTTCGGTCTATCCGGTCAGTGCCGGCGGGATCACGATGGTCCTGCAGAATGTCGCGAAGCTCAAACCGGCGTCCGGCGAGGTGGAAAGCCTTGTGGACAGGCTGATGAAGCCGCATTGCGAACTCCTCGGGCTTTCCGCCCAGCACAATAAAATGCTCCCGGCGAGAGATTATTCGCTCGAAGGCGTAAATGTCAAGGGCACCATCCCGCTGACGCAGATCGTGGAAGCCATCCGTAATTACCAGGCCGGAGATCCCGCTGAAATCGACCGTCCCAGAATGAATCTGCTGCTTTCCGGTGCGCCGGGCACCGGGAAAACGGAATTCGTCAAGTATCTCGGAGCTGTGCTGAATACCAAAGTCATCGTCAAGATGGGCAGCAATCTGCTGAATATGTATGTAGGCGGAACAGAACAGCAGATCCGTCAGGCGTTCGAGGAAGCGGAACAGGAACATGCGATCCTGTTCCTGGACGAGATCGACGGCATGCTCCAGAGCCGCGAGCGCGCCCAGCGCAGCTGGGAGGTGACCCAGGTCAACGAACTGCTCTACCGGATGGAGAACTTCAACGGCATCATGATCGGTGCGACCAACTTTTCCGCCAATCTGGACCCCGCGGTGATGCGCCGTTTCACCTTCAAACTCGAGTTCGATTATCTCGATGAAGTCGGCAAGCGGCTCTTCTTCGAACGCATGTTCCAGTCGAAACTCTCGGACGAAGAGGCGCGGCAACTCGCCTCCGTCCCGCGTCTGGCTCCGGGCGACTTCCGCACGGTCCGGCAGAGCCTCTTCTACCTCGGCGGAAGTATTTCCAATGAGAACCGCATCGAGGCGCTCCGCCGTGAAAGCGAAAGCAAGCACGATCTGCAGCCCTCAACTGAAAAGAAACACATCGGGTTCTGATTTCAGCAGCGAGTTGCCAACAATGGAGAAAACCGTAACGGAAATAGAATCCTTACTGACCGCCTTGCATACCAGCTGCAGCATCATGAACCATATCTGATGCATCCAACCGGTCCCTGAAGCACATGGGCAGCGGCTATTCAGTGATCTTTGCTGCGAAACAGTGCGCCTGCGGCAAGCAGATCATTCTGGCAACGGGCCACTGAGCTGATATCCGGCAGTAAATGTCGGTTTTCACTTGATCTGATCACCCCTGTCCGATTAGTCTGAACTGCCGGACAGGGCGGACAATCTTGAAAGACATTCCTTTTTTTGCTGAAAATGAACTTGACTTTTGCCGAAACGACCGACATATTATCCCTAATCCGCTGGTTCGGGAAATCATGTTGAAATATATATCGGCGGGATGAATGACAAGGGAATTGGACCGATGCCGGAAACTCGTTTTATCGTCAATCGTGAAATTTATGAGGAAGCTGTCCTCAAAGTGGTGCCGTCGGCACGGAAACGGCTGTGGATCGCCACGGCGGATATCAAGGATATGTATGTGGAAAAACCGGGACTGGCAAAACAGATGGTCCCGTTTCTTCAAGTCCTGGCGGAACTTCTGCAACGCGGCGTGGCGATCCGGCTGATCCATGCCAAGGAGCCCGGCCCGGCGTTCAGGCAGGACTTCGACCGCTTTCCCGGCTTATGGACCGGGATCGAACGGGTTTTGTGTCCGCGCGTCCATTTCAAATGCATCATTGCGGACGGGAAACGGGCGTATTTCGGGAGCGCCAACCTGACCGGCGCGGGCATGGGCGCGAAAAACGAAAACCGCCGGAATTTCGAAAACGGCATTCTGACCGATGATCCCGCCCTGGTCGGACCGCTCGAAGAACAATTCGATTCGGTCTGGCGCGGCGCCTGGTGCGGCAAATGCGGCCGCCGGGAATTTTGCACCGATTGTCCCTTGTCTTAGGACAATGGCGCAGTGATGTAATGCGTTTTTCATTTGCTGCAAATGCTTGCAGCTGCTTTCCGGAGAAATTGTCCGCCGGGTTCCGAAAAAATGTCCGACGGATACCGATCCATGACTCCTTTTTCTCATCTGTCGATCAGTTTTTTTCGATTCGGAATATGTAATTTTTCGGCATTTACGGATTTCTTCATTAAAAAATAACTGTTTTAAATGTATATTATAGGATATTTTTGTGTAAAATCTGTTCTGACAGGATCGGTATGAAGAAGATTTGGGGTTTTCTGTCCGGGAAAGGACTGCTGCAATCGACAAGACATCGCCGGGAATCATCCGTGAAGGTGTTTTTCCGGCCGGTCCTGCTCGTCTGCGCGGCGCTGCTGCTTTTGCCGGGGATCCTTTTCGGCGGCGAAAAAAATGAACTGAAGGTCGTTCGGGTCGCCTATATGGAATTCAACCGGCAGATGATCGTGGACGAAAAAAACACCCCCGTGTCCGGTTATGTTTTCGATTATATTCAGACCATTGGGATCTACTCGGGCTGGCAGGTCAAATATGTGCCATGCGACAGTTTTTCCGAGTGCGTGAGAAAACTTCTTTCGGGCGAAGTCGACCTTGCCTACGACATCAGTTACACCGAGGAACGGGCAAAAAAGTTTCTGTTTCCGGATGAACCGATGGGGTATGAATACTACTATCTCTATGCTTCGGCGGAGAACACGTCGATCACGCCCGGCGATTATTCGTCGATGAACGGAAAAAAAGCCGGCGTCACGAGCGGGACAGTCCTGACCGAACTTCTGAAACAATGGTGCAGGAAGAGGAATGTGCAGCTCAAAATTGTGGAATATGAAGAGATCCCGAAGAAGGAGGCCGACCTGTATGCGGGGAAGATCGACCTCGACCTGGAACTCAGCATGGTGGCGAAACGCAAGCTTTCGGCGATCGAAAAAGTGGGATCGTCCGCCTATTATCTGGTCGCATCGCACCGGCGGCCCGATCTGATCAGCGACATCAATGCCGCGACGGAAAAAATTCTGAGCAACGATCTTTTTTATTTCTCGCGTCTACAGGAGCGGTATTTTTCCGACACGGCGCTGAGCCGCAACCTGACGGCCGAGGAAAAGAAATGGATCGCGGACCACAAGGTTTTGCGCGTCGGATATTTAAACAAATATCTGCCCTTTTCCTCGAAGGATGAAAAAGGGAATCCGATCGGAGCGGGGATCGAAACGATCCAGGAGATCATCCGGGCGCTGAAGCTGGAAAACAAACTGAAAGTCGAATTCATCTGTTATGACGATCAGAAAGAGGGCTACAAGGCGGTAGAAACGGGGCAAGTCGATCTGATGATCCCGGCCTACATCAGCAATTCGGTCAAGCACGATTACCGGCTCATTGCCGGCAAAAGCCTGACGGCGGCCACGAGCAACCTGGCCTATCTGGCTGAGCATGGCGCGGGCAGGATCAAACGCATCGGGGTCAACCGGAACAACCTGATGCAGTTTTATTACTGCCGGGATTTTTATCCGGGCATGGAAATCGTGTTTTATGACAATATCCGGGAATGTCTCGACGATGTGCTTGACGGGAAGCTGGACGGGACCTTCCTCAACAGTTACCGTTCCGAAGCGCTGCTGAAGCCCGGCAAATACCATCCGCTCCGGACCGTCCGGGCCAAAAAGGATTTTCAGGTCCATATGGCGTTTGCGGAACACAACATCGGGCTGATGCTGCTGATGAACCGGGGCCTGACGCTCCTCGACCCCGATTTCATCAACAAGGCGTCGTATTCCTACATCGGACGGATCTATACCTTATCCATCATGGATTTCCTTCAGGAGCATATCCTGCCGGTGCTTTTCGCCGTGGCTGTCATCGTCGCACTGATCGCGGCCCTGATCGTCTATTGGTTCAGCAACCGGAAACTGAAGGAACATTCCGCAACCATCGAAAAACAGCGGCGCCAGGAGTCCGAACTGCGGGCGGAACTCGAAAAGAAGCAGACGGAACTCGAATCCGCCTTGCAGATGGCACAGTCCGCCAACAACGAAAAAACGACTGCCCTGACCGACCTCGAAGACGCGTCCGGGCTGGCCCGTCTGGCCTCGTTCCATTACAATTTCGACACGCGCATCCGCACCGGTTCCAATCTGCTTTGCGAACTGTGGCCCGTGGATGAGAACGGACAGGCGCTCCTCGAGGAGCAGTGGGTCTACCCGGAAGACATTCCGGTCTTCAAACAGAACATGCGTGCCCTGTTCGAGAAAAAGAACGATGCAATCGGGACGGTGCAGTTCTCGTTCCGGGTCGGTTTTTCTGCCGACAACCTCCGCTACTACCGCATGAAACTCACGCTCGACAAGCGTTACCCGAATGCGGTGACCGGCATTGTGCAGGATGTGACCGAACTCGTGGTGAGCATGCTGAAGCTGAAAGACACCCAGGCGCTGTGGGACACCGCCATCAACTCGATCCCCATCATGTTCACGGTGAAGGATATCGATGACGATTTCAGGTATCTTTTGTGCAACAAGGCGTTCGCTCAGGTCTTCAAATTCTCGCCCAACGAGATCGTCGGCAAGACGGACCGCGAACTCTTCCACGACAGCGCAACCCTCGGTTTTGCCGACCAGATCAATATCCCCTCGACCGGAACGGACGGCCTCACGGAAATCGAAGGCGAGCTTCCGGACGGCAGCGGCAATCCCCGTTACATCAAGACCATCATGCGGGTGTTCAAGGATGCCCGCGGACACCGTCTGCTGCTGGCGGCGGCCAACGACGTTACGGACATGCACCGGCTCTCGCAGAACCGGAGAGTCATCAACAGCCTGCTCGAGGATATCATCGGCGAGGATGATTTCGATCTGTGCATCCGGCGCACGCTGGAAACCGTCTGCAAGATCCTCGGCGCCAGCCGCGGCTGCCTGATCCGGCATGAGGAGGAAGGCACCGAGGCGCACTGTATCGGCGAATATGTCGAACCGACCCATGCGCACGCCTCCTTCCGGATGCTGGACCGTTCGCTTCCCCGCGTCCGCGGCGTCCTCGAGGGAACGGACGACCAGCGTACGTTCATCTGCAGCGACATCAGATCCTTCGACTGGAAGAACACCAACGGGGACTGGCAGCGGGCGGCCCTCGCGCTCGACCTCAGGGCGATCTTCCTCTCGAACATCGTCAACGACGGCAAAGTGGCGGGGACTGTCGCATTCAACTTCGAGGGCATCGACCATACCTTCTCGGATACCGACGTTTCGCTGCTGCGCGCCACGACCCGTATCATCGAAGTCATCATCGCCAGAAAACATGCGCAGACTCTCATCATGGATGCGCTGGCCCAGGCGCAGGCGGCCGACAAGGCGAAGAGCTTCTTCATCGCCAGCGTCAGCCACGAGATCCGCACGCCGCTCAATTCCGTCATCGGATTCGCCGAACTCCTCCGCGAAGGCGGCGTTTCCAAAAACCAGCAAGAGGAATACCTCAGCGCCATTTTCAGCTCGGCAAACGCATTGCTCATGCTCATCAACGACGTCCTCGACCTTTCCAAGCTCGAGGCGAACCAGATGAAGATCATCACCGAGTTCACCGATTTCAACGTCCTCTGCCGCGAGGTCATGCTCATTTTCACCTTCCGCGCCCGCGAAAACGGAAACCGGCTCGTCTCCGAGGTTCCGGAAGACCTCCCCGAACTCGAGATCGACAACATCCGCACCCGCCAGATCCTGATCAATCTGCTCGGCAACGCCGTCAAGTTCACGAAGGACGGGACCATCACGCTCCAGGTCTCCTTTACTCCCGATCCCGGATCCGCCGACACCGGAACGCTCCGCTGCGCCGTCTCCGACACCGGCATCGGCATTTCCGAGGAAAACCAGAAGAAGCTCATGGAACCGTTCGTCCAGCTTTCCGGACTGCGCGGCACCAATGCCGTGAACAACGGCACCGGTCTCGGACTTTCCATCTCCAAACGGCTGGCCGTGTGCATGAACGGCGAGCTGACCTGCACCAGCCAAATCGGAGAGGGAAGCACCTTCGCCGTGACACTCAACGCCGTGCGCTGCCGGGCCAAGACCGTCCGGCCGGTCCAGGGGGACAAGTCCGGACCGGAAGCAGCGGCCCCTGCCCTCGAATTGAAGAAGACCCGCATCCTCGTCGCCGACGACGTGCAGTTGAACCGCCGCGTCGCCAAGGCGCTTTTCGACAAGATCGGATTCGAAAATGTCTTCACGGCCGAGTCCGGCCGGGCCGCGCTGGAACTCCTCGAAAAGCAGCCTGTCGACCTGATCCTCTCCGATATCTGGATGCCGGAGATGAACGGCTCCGAATTTTCCGCCGCGGTGAAGAAGGATCCCCGGTTCGCCCATATTCCGATCATCGCTCAGACTGCCGATGTCGAGACCAACGGCAATTTCGACATGTCGCATTTCGACGCCGTCATCCTGAAGCCTCTTACCAAAGAAAAGCTCTCCAGAATGGTCAGGATCATAGAAGACGGAGACCTGCGAAAGGGCAATGGCGGAGCGCCAGTCAACCTCGGTTGATTTGATCATAAATATCATTCCCAATTATCTTCCTGAGTGTTCATGTTTTTCTCTTTGCCTTTTTGCAGAGGAAAAGGCAGCAGGGGTTCTCTTTTTTGTCAAAATCCCATTTTTTTATGGGATAGTTGTGTTTTTTTGTAAAAAAATACTTTTTTGTAAAATTCAGGACTTGACTTTTCAAAAAGGACGATATAAAATAAGCTGATTTTATTTTCAAAGGTTATCAACTGTAAAATCTAAAGGAGGATGTTTTTATGGCGGTCATAAAAATCGACAGTTTCATTTTTGCAGACCTGGATCACTACGAAGCGCTCGGACTGAGCTATCCGAATGTCAGCGATCCCATCAAGGACACTAAGGGCGGCACGTTGACGCTTCATGGCATTTACGACGCTTTTTCCGGAACGGCGGCGTCCTATACCCTCGTCGTCGACGGACAGAGTTGGACGGTCGCCGCGAAGAAGGTCACGGACAACGGCAATTTGGATTTCACACTTTCCAAGATGACCAGCGGCGACAAATTCGGCATCGTATACGCGGTGGACTCCAAGGGCAAGAGCCTCGAAAGTGCCTCCGTGTATTTCGACGTGGACGACACCATGGCGCCCGTTGTCGCCGGGAAGTTGGCCGCGACACAGCACGGCAACGATTTCGACCTCTCCTGGGCCGCCGCAACGGATGATTCCCCATATGAGTGGTCGCTGACCGTCA
>SUWI01000169.1 GCA_015061565.1 Lentisphaerota bacterium
TGGAAGAGATCTCCCAGGCGGCCTGGATGCCGTCCATGAAATCGAAATTCACGCCGGAATTCCGGGATGCCCTGCTGAAAGCGCTCCGGAAAGCCGCGGTGGTGCTGCTGGTCTGTCTTTCCGGTTCGCTGTTTGCCGCGGAAAAGGTCACCCATGGGGACCAGGCCATGAATGCGTATGACACCGGCAAATTTGCCGAAGCGGAAAAATATTACCGGAGCCGTCTGAATCCGGCGGAACCTTCCGCGAATCTGCTCTACAACATTGGCAACTGTCTGTTCCAGCAAGGATATTTTCCGCAGGCGATGGTCTGTTTCGAACGCGCCTCCAGGCTTTCGCCGCGCGATCCGGATATTCTGGAAAATCTGAATCTGACCCGCCGGAAACTGATGCTGCCGGAGAAATACAAAGTGGAATCGCCGTCGGACATTCTGCCGTATCTGCGCGACTCCCTGCGGCCGGATGAGTGGCTGTTCCTGGTGTGCTGCGGCGTGTCCCTGCTCTTTTTTGCCGCGGGAACTGCTTTGCTGATCGGATACGGAAGGACTTTCCGCATCCTGCTGATTGGCGGGATCCTGCTGATCGCGGTGCCGGGTATCGCTTATCTGATGCAGCAGCGGACCAGTTACAACCCGGATTTCGCGGTGGTGACCGCCAAGACCGTCCAGGTCCGTTCTCTGCCGTCCGATCAGGCGGGAAAAACGGAGATGAACCTGCGCTCCGGCGAAGAGGTCACCGTAGTGGAACGGCGGATGGACTGGGTCCGGATCCGGTCCGGCAGCGCCGAGGGCTGGGTCCATGCGAAAGATATCACCAGTCTCTGGTCGCCGAAGAGTGCCGGCGATATCTGAGACCCGGTTTCCGCATAAAAACCGAAACTTTTTCATCAAACAAGGGGGGAAAATGAAAAAGGAACTACTGACTCTGCTGCTGGCCGGATGCGGACTGTTCGGAATTTCCGCGCTGGATCTGCAGCTGAAAGACGGGACCACGCTGCCGGACATCCAGTTCGTCCGTCCGGCGCTGCGGGGTGTGACGCTGATCACCACCAACCGTTTCGGGAAAAGCTTTCTGGTCACCGTGCCGTTTTCTGCCGTTTCGCTCCCGTCGCTTTATGCATTGCGGAGCTATCTGATGCGGAACAACCTGCCGGCGTGGGACAGTCCCGATCTGAATCCGCCGGCGTGGTCGGCTTCGATCTCCGCCTTGAATCTTTATCTGCGCCGGTACGTGGGCCCCTCGGTGATCCTGGGGAATGATGCAGTCTTCATCCGGCTGGGTGCACCGGGAAGCTGGCGGGACGCGGTCGAACAGCCGGAAGAGAACGTTATTCAGCAGCCAGATCAATGATCACTGCTTCCGGGGGACAGAAGATCCTTTGGCGGATGAAGGTGACGCCCAGTCCGGCGGTGACCAGCAGGCGGGTCCCGGTCTTCCGGTTCCGATACAGGCCGTATTCGAATTTTTTCCAGTGGACCGAGGAGCACATCACCGCGCCGAATCCCGGAATGCGGATCTGTCCGCCGTGCGTATGTCCGCACAGGATCAGATCGATCCCGCCGAGCATTTCGGCGGAGAGCACCTGCGGTATGGTGTCCGGATTGTGCGCCAGGACACATTCGAAAGCGGGGGGCGGGTCGCCAGGGTAATATTCCGGCGAACCTTTGCGGATCTCATCCAGACCGAAGATCCGCATGGGACCGTCATAAGCCGCTTCGTTGACGAGCAGGCGAAGACCGGTCTGTTCGATCATCCGCTGCCATTCGCGGGCGGGCAGCCAGGGGCGCATCAGATCCCAGTTGCCGTAAACGGCGATTTTCAGTCCGGGGCAGGAAAGACTCCGGAAGAGTTCCGCACTTTCGGAAAAACAGCAGACATAAGCCATCAGATCACCGCCGCAGAAAAGATGATCGGGCTGATATTTTTCGATGGTATCCAGCAGAAAATCACGGATGGTCTCCATGCCGTTCCACTGCATTTTGACGGGAAAGCTTCTGGCGGTCTGGGGGCGGATATGCAAATCGGAAAAAAAGAGAATGCGCCGGCCGCCGAGGGCTTTCGCATTCTCTTTCAGCTGATGACGGTAGAAAACTCTCCGGAACGCACCGCACTGCTCCCGGCGGATCTCACCGGAAGCTGTGCCGTCGATCCGGACCCAGTCGCGGACAGGACTCTGGAGCGGAACGCCGTTCACTCTGCCGGAGAGAGTTCTTTGGCCAGGTCGGCATTCAGAGGAGCGATCGACTTGACGGTGGCTTTGGTTCCGTCAGGCAGGGTCAGGGAATCTCCGACCTTGGCGCCGAGAATGGTTTCGCCGATCTTCGTTTTGTAGGAAATCCGGTTCTGGTCCGGATTGCCGTCCCAGGCGCCGACAATGCTGTAGGTTTTCTCGGCGCCGGAATCATCCTGGAGCACGACTTCAGTGCCCATGGAGATCTTGGAGGTGTCGGCTTTGAATTCCAGGAAGTTGATAGGCTGAACCGTGGCAACGAGCCGTTCCAGTTCCGACCGACGGCGCTGAAGGAAACGGCGGCGTTCCTTGGCTGCATCGTATTCGGCGTTTTCGCGGAAATCGCCGAATCCGCGGGCGATTTCGATCGCCTTGTTGTTTTCGGGGACCTGGACCTTGATGATATTGTCCAGTTCGTCCTGCAGTTCCTTATAGGATTTCAGCGAAGTCATCGGCGTTTCATTCTGTTTGGTCGGCTCGCTGATGTCCTGAGCGGCAAGCAGTTCCTTGCCTTTGCCGCCTTCGATATGAGCTTTCAGTTCGGCGGAGTGACGGGCCAGTTTCACCAGCAGACTCTGACATTCGCCGGCTGCCATGTTGCGCATCCGCTGGATGGGGTTGATCACCAAAGCGAGATTGCTGCCGGCATTTGCCAGCACAAATTCCTGGAAATCCGGTTTTTCGAACAGATTCCGTTTCAGTTCGCGCTGGGCGGCGGTCCATTCTTTCGGCAGACCTTCTTCGGAAAGCGCGCGGCAGGTATTGGCCATGGTGATGACATTGCGGAGTTCTTTCGGATATTTTTTGTTTTTCCAAATGGCCAAAATCACATCAGAACGCAGGAAATCCGCTGCAAAAACGGCAGCGGAAATATCGTCCAGGGAAAGTTTTTCGAAAATTATGGTGATGCAGCGCAGCGGCAGATGCATGGAAAGTTTGGCGATCTCCAGCGGGGAATAGAGCAGAAAGACCACTTTCATGAATCCGTCGAGCTGACGCACGGGGAGACGGCCCCAGATTTCCAGATTCTTCAGCGGGATCGTTCCCATGACATCCTGGGGGAAGAACGGCAGTTTGCCGCGAAGTCCGCCAACCATGGACGACAGTACTTCCGTATCTGCAGCGCCGGCCAGGGTCGCCATGCAGGTCGCATGCAGTTCCAGGTCTTTGGGAGTCATGCCGGGCCGGATATTGGTAAACAGACGGGACAATTTGGCGGCATCTTCGGCACTTACAGAAAGTTCTTCAGCCGGAATATCTTTCGTCAGAAGCTGAAGTTCGAGCATGCTGCGGGCATCGCCCAGGGAACGCTTCTTCGGAGCGGCGGAGGTTTCCGGGGCTTTCTCTTCCCACCAGGTATCGAAGGCTTCCTGGCTCATGGCCCCGGGCACCAGCAGCTGCTGGGAGATATCATGGATTTTGGTTTCCGAAAGATCGCCCAGCGCATACCGATGCAGTTTTTCCCGGTAATAATTCGAAGATTTCACCGTCCCTTTCTTGGCCGTGATGAGATTGGTCATTTCCATGCCCGCTTCGAAGAAATAGCATCCGCTCAATGCGGAAGAGACCGGAATTGAAATCTGTCCGCCGGTGGCAAAAGTGCTGATCGCGATCTGGGCGGAAACCCGGTCGATATTGATGATCCGGCCCCAGATGCGGGATTCCATTTGATATATATATGCGTTGGTTTTGATGCGCTGCAGTTTGCGGATCCGCTGGGCTACTTCGCTGACACTGATCGAATTGTCCCGTGCCCCGACCGCTTTCGCTACCGCGGGGCTGGAGATATAGGGCGGTAAAAATTTTCGGATCGCACTGTTCAATGCGATCCGGAAAATAGAGGAATCCAAAACTGATTTTTCCGCCAGGACCAGGCAAACAGTGGCTTTTTCTTCGCTCTTGTAGATCGATTCATCCCAAGTATCGAGGAGAATCTCAAAACTGGCAGCAGATTCTTTCAGCAGCTTGGGATCGGCGTTCTGTATTTCTTTCAAAAGACGGCTTACCGCCGCATCATTTTCCGGCTGTGCCGCTTCCAAGATCAAATCATCCAAATTCAGCTGTCCGTTCATTTCTTGCGCTCCTTGTTTTTTATCTTTAACAAGATAATATACATCCATTTTCATTTTTTTCAACATGATAAAAAGAAAATCCCGACTTTTATGTCCCGGTTTTTTACGATGGAAAACATGATTTTTCCGTCTGCCATCCCGGGAATGAAAGGCTGCTGCAGTTTCCCGAGTGTTTTTCCAACATTTTTATTCTCAGAATTACAGCTGTTTTTGAATTATGATCCTGATCAAATCTGTTCCTAAAACATATTTTCGGGGGATTTTTTCAATAAGCTGTAAAAATTTTTCAGTTTTTTTGACTTGCCCCCCTTTTCAAAAATCAAAAAGTGATTATAATTTATGTTGTTGTGAATGCAGAGGTCTGCATTTGAGAGAGTAAAACCAGAAAGAAAGTGGTGCAAAAATGGCCGAGAAAGAAAAAGGCAAGGTAAAGTGGTTCAACAATTCCAAGGGTTACGGTTTCATCGAACGTGAATCCGGCGGAGATATTTTTCTCCATTACAGTTCGATCAAGGTGGATGGCTACCGTACCGTCAAGGAAGGTCAGGAAGTTGAATTCATCGTCACCAATGGAACCAAAGGCCTGCAGGCGGACGAAGTCGTTCCGCTGAACTGATTTCCGATTTCATGGGGATCTGAAAGTTCCAGACTCGGGTTTTTCCCTGTCTGGAACTTTATTATTTTCCGCCCGGTTCCCCCGCCGGTGACTCTGTAGTAATATCGGAGGCTGCGGCCGCCGATTCGAACAAATCGGGTGTGCTCGGAAAGGCCGAAAGGTCGCCGGCCTGGTCGCGCAGCCATCCCAGAATCATTTCCATCACGTAGGACAGTTCGTCTTCCGAGAATGCATGGCCGGGCCGGATGCCGTGCCATTTGTTCAGGCATCCGCGGCAGCAGGTCGCGGTGGCATGCTGGGCTTTGAAAACCGGATGACCCCGCATGGGGGTCTGGCTGCCGTCGTTCGGGGGAACTGCCGGCGCCAGCCGTTCACGGATGATCCGTTCCGTTTGCGCCCTGATCACCTTCCAGCCTTTTTCGGCAAGATAAGCTTTTTCTGCCTGGGTCAGCCGGAAACGCGAACGGAACCGGGAGGCGGCAAAACGTTCTTTCATCCCGTCGTAGCAAGACATGTTTTTTCCTGCCGGAGAAGTGTTCAGGACATGGACGGTTTCGCATCCAGGATCTGAAGCTGCCGGCGTTTCTCGCCGTAATACTCGTTGATATGCGGCAGCGCGACCACATCCCAGGTGACTTTCGGATCGATCGTCATGTTGAAGGCGATGAAATCAGTGGTTTCGCCGTTCTGGTCGCGCATGATTCCCTTGGTATGTCCGGCCTTGATCGGGAAAGTGCGGATCACTTCCATCCGGTTGAGCCGGTAGCACGGCTGAGGATTGCCGTGACCGAACGGTCCGAGTTTCGGATAAAGCTGGAAAAATTCATCACCCAGTTCATAGAGCTCGACTAGTCCGTCATAGAGAATGCTGTCATTGATATCGCTCGGGGAGATCTCCTCTCGGACATATTGTTCGAATTCCTGCTGGAATTCGGCGATTTTGTCTTTAGGGAGACCCAGGCCCACGGCCATGGGATGTCCGCCGTAGCGGGTCAGCAGATGCGAACTGCGGGAGAGGATCTTGATCAGGTTCAAACCCGGAATGCTGCGTCCGGATCCGTGTGCTTCATCACCCTGGATGGTCAGCACGATGGCGGGCCGGTTGTAATCGCGGGCGAACCGTGAGGCCACGATCCCGATCACGCCCTGATGCCAGCCTTCGCCGGCCGCGGTTATCGTCATGGACGTCTTGAAAGTGGGCAGCGATTCCACCTGTTTTTTGGCTTCGTTGAAGATTTTCTGTTCGATCGACTGCCGGTCGGAGTTGAAAGTCTCCAGCATGTCGGCAAACCGGTAGGCATCGACAATATTGGAGGCGTTGAGCAGTTCCAGCGCGGAGTTGGCATTGCCGAGACGTCCGGCCGCATTGATGCGGGGCGCCAGCTTGAACGTGATGTCCGACGGCTGGATCGAGGCGCCGACCCGTGCCACTTCGATCAGGGCGCGGATGCCGGGCCGCAGCTGGCGGCGCAAGGTTTCCATGCCGTATTTGACCAGGATCCGGTTTTCGCCGAGCAGCGGCACAATATCCGCCACGGTCCCCAGCGCCACGAAATCCAGAATATCCTGCAGTTCGGTCGCATAACCGCCCAGATTGTTTTCCCGGCCGAATTTGATGAACGCGTGAGCCAGTTTGAACGCCATGCCGACACCGGAAAGATGGTTCAGGTCCGCCAGTTCCGGATAGACCTTCGGATTCAGGATCGCCAGTGCCGGTGTCGGGGTGTCGCCCGGTTCATGGTGGTCGGTGATGATCACATCGATCCCGCGCGTCTTGGCTTCTTCCACTGCCGGATTGCTGTTGATCCCGCAATCGACGGTGACCAGGACCTTGCATGAGGAAGGAGCTGATTCCAGCGCTTTTACCAGTGATTCCGGCGTAAATCCATAACCGTCATCGAACCGGTGCGGCAGAAAGGAGCTCACTACCGCCCCGTTCTTTTCCAGCACCCAGGACAACAGCGAAGTCGCGGTTATCCCGTCCGTGTCATAGTCGCCGTGAATAAGGATCCGTTCGCGGTTGCGAATCGCCTGCCAAAGCCTCTTGACTGCTGCATCCATCCCCGGAAAACGGTAAGGATCCGACAAAGCTGAAAAATCGTTGTTGAAATACGAATCAACAGTTGCTGAATCTATTCCCCGCGAGGCCAAATACAGTGCGACCGCGCGCGGCACCCGTTTGCTTCTTGCCAGTTCCTGGACTGTGTTTTCTTTGCCGTCAGAAGCTGAAACCCATAATTTTGTACCCATTCTGCCTTTCTTGTTTATTTATCCTGATATGCAATATAATTCATTTTCTCTAAACATCAAATCAAAAATGGCAGAATATCTGAAAAAACCGGAAAAAAACCTGATCCACGCAGGGATTTCTCCGGAAAAATAACCAAAAAGTGAAATGGAAAATAACAAAAAACCGGACCCGATGATCCGAAAACGATCAAATGGATCCGGCTGACTTTAACCGATCGGGCCGTTATTTTTCCGCCGTCAGCGGGTCTTTGGCCTCAAGTTCGGTCAGGGATGCTTCGACTTTGTCCAGAAACCTGCCCCAGGCTTCCGGGTCGACAAACGCCAGGGCATCACCGGCTTTCAGCCGCTGGTACCGCTCCGGCGTCTGATTCTGTCCGGCATGGTTGCCGATGAACAGATCGACTTTCACCGGTTTCGCTTTGCGGATGCTCCGGCGGAATGCGCCGCGCCAGTCGTCTTTTTCCAGATGGTATTTCCGGAGATAGCCCGATTGAACGGAATTCATTCCGGCGCCGCCGAAAGTGCCGGCGCGGTAGACCTTGCCGTGATCTTCCACATTCCAGAAAAATGACATTACGCCCGGCGTATGTCCAGGCGTCTCCATGCAGTCGATCACCACATTGCCGAGCTCGATCCGGTCGCCGTCATGGAGCAGATGGTCCGGCTTGAACGGTTCCGGATCGTCCATGTTCAATTCCGGCGCACAGGTAAGCTCGGGACAGGTCCCGTCCACCATCCGGGCGTCTTCTGCCCCGATGAAGGTTTCCGCGCCGGTGAGCTTCACCAGTGCAAACGTGGCGCCCGCATGGTCGATATGCCCATGCGAATGGATGATGTAACGCAGATCCTTCAGCTGGAATCCGCAGCGGTAGATCGAATCGATCACCAGATAGAGACTTTCCTGATAGCCGCTGTCCAGCAGGATCAGTCCGTCGCCGGTGTCGATCAGGTGGGATGAGGCCGGTCTGGTTCCGACGAACCAGGTGTTGCCGAGAATGCGGAAGGGTTCCATGGCGCCTTCCCAGGGTGGGTTTTTCATAAGTCAAGATCCTTGTTTTGTTTCCGGTTGATGGTTAATATATCCGGTTCCCATTATTTTTGCAAATGGTATTTCCGCTTATGCTGCGCGATTTCCGTATTCTCCGTTTCAGTCCGCGTGACCCCAACAACCGTTTTTTTTCTTTTTTCAGTTGAAAATCCCGATTTTCAGAGTATAATACCTCCATTTTATCAGCTGTCACCGGCAAAATGAAAAAGAAGAATCGGGGTAAGTTAAAATGACATTGACGGCCTTTGTGCTGATCTTTTTTTCGGTCTTCCTGCATGCCGCATGGAATACCATCTCCAAAAGCGTGAAGCCGTCCATGGCTTTCTATCTGATCATGACGGTCACTGCAACGCTGATCTGGCTGCCGTTTCTGATCTTCGGGAAATGGAATCCTTTCGACATGCCGCCGCGGTTCTGGCTGCTGATCCTGTTCAGCTCGGTCGGTGAAGTGTTCTACATGCTGGGATTGGCGCATGCCTACAGCAAAAGCGATATTTCCCTGGTGTATCCGGTGGCGCGCGCTTTGCCGGTGCTGATGGTGCCCGCGGTGACGCTGCTTCTGGGACTCGGCTCCAAAACTCCCGCCTGGAATGCCTATCTGGGCATGCTGGTCATTACCGTCGGCTGCCTGGTCATGCCGCTGAAAAAGTTTTCGGATTTTTCCCTGAAACCCTACTGCAATGCCGTGATCGGTTTCATTGTCCTGGCAGCGGTCGGCACCACCACATATACGATCATCGACAGCATCTCCGTCGGCATGGTGCAGGAACAGATGGGACGCAAAAACATCCTGGATATTTTCTCCCTGATGTTTTTTGTGGAAGGCGGTTTGTCGCTCGGGGAACTGCTGGTGGTGGCATTTGACAGGAAGGAGCGCCGGCTTTTGAAGACACTGCTGTTCCGCAGCCTTTCTCCGGAACTGGCGGGCATCTGCAGTTCGTGTGCCTATGCGCTGGTCCTGCTGGCGATGGGTTATGTCTCCAATGTCAGTTATCTGCAGGCTTTCCGGCAGATGAGCCTGCCGGTCGGTTTTTTTGCCGGTCTGCTCATCCTCAAGGAAAAAGGGACTGCGCCGAAATATGTCGGCATGTTCCTGATCTTTGCCGGTCTGGTCAGCGTGGCTCTGGGCTGAACGGGTCCCGAAACAATAAAACCTTGATATTATGTCCGTTCATTTGAAGTCGGGACTTGAAGTTTCCGGATTATGTGTTATATTATTCTTTGCAAATAATGTCATTAGCTGTATGGAGTAACGTAAGATGAGTACACAAGGTGAGAAGTTCACTTATAAGAATGCCGGTGTGGATATTGATCTGGCAACGAAACTGCTGAAAAGCGTCAAACCCAAACTGGCCAGCGCGCGCCGGCCCGAAATGCTCGCCCCGATCGGCGGTTTCGGCGGACTTTTCCAGATCGATCTGACCAAATGGAAAAATCCCGTCATGGTCGCCAGCATCGACGGCGTCGGCACCAAGCTGATGGTCGCCGCCATGATGCAGCAGTATGAATCCGTCGGACATGATATCGTCAACCATTGCGTCAATGATATCGGTGTGCAGGGGGCGGAACCGGTTTACTTTCTGGATTATATCGGGATCGGCAAACTCCGCAGTCCGTTGTATGAGCAGGTCCTCTCCGGCATCGCCGATGCCTGCCGGGAAGTCAATTGCGCCCTCCTCGGCGGCGAAACCGCGGAAATGCCCGGCATGTACGGCAATGATTTCGATTTGGTCGGCATCATCACCGGCATGGTCGAAAAAGACCGGATCATCACTGGCGAAAAGATCAGACCCGGACATGTTGCGATCGCGCTCGGGTCCAACGGCCTTCACACCAACGGATTCAGCCTGGCCCGCCGGGTGCTGTTCAATTCCTGCCGCTACGAAGTGGATACCAAATTGAAGGAACTGAACGGTGAAACCGTCGGCGAAGCCCTGCTCAAGCCGCATACCTGTTATTGGAAAGCGATCAAGGCAGTCATGGAATCCGGTGCTTCCCTGGATGGTATCGCCCATATTACCGGCGGCGGGCTCTTCGATAATGTTCCCCGTATTCTGCCGTCCAATGTGGATGCCGTGTTCAGCAAATCCTCCATCCGGAATGTTCCCCCGATTTTCCGTCTGATCGTGGAAGCCGGCAATATCCCGGATGAAGAAGCTTACCGCGTGTTCAATATGGGCGTCGGCATGGTGTTCTTTGTCCCCGCCTCGGATGAATCGGCAGTGCTCAAAATTTGCAGCCAGGCCGGTTTTGACGCCTTCACCTGCGGAAAAATCGTCCCCGGCGAAGGAAAATCGAGAGTCGAAGCTTAACCGCTGTATTATATTTCAATCACCCTCAACACGAACGAAAGGAAGCAATCACAATGAAGACATTGGCTTATCTGCTGATTGTCGGTTTGACGCTGATGTTTGCCGGATGCAACCATCACCACCATCATCATGCACCGCCCCCGCCCCCGCCGAAGCATCACAGACCTGCTCCGCCGCCGAAGCATCATAAACCTGCTCCGCCGCCGAAGCATCACAAACCTGCTCCGCCGCCGAAGCATCATAAACCGGCTCCGCCGCCGAAGCATCATAAACCGGCTCCGCCCAAAAAAGCGGCTAAAAAAGCTCCTGCCAAACCGGGAAAGCCTGCTCCTCCGAAAAAATAATGACAGGATCTGTTTTTCCTGATCAGTTATTAAAATCAACCAAAATGGGGATTGGATATCCCCGGAAAGAGAAATTGAAATGAGAAAGTTTCTGAGTCTCGCCCTCGTGGCGGTCGTGTCAGTCTTCATGGCTGGCTGTGCCTGCGGTAAATCCGATTGCAAAAAAGATGCTGTCAAACAGCCCAAACAGGAATGCAAAAAGGCTGATGCCTGCTGCTGCAACAATGGCAAACCTTGCGCCTGCTGCAAAAAGGCGGCTGCCAAACCCGCTGCTAAAAAAGCTCCTGCCAAGAAGGCTGCTGTGAAGAAGGCTCCTGCCAAGAAGGCCGCTGCTAAGAAAGCCCCTGCCAAGAAGACCGCCGCCAAGAAGGCTCCTGCCAAGAAGGCCGCTGCGAAGAAAGCTCCTGCCAAAAAGGCTGCGGCTCCTGCCGCCAAGACTGCTGCCCCTGCTAAGAAGGCTGCCCCTGCCGACAAGCCGGCTCCTGCCGCCAATTGAGCGGTTTCACAGTTTTGTGGATCATTCGACCGGGTTCCCTGCGGAGCCCGGTTTTTTTATGGGTGCGCCCGGCAGGGCGCACGACTAACGGGTGCAAGTCCCGAGACGGCCCGACAGGGGGAACGTCACAGCGACCGGCAAGGGTGTCCATCGCGAGGTGGAATCTGAAGGAAGCCGTAGCAAA
>SUWI01000170.1 GCA_015061565.1 Lentisphaerota bacterium
CTGACCGTCTCGTCCCGGCAGTAACATTTGCGGCAGCCGTCCAGTCCGATGACGATCATGGCGCATCCGAGGATGACGCACAGGTGGTTGGCGGGGAGATATTCATAGAGCAGCATGCCCGGCGCCAGGCCGAGTCCGACCCACAGCAGGATGAAACGGAATTCCTGCCATTGAAAAGCCCGCCATGAACGGATGACCAGATAGAGCGACATGACCCAGCCGACGGCGCAGAGCATCGGGATGGAATTTTTCAGGCCGGTCAGCAGCGAAAGAAACGGCAGAGCCAGCACGGTGCTGCCGAATCCGGTGATCCCTTCCAGCAGATGGGTGGCCAGAACGACCAGCGCACCCAGTAATATTTTCAGCCACTCATCCATTTGGCATTATTCCGAAATTTCGACCGCATAATATAGCACAGGGAGACCATATTGCAAGAAGCCGGCCGGTCCTGTTGCGAACGCGTTTTGCCGTCTGACCGGGGAAAAAACGTTTTGAAACCGAAAAAAATGCCGTTTTTTTTAAATAAAAAACGATCCGGGTATTGCAAGCTGGAAAAAATGGATTAGATTACTATAGTTAACGAAAAAAGTCATGAAGGAAAACAAACCGGTTGATCAGGTGAATAAAATGACATCAGCAGAAATACGCGAAAAACTTTGCAGCCCTCCGGTGCTGGCGGAAAAAGACCAGTATCGGATCAAATTTGCCATGACACCCGAAGAAATCGAAGCGGCGTTCCGGCTGCGGTATCAGGTTTTCAAGGTCGAACAGGGCAAGAATATCCAGGATTCCGGAAAACCGGGGATCGACCAGGATGAATTCGACCAGTACTGCCTTCACCTCGTGGTGGAGGAAAAAGAGACCGGGAAAGTCGTCGGGACTTACCGGGTGCATCCGGGACCGACCGCGTTGACCCATGAGCTGGGATTCTATTCCTCGCACGAGTTCAATATCGAAGGACTGGACGCCATTGCGAATCAGACCTTCGAAATGGGCCGTTCCTGCGTATCGGCCGATTCCCGGAGCGGGAGTGTGGTGGCGCTGCTGTGGGCGGGCGTGTCCGAGATCGTCGGACGTTCCCGGCTGCGGTACCTGATCGGCTGTGTCAGCCTCGAGGAAATGGATCCTGCCGCCGGCTGGGCGCTGTATGATTATTTCGTGGAACAGTCGCGGATCTCGGACATGGTGAAAGGCACGCCGCTGCCGTCGGTCAAGATGCCCAGACCGTCCGATGCGGTCATGGAAGAATACAAGAAAGCGCACCCGGTGGCCCGGACGCTGATCCCCCCGCTGTTCAAAGGATATCTCCGGATGGGTGCGAAAATCTGTTCGGAACCGGTTTTCGATGCCGGATTCGGCACCATTGATTTTCTGATCCTGCTGGATACCGGCCGCCTGCCGGAACGTTATCAGAAACATTTCAATGTGGTGTCCGCCGAATGATCAGACTCTGCCGACGTCTGTTCCGTCTTTTTCAACTTCTGCCATGGCTGAGCTGGATGGCCGTGGTATCCTGGCGTACTTCCCACTCGCGTGACGAGTGGAAATCCATCCGCGGCATGGCGCATTATATTCAGATCTGGGGCAGGGGACTGCTGCGGATCTTCAACATCAAATTGACCGTCCACCCGGCAGATGCCGCTTATCACGGCGGACTGGTGGTCTCCAATCACATGGGCTATGTGGATATCCTGGTGCATTCCGCGCTGTGGGGAATGCGGTTCTGTCCGAAAGCCGATGTCCGGAGCTGGCCGGTGCTGGGCTGGTATGCCGGGTTGACGCATCCGATTTGGATCGACCGCAGATCGCGGATCAAATCCAAAGAGGCGCTGGAGGAATTTTCCGCCACTCTGGCACATGGCGTGGCATTGATCGTGTATCCGGAAGGGACCAGTACGGACGGAAAGCAGGTGCTGCCGTTCAAGACCTCGTCTTTCGAACTGGCTGCGACCGGCGGATTTCCCATTCAGCCGATCGTGACGGTCTACCGGGTGCCCGAGGGCGCAGATTCTCCCTGCTGGTATACGGATATCGGGATCATTCCGCATTTGTGGCAGCTGGTCGGGATCCCGGAGATCCGCTGCGATGTTTATGTGCTGCCTCAGATCGCAGCGGAAGGACGGTCCAGAAAGGAACTGGCGGAATTGACCTGCAAGGCGATCACTGAAGCTCATGCCGCCGCCTTACGTGAACTGGCCGCGGAAGATGAACGCGCGAATCAGAGGAGTTGAGTCAAGCATGTTTCAATCGTTATTGGCAGAATTTTCAGCGGCCTGGAAGCTGTTTGTGCATCTTCCGCTCCCCTCGTTCCTTACCGGCGACGGGGAAGACTCCGATTATCCGCAGATCGACGGGCATCCCGCCTTGCTGCGGCTGATGCTGCCGCTGGTTGGATTCGTGCTCGGATTCCTTGCCGCGGTGCCTGCCTGGCTGCTGCATCTGGTGTCGTCCGGACGGCTGATCGCGGGAATTTACGGACTGGCCGTACTGCCGCTGGTCCTTGAACTGGGTTCTTCCTGGAGCGGATTGATTTCACTGGCGGATTTTCTGGATCGGCGCCACCGGGGCGAATCGGCAGCCGAGGCTCTGGAAGGCGAAGCCGGCTCGATCGATTCCGCCCGTTCCGGCAGATCGATGATCCTGCTGATGATCCTGTTTTTCCTCCGGATGCTGTTCTTCGGTCTCCTTGCTGCTTTTGCGCCGTTCTGGCTGATGATCGCGCTGACGGGCGCCTGGCTGGTCCGTGCCGAACTGGCTTCACTGCCTCAGTCCGGCTCATCCCAGGGCTGGCTGCGCGTGCCGCGGGGACTGGAAAAGCATCACTGGTATCTGGCCGCGGGTGCGATGGCTGCCGGCGGTTTTCTGTATCCGCTGGGCATCCTGCTGGCGTTTACGGTGTCCTGGGCTCTGGCCGTCCTGCTTCGCAATCTTTGTCTCGAATCCATTTCCTGCATCAATCCGAAAGCTTTCAATGCGCTCGGTTATGCCTCGGAACTGGTGCTGCTGTTTCTGGGCATTCTCTTTTATGCCGGATTCTGATCGGAGGATATCATGCCGCGCAAAAAACGTGAATTCAGTGATCTGGACAGTGCCGCCGCTTCCTTCAATGTGCTTTTCGAGCAATTGGATTCGGCGGGCCGGGAACGGGTCATCGTTTCGGAACGGTTCCGGAAATTTCTGGAAATGCTCCGTCAGTATCTGCGTCTGGAACGGCTCGAACGCGAAGGATCCGCACCGGCTCCGTCCATGGTCTTCTGTTCCGGCGAGCCGGATACTGCCGATGCTTTGAATGCGCTCGCCCGGCTCTGCGGCCGCCACAGTTTCGGCGCCATGGTCGATGATGCCCTGTATGAGGCTCTGCTGAGGCTGAATGCCTCGGCGCCGCTGCGTCCGGAACTGCTGAAAGCGGCGGATGATCCTGCCACGCCCGCGGGCGGCACGATCCGCCATGCGATCCGGTTCGCCAAGTCGCTGGCATCGGTGCTGAAAAATTCCGCCGCGCTGAAGATGTATGCGAAACAGCAGTCCGCCGGCGAGCTGTCGCGTCTGGCCCCTGCCGCCGGTTCCCTGAGTCTCCGCGGCTCGTTTTTCCCGCGTGCCACGCCCAAAGGCCTGGCCATGGAACTTGCCGCCCGTTTCGAACTTGCCGATCCTTTTGCCGCCGGCCGGTCCTTCCGTTACAAGGACGAGTCCTTCATTCCGGTCGAACTGAAATCGATCCGCACGCCCGACCAGTTTTTCGGCTATGCCGAGGCCAAACGCGTTTTCGGGGATCATTATGCCGGTTTTATTGCGGGCCGGCACAATCTGCCCCTGCTGGTGAGCGGTCTGCCCGGCCTGGGCAAGACCCAGATGACCATTTCCTATGCGCTTGCCCTCAAGGAGGTGACGCTGATCCTGCCGGGACCGGAATCCCTGCAGTCCGGTCTGGAGCGGCTGATCGAAAAACTTGCCGCTGCTCCGCAGCATAAGTTCATCGTCTTTTTCGATGATATCGATACCCGCGAACTGAACTGGTATTATTTCCGGACCCACGTGGGCGGCTCGTTCGCCCTGCCGGCCAATATCATGACGGTCATCGCGTCCAATTACCGTTTTCCGCCGAACATTTCCAGCCGCGGCCGGGCGTTCACTTTCCCGTTCTTCGACGAGATCCGCTGTCAGGAGATGATCGAAGACCTCTTTGTTTCGCGCGGCATGGAGCATGTGTCGCCCGAACTGCTGTCCCTGATCGCGGCGGATTACGTCGAATCGTATGGACAGAAACTTTTTGATGAACTCAGTCCCCGCACGCTGGCGCGGTATCTGGAACTTTACCTGGCCGACCAGGAAAAACGCCGGCTGATGCTGGAAATGTCCCATGGCGATGTGATCACCAAACCCGATCCGCAGGCGTTCTATGCCCAGAATATGACGCTGCTGCGGGCTTTGTATGGAAAAGAGGCGATCGATGAGATCCGAGAAAAAGAACTTTCCGGAAACTGACGCTTTGTCTTCCGATGCGCCGCCGGAGATTTTCAATGATGAATATTTCATGCGCGCGGCCTTGCGGGAAGCCGAAAAAGCCGAACTGAACCACGAGGTGCCCGTCGGCGCCGTTGCGGTCAAGGACGGCATGATCGTGGCCCGTGCCTGGAATCAGGTCGAACTGCTCAAGGATGCCACCGCGCACGCCGAGATCCTCACGCTCACCGCCTTGTCCGCCCAGCTCGGCGACTGGCGGCTGGACGGCGTTACGCTCTATGTGACCAAGGAACCCTGTGCGATGTGTGCCGGCGCGCTGGTGAATGCCCGGGTCGAACGCGTGGTTTACGGTTTTTCCGATCCGCGTTCCGGATGCTGCGGGTCCGCCCTGGATATCACCGGTTTCCCCGGAATGCTGCATCAGGTCAAAGTCACCGGCGGTGTGCTCGAACTCGAATGTGCGGAACAGTTCAAGGAATTTTTCCGCAAAGTGCGCAATGGTCAGCTGCCTAAACAATCCAACCCTGGAGATTTACATGAATAAACTGTTTCTTTTTCTGCCGCTGCTGGCGGTATGCCTGATGTCCTGCACTTCGGAAAGGACCCCGAAACGGGGCACGTTCAAACGCAATCCGGAAGTCTTCCACAAGCTCAAGGATTACAGCCTGCAGCTGTCCCTGCTGTCCTCCCGGCGCGAATTTTACGCCGGCGACAATCAGGTCGTCCTCACTTTTGCCTTGAAAAACACCGGCGTCCGGCCGATCACCATTTATGAATGGCATACCTATGAGGCGGCGAATGTGAACCTGTATTACCGTCCCGGCAGCGGCGATGGCGCCGAATGGAAACTTTCCAGGTCCTATGATCCGGCGAAGGTCAATATGAAATCGCGTTCCCCGCTCACCCTGAATCCGAGCAGCAATCAGGCGCTGATCCAGATCCCGGCCGTCTTCATCGGCGACCTCAAGAATCCGACGGGCAAAAAACAGCCCTACACCTTGCGTGCGGTCCTGAACTTGAATTCGGTCACGGTGCAGAGCGAACCTACGGAGATTTGGATCAAGTAATGGTTTCGCCGCTCCGTCCGGAGAGCGGTCCGAAGATGCCGGCTGTCTTTTCAGGTTTTCCCGAATTTTTATTTGAATTTGACGTTTCCCGCTGTATATTAATAAAATTCCGTGCTAAATGATTACACGGTTTAAACAAAGGAGTCAACATGAAAAAATTCGTTTGCCCGGTCTGTGGTTACGTCCATGAGGGTGCCGCTGCACCTGAAAAATGCCCGCAGTGCGGCTGCGTCGGCAGCAAATTCATCGAAAAGAAAGAGGAAGCTGTTTCTTACGCGACTGAACATCAGATCGGCATTGCCGGCAAGGATATCGACGCGGAAGTCCTCGAAGGCCTGAAAGCCAATTTCACCGGCGAATGCACGGAAGTCGGCATGTATCTGGCCATGAGCCGTCAGGCGGAACGCGAAGGCTATCCGGAAGTCGCCGAAGCCTACAAACGCTATGCGTTCGAAGAAGCCGAACATGCGGCGAAATTCGCCGAACTGCTGGGCGAAGTCCTGGTTCCCTGTACCAAGACCAACCTCAAAATGCGCGCTGAAGCCGAAAACGGCGCCTGCGCCGGTAAATTCGCCATCGCCAAACGCGCCAAGGAACTCGGCTATGACGCCATCCATGACACCGTTCATGAAATGGCCAAGGACGAGGCCCGTCACGGTCAGGGGTTTGTCGGTCTGCTGAAACGCTATTTCGGCGAATAATCCCGATATTCTTACCCGAAAACGATCCGGAGTGAATTTCCATTTGCTCCGGATTTTTTATTCACCGGCAGAAGGAGTTTCAGAGTATGAATGCTGATTTTGCATTGATCCGCAAACTGATTCACGGCGCGGTCGAAATCGAAGAAGAAAACGGCAGAATCCGGATGTCCCGTTTTACCCCGGCGGAGCGGGAAGTCTATCGCCAAAACGCATCTTATACGGTGAGGACCTTTGCCGCTTCCGGAATGCGGCTGGAATTCCGCACCGATGCGCGTTCATTCGCATTCTCCGGCTCCGCGGCTCCGGCCTCATCCAGGGTTTTTTATTATTTCGACGTCGCCGTCAACGGCGTCCTGTGTCACCATGTCGGATTCGAGTCCTGTCAGGAACAGCCCGAATTCCGTTTCGAGATCCCGCTGGACGGCGGCTCGAACGAAGTATGCGTTTATTTCCCCAGTCTGACCCGGATCGAGCTGACGGGCGTGGATTTTTCCGGTGAAAGCGTGATCGAGCCGACAGTCAAAAAACGCACCATGATCTGTTACGGCGATTCGATCACGCAGGGGTATGATGCGCATTATCCGTCGCTGTCTTATCCCAATCAGCTGGCCGATGCCCTGCAGGCGGAAATGTTCAACAAGGCGATCGGAGGTGACTGGTTCAATCCCCCGCTGGCGGCTGCGGCGGAACGGATCCGTCCGGACCTGATCACGGTCGCCTACGGCACGAATGACTGGTCGCACGGCACCAGGGATCATTTTATGGAGAATGCTGCTGCTTTTTTCCGGAACCTGACCGCTGCTTACCCGGGTGTCCCCATGGTTGCCATACAGCCGATCTGGCGGACCCAGTGCGAAACCCGGGTGACGGAGGTCGGCAGTTTCGCGGAAATGCATGAAATGATCCGGGAAATAACCTCGGAATATCCTCAGATCAAACTGGTGAACGGGCTTGAACTGGTGCCGCATCTGGAGTCCTGTTTCTCTCCTGATGTGCTGCATCCGAATGATTTCGGTTTCCAGTTCTATGGACGAAATCTGCTGAAGAAGATCGAGTCCGGTCTTGCGCTCGATTGATCACGTTCCGATTGCCGCCCGGCAGTTACAGACCATAAAGGCAATATACATCAGGAGCAGGATGATTCCGTAAGGCCGTTTGAGCGTGTTTTTGCCGAGGATCATGAACAGGATAAGCGCCGCGCCGGTCGCACCCATGGCGGTCAGATTGAAGATCCCGATGCCGTTCAGATCCAGCGGCAGCGGCGTGATGCATGCGGTCACTCCGAAGATCAGCAGAATGTTGAAAATATTGCTGCCGATGATGTTGCCGAGCGCGATGTCGTTGCGTTTTTTCACCAGCCCCGCGATCGTGACCGCCAATTCCGGCACACTGGTTCCGAACGCCACGATCGTGGAGGAGATCACCAGCATGCTGACCCCGAGCCGCTGCGCTACCCAGACCGCCGGGTCGACCATCCCTTTGGAGCCCGCCGTGATCAGGATGATCCCCATCACCAGAATGGCCGGATCGATCCAGATTTTCGATTTCCGTTCGAATTTTTCTTCGGATTCCGGCTGCTGGCTTTTGCTTTGACGGAACAGCATGAAAAGATAAGCTGAGCAAAGGATCAGCAGGATGATCCCGCCCTTGAAATCAATGCCGCGCAGAATTTTATCCGGCGAGCTTTTCAGCGGAACGGCGAACAGGCCCGCGCAGACCAGATAGACCAGGATCATGAATACCCCGTCGCGGGTCAGCATTTTCCGGTCGAACGCCATTGTCCCGACCCCGCAGATCCCGATGGCCAGGATCAGCGAAATATTGGTCACGTTGCTGCCGACGATGTTGCCGATGATGAAATCGCCCTGACCTTCGATCCCCGCATAAACACTGCTGGCCAGTTCCGGCAGGGAGGTCCCGATGCTGACCAGCGTCAGTCCGATCACCAGTTCCGATACGCCCCACGACCGGGCGATATTGGCCGCGGCATCGACGAAGAGGTCGCTCCCTTTCACCAGCATAGTCGTCCCGATTATGAAAATCAGGATATTGAGCGGCAGGTCAATGGCGATATTTCCGGTTTGTATGCAGAACATGTTTTTTTTCTCCTGACATTGAACATCAAACTCGGGTAATATATCCGTCTCATACGGAAAATTCAAGCTGAAATCTCAAAATGGGAAAAGATAAAAACGGCATTGCCGAAAGATTCAGACAATGCCGTTTCAAATCATATTTCAGCGTTCTGTATTATTTCCCTCCTGCTTGGCTTTCTGATCTTTCCTGATCTCATGAATGATTGCGTAAGCTGTTCCAACCACCGAACCAACGATGGTTATGATGCCGATGACTATAATAGCAAGTTTCATCTTCATACACCTCTCATTTGCGGCCTTTGCCGGATTGGTTGCGATGCCGGTCCGACAAGGCACAGTAAATAAAAACAAAGAATGACGCGGCACAAAGCACGTCAAAAACCGCGATCAAAACATCGCTCGTGCTCATGTTTTTCTCCTGAATACAAAAAATATGGCTGCTCAAATAGGCGGAGGCCTGCCGACCTGCAGCCCGGTGCGGTCAAGCCGGATCAGGAGAGTTGCCGCGGTCCGGCCCGAACCGGACAGGTATTGAGATGGATAAGTTGGAAAAACGGATATGAACAGGGAACCCGGACATTCGAGCCTGCCCGAGTGATCAGCGGCTGGTAAATCGGAGCCTGTGCGTCTGCCGAATCCGGCATGTAAGAACGCCGAGCAGTCCTGCCCAAAGACTGCTGCGAACGCAGTTTCAGCAGGGCCGTGGAACTCGGACAGCGGCCGGTCTGGAACAGCGCATCATGCCGAACCCGGGTGAATCCGGATTCCCGCAACGGTTCCTGATTCGGGGCGTCAGAAGGAAAAGCAATTACGGTGAATTGTCCGAACCAGGATCCGAGACCCAGCCACAGAAGCAGCAGGAATGCGAATGCCAGCTTGCCGGAATGATGAATCAGCCGGGAATCAGAGATGCTTCTGCTGTTCATCTATAACACACTTATCATTTTTGCGGTTTTCGGGCCGGAGCCTTGGCCGGCGTCTGCTTGAGCGGAGGCATCAGCGGAATTTTCTTCGCGGTGGCGAAACGCAGGTAAACATTCCAGTTCCGGTAATTGGAACAGGCTGTCTTGACGATGATCAGGTTCCTGCCTTTCTTGAGCTGGACCGGCACATTGGATCCATCGCTCCGGGCTGGTGTCTTCGGTGTGGAGACGAAGACCTGTTTCCCGTTCAGAAAAACGCGTCCGTATTGCTGGATCCCCACGAACATCCGGGCATCGGGATAATCCTTGTCGACTTCGACCTCGGCCGCCAGCCAGGCTGCTGCCGCCGCCCGGTTTTTCCGGAAGACTTCCGTCAGGTTGATCCTGCCGTCATTGCTGAGAGTTTTGATGTGCTGCCACTGAAAACCTTTCGGGACCATCTGAAAAGATACATTCGCAGTCTCGGCATTCATGCATTCCTGCTCCAGCACGGTGGCAAGCTTGAGCTGTTTGGCAATGACTTTCAGGTCGAAGAAACCGAGCACGGCCCAGTCGGGAATGAACATCACTTTGCGTTTTTTCGCATTGAATTTTCCTTCGGCCAGACGGGTGACCGGCGGTTCACCGACTTTGTCCGGCAGGATCCGGACCTGCGCCGCCTGGGAGATTCTGGCTCCGCCCAGGACCTTGACCTGTTTTTCCGTTTTGCGTTTGACCATATCGGTATTGTCGACCCGGATGCTCCGGCCTTCACCGACCGCGATCAGAAGAGCATTTATGCCTTCGGAAATCGGATTCCGCAGAAAAGTGAAGACCGCCGCCAGCAGAATGAAAATCAGAAAAAAGGTCAGATATCTTGTTTTCATAAAAAACTCCGTCAGTGAGAACCGCCCGGCTCATTCTCTTTCATCGCCTCATGGAAATGATAGACCCCCGTATTGAAATTGGGACCCCAGCCGATAACCCGGTCGAATTCATCGAAAGCGATCGGGGTGCATTCATCCCGCATGACCATGCCGTCCATCCAGCTTTGGCGGGTATAATAAAAGAAAACTTTGTCGGTACAGTAGGATTCCCCTTTGATGGGTTCCCCCATGATTTCGAGAACCTGTTTTTTCGTCATGCCTTTGCGGATCCTGGCCAGGTTTTTCTCGTTGCGGGAGATTTCCCAGTAGAAACACGAACACAGCGTCAGCAACAATGTCCCGGCGCAGAAAAGTTTCAAGATGTTTGTAAATGTGTTTTTTCCCATAATGAACATACTATATCACAGAATCGAACAATATGCAAATGATTTAAAGGTCAAAAATACTATTTCTTTCCCGGTGGCCGTAAACTGAATGCACGATCCCCAGATAGGCCATCGTGATGACCAGAAAGGTGCCGCCGTAACTCACCAGCGGCAGCGGCAGTCCCGTCACCGGACTCATCCGGATGCACATGGCGATGTTTACGTAGACATGGAAGAACAGCAGCATGGCGGTGCCGATGCAGATGAACCGTCCGAACAGGTCCGGCGCCAGCAGTGCGGTCCGGAAGACCGCAAACAGCAGCAGGATGAACATCAGCACGACCGTGACCGATCCGAGAAAACCGGTTTCTTCCGCAATGACCGGGAAAATGAAGTCCGAATTGGATACCGTCCGCGGCAGATAGCCCAGCAGATTGTGTTTGCTGTTCATGAATCCGCGTCCGGCAAACCCGCCCGCACCGACCGCGATTTCCGATTGATACTGCGTCCAGCCGCGGTTCTGCCGGTCCCGGTCCGGATTGAAAAACACCATGATCCGTTCTTTCTGATAGGGTTTCAGACAATGGAATCCGATCGGCAGAATGATCGCGCCCGCCAGCAGAAAGACCAGCAGGATCCGCCATTTCAGCCTGGCCGTGAAAATGATGGCCGCGATCGGAACTATCATCGTGGCAGCCGTTCCCAGATCCGGCTGCAGACAGGTGGCCGCCGCCGGTATCGCCAGCAGCAGCAATGTCGTCAGCAGCCATAGCGGACGGTTGATATCGGCCTTTTTGGCGGACAGTATCCAGGAGGTCAGCAGGATCAGGGCGAATTTCGCCAGTTCAGACGGCTGAAAGGTGATGCTGCCGATCGACAGCCAGCTCCGGGCTCCGAAGAATTTTCTCCCGAAAAAAAGCACCGCAATCAGCAGACCGATGGATATCGGATAAAGGACCGCCGAAAGCAGACCGCACCACCGGTAATCCAGGATCGAGAAGAACAGCCACAGACCGCCGCCGATCGCCA
>SUWI01000171.1 GCA_015061565.1 Lentisphaerota bacterium
GTGGTCAGCTTTTCCGCATCTTCGTCCGGAATGTCCGAACCGAATTCTTCCTCGAAAGCCATGACCAGTTCGACCTGATCCAGGGAATCCGCACCGAGATCGTCAATGAACTTGGCATCTTCAGTAACCTGATCTTCGGGAACTCCGAGCTGCTCGACAACGATCTTTTTCACTTTTGCTGCTGTAGTGGACATTATAAATCCTTTCTATTTGTTTTTGTTGGTTTCCGAGTTACATCTGCAATAGGGGATAATATCGCATACTTTTTCAAAAATGCAAGTCATTTTTCAGGAATCTTGCAATTTTTTTATGCTTCAGCCTCGATCCGGATAACTTTCAGGTGATTTTTTCAGCCGGTCATCCGGATCGGGAAGCCTTTTTACGACATCAGGAATCCGCCGCAGACATTCATGACCTGACCGGTCACATAGGCCGATTCATCGGTGCAGAAGAAGCAGACCGCATTCGCCACATCCGCGGGCAATCCAGCCCGTTTCAGCGGAATGTTCACCAGGAACGCATCGCGCGCTTCCTGCGGCAGTTTTTCCGTCATATCGGTCTTGATATATCCCGGAGCAATGGCATTGGCCGTGATGTTCCGCGAACCGAATTCACGCGCCGTGGTCTTGGTCAGCGCGATCACGCCGGCTTTCGAAGCGGAATAGTTGGCCTGACCGACGTTGCCCATGCGGCCGACCACCGATGCGATGTTCACGATCTTGCCATAGCGCGCGCGCATCATTACTTTGGTAGCTGCCTTGGTGAAGTTGAAGGTGCCTTTCAGGTTGACCGCGAGCACGGCGTCCCAGTCTTTTTCAGTCATCTTCAGCATCAGCGTATCGCGGGTGATGCCCGCATTGTTCACCAGGATGTCGAGCTTGCCGAATTTTTCCACCACGGCGGCAACGGCTTTGTCCGCATCTTCCGGGACCGCCACATTCGCCTGGATCGCCAGCGCTTCATAACCTTGCGCCTTGAATTCCTCAGCGGTTTTCTCGGCCACGTCCAGCATGATGTCGACCATGGCGATTTTAGCTCCTTCCGAAGCCAGTTTTTCGCAGATTGCCCGGCCGATGCCGCGCGCTCCGCCCGTTACCAGGGCGACCCGCCCTTCCAGTCTTTTACCCATTTCCATTCTCCTTTTTTTGAACTTGGGTTATGGTTATGCTATGTTGATGGTATCCAGATCCGCTGCCGACTGAACATTCAGCAGCGTCTTGCCGGAATCGATCTTCCGGATCAGTCCGGTCAGGACCGTGCCGGGCCCGAATTCGATGAAAGTATCCGCGCCGGCTTCGGAGAGGGCTTTCACGCAGCCGATCCACTGCACGCTCCCCGCCACCTGATGCACCAGATTCTCCTTGATCTCCTGATGATCCGCGGTGATCTTTCCGGTGAAATTCTGCGCCACGGGGATCCGGGGCGCCTGCACCGGCACCGGGGCCAGCACGCCGCGCAGTTTCTCGCCGGCTTCCGCCATCAGGCCCGAATGGAACGCGCCCGCCACATTCAGCGGGATCACTTTCCGGACTCCCGGCTCGGCTTTGAACTTCGCCGCGGCTTTCGCCACGCCGTCAATCCCGCCGCTGATCACGGTCTGCATCGGGTTGTTGTAATTCGCCACCCAGATCCCGAATTCGGCACAGATCGCCTTGAACGTGTCGATGGTCACGCTTCCGTCCGTGATGATGCTCGCCATGGTCCCCGGCGTTTTTCTGCAGGCTTCATCCATCAGTTCCGCCCGGCGGGCCACCGTTTTCAGCGCGTCCGCAAAACTCATATATCCGGCACAGCAGAGCGCGCCGTATTCGCCCAGACTCAAACCCGCTGCTCCGACAGGCTCCACCTGCGGGAATTTCTCGCGGAAAGCCGCCAGCGCGGCCATGCTGACCGTGAAAATCGCGGGCTGACAGCACTTGCTTTCCGTCAGTTTCTCATCCGGACCATTGAAACAGACCTCCATCAGATCCCAGTTCAGGATGCGGTTTGCCTCGCGAAAGATCTCCGCAGCCGCCGGACTGCGCTCAAACAAATCTTTCCCCATTCCGGTTTTCTGGGCGCCCTGTCCCGAAAATACCCATGCAGCTTTCATTTTTTACCTCCTTCTGGCCGATCCTTTTTTCCGCCGGTTCGCTTCCGCTGTTCCAGTTTCGACCGGAACGGCGCAAAAAACGGATCCCAGGAATATTTTCTGATGATTTCCTTTTCGATATCTTCCTTCAGCGGAGCCACCCCCGCGATTTTCTCACCTGTCAGATACCGGTAATAGGCCTGACGGAAAAGCGGCATTTCCTGCCGGACGAAAGCATTGCCGCTTTTCGCCACGGGAACAAACCAGCCGTTCAGCAGCAGATAACTGTCCAGATCCCGGTTCAAATCTTTCTTTTTTGCCGCATACCGGAGAAAATCCAGCCATTCGGCACTGGGCAGCTGATTGAATTTCAGCCGCACGTTCTCCATTCCCTGCCGGAACAGGATGACTTCATCCCGCAGGATCGATCTCAGTTCCATCCGGGTTTCCCCTTCCGGCGTCGGCACGGTGAAATGGAATCCGGCCAGCGACTGATGGGAATGATAAACCGCCTGGTGTATCCTGGCGGCCGATTCAACGGCAGCCTTCATCCCGCGCAGCCAGCGGGCAAACGCTGTCTGCTGCTCCGCCGACAGTTCATCGCGTTTCAGATGCAGAGCCGGCAGGACGGCCGGATGGCCCTTGCGCTGCTGTTCCAGCAGCAGAACACGGAACCGGTTCTTTTCCTGTTCCACCAGATTTTTCACGGCGGGAGGCGGCGGTTTCACCGTTTTTTTCACCTGCGCCGCGGATTTCTTCACCGGGGCAGCCGGCTTTGCCGGTTTGACCGGACGGACCGGCTTTTTCATATTTCCCGACGGGCTTCCGGGTCTGCGGACCGGCTGAGAATGGGACCTCCAGTATTGACGCTGCTCGCGCTGGACCGCTTTCAGGGCCATCCCAAGTCTTTTCTGCAGTTCTTCCGCTCTGGAGATATTGGACATCAGCACAAACGGTTTCTTTTTGATCTGTTCACTCGTTCCGCGGAGGTTTTTGACCACACGGCCAAATTGTTTCATGGCCTGGGGGACAGCCTTGATCTCCTTGACTTTTTCGATCTCCTGATCCGCGATCTGCAGCTGTTCGGCAACGAGAGATTCCAGACGGGCGACCCGCTGTTCCTCGCTTTTGGCCAGTTCGCGGGAGTTCTCCACTTTCTGCCGGTTCTCTTCCAATTCCCGCCGGAGGGACGGCAGCACTCCGAACCGTTTGAAATACGGTTCCGAACTCCGGATCAATTCATCGACTGCATCCGGATTCTCCGGCAGCATCTTCGCCTGTTTCCGGATCGGTTCCAGCCGCTTCGCCGCATTCGAAGAGTTCTTCCGGATCGCCAGATACAGGAAAATCCCGCCCAGCAGAGCCGCGGTCAGAATAAAAACCAGCAGGCCGTAGCAGATGAAACGTCCCGGCGACGGCAATGCTTTCCCTTTTCCCTTCCGTTCCGGGGACCCGTCCAGGCCGTCGATCTCATTATACTTCCGCTGCAGTCTTTCCGGGGTCAAAGAACCTTTTTCCTCAATGATTTTTTTCAGCAGCTTTTTGGCATCGCGGATGAAATCTTCCCAGGAAACATAACGCTGTGCCGGTTTTTTCTCGAGCATTTTCCGCAGGATAGCGGTCATCGGCTCGGAAATATTCAGTTCCGGCACTCGGACAGCAGGATCCGGGAAAGGCGCGCTGTCATGCTGGCGAAGGATCATCTCCACGTCGGGTCCGTTGTAAAGATACTGGCCCGTGACCATCTGATACATGGTGGCGCCGAGGGAATACTGATCGGAACTCCAGCCCAGTTCTTCGCCGCGGGCCTGTTCCGGACTCATGTAATAGGGCGAACCTTCGATATCCCCGTCCGCCAGCAGGCTTTTACCGCGTTCCTGCGCCGTTCCCATATCCAGGATCATCGCTTCGTTTTCATGCGTCAGCATGATATTGCCCGGCTTGATGTCCTTGTGGAACATCTTGTATTTGTTCCAGATCGTGCGCAAGGCGTCCGCCACGGTTATGCCGATGACCAGGGTCTCCTCTTCGGAAAACACCCGGCCGCGCTGCAGGATGTCCTCCAGCGATTCCCCTTCCACATACTGCATCGCCAAATAATAATAACCGTCGGCAATGCCGGTGTCGATGACCGATACCACATGGGGATTTTCAAATTTCGCAGTATTGCGCGCTTCGTTCAGAAAACGTTCCGCATTCCCCGAAGAGACCTGGTCCGCATTCAGGATCTTCAGCGCCACCTGCCGTTCCATCGAGATCTGTTCGGCCAGATATACGCTTCCGGTCCCCCCGCTGGCGATGTGACGGATGATCTCATATCCGGCGACCCGAGTCCCGGCGGACAGCAGTTTCTGCAGACCGGCCGCAGAAAGGATTTCACCGCAGTGGCTGCAGGTGATCTTTCCCTGCGGATCGGCTTCGGATTCGATGGTGCATCCGCAGCTGCTGCAAATATATTCCGCCATGTCTTCCGGTCTCCGTGCAGTCCGCGCTTTACAGGATCCCCTTGGTCGAAGGAATGCCTTTTTCCTTCGGATCGTGCGATACCGCCTGTTCCAGCGCTCTCGCCAGTCCTTTGAAAACCGCTTCGAAGATATGATGGATCTCGCCGCCGGTCATCAGTTTGACATGGAGATTGATCCCGCCTTTGACGCAGAACGCCTGGAAAAACTCATGAAACAGCGCGGTATCCAGCGTCCCGACCTTTTCCACCGGCGGGACCAGATCATAGACCAGATACGGACGGCCCGAAAGATCCAGGGCGATCAGCACCAGCGTCTCATCCATCGGCAGCAGAAAACTGCCGTACCGCCGGATGCCAGCCTTGTCGCCCAGCGCCTGACTGAACACTTCGCCCATCACCAGCCCCAGATCTTCCATCGTGTGATGCGCATCGACTTCCAGATCGCCGGCGGCCTGCACTTTCAGATCGAATTTTCCATGCCGGGCAAAGAGTTCCAGCATGTGATCCATGAAACCGATCCCCGTGCTGATCTCGCTTTTTCCGCTTCCGTCCAGATCCAGTTCGACCGCGATTTTCGTCTCGCGGGTTTTTCTTATCTGTTTTCCGATCCGTTTCATTGCCGGGTCCTCCGTTGCTGTTTTTAATTATTTATTAAATACCATACAATTTATCCCCGTTTCACTCAATTGTCAATATCGCATTGGATTTTTTACCCGTTTTTCTGACCGGGCCGGGAATAATCGGAGCGAGGTCAGCGGTTTCCGTAGAGTTTCCGGAATTCCGCCGGCGAATGACCGCTGTGCTTTTTGAAGATCCGCGAAAAATGGTAGGCATCGTTGAATCCGCACGTCTGGGCGATCTCGGAGATCCTCGCATGTGTGCTCATCAGCAGCTTTTCCGCCTGACGCAGCCGACATTCCAGCAGGAACCCGCCCGGCGGCCAGGAGGTCGTCTGCTTGAATATCCGCCGGAAATGGACATAAGACAGGTTCATCTTCCTGGCCTCTTTCTGAAAATTCCAGGGCAGCAGCGGCTCCATCGCGATCCGGTCGCGGAGCGCCAGCAGGTCATCCATGTAACGGGTATAGATCTTGTCCGGGACGACCGGCTGTTCCTGGATCTGCAGCAGGAGTTCTTCCAGCAGCAGGACCGCCCGGGCATGCGGCACACTGCCGGGCACTTTCAGCAGCTGAAACAGCCGCTGCATGGTATGGAAAAAAGCGTCCGGATCGGCCAGACGCCGGAACAGCGCCGTTTCCCGCAAGGTCAGCAGTTCCTCATTGCAGTAGCGGACGGCCCGCTCTCCGCTGAAACAGATATGCGCCTGGGAACGCACCTGCCCGGCCGGCGCGCCATAATAAAACGGCACACCCGGAAACGTGATGAAGACACAGGGACCGTCCGCAAATTCGTCCGGATGGTCCCCGGTATGAGCATACATCCGGCCGTGATACAGGAACTGGATCCCGTAATAGTCCTCGAACCTTCTGCCGCAGGCACTGACGGAAGAAGCTTCGGCATAGCCGTAATTGACAAAACTCAGGTCGCTGCAGTAGTCCATGCGGCTCAGAGATACGTGGCGGCGGCGGCCGCCAGCGGACTGCGTTCACTCTTTTTCAGGGTGATATGTCCGTGCATCGCAACTTTCTTGAACCGTTCCGCCATGAAGGTCAGGCCGTTGCTGGAAGCGTCCAGATACGGATTGTCGATCTGATCCGGGTCGCCGGTAAAGACCATTTTGGTATCTTCACCCGCGCGGCTGACAATGGTTTTCACTTCATGCGGAGTCAGGTTCTGCGCTTCATCCACGATCACGAACTGACGCGGGATGCTGCGTCCGCGGATATAGGTGAGCGCTTCCAGTTCCAGCTTGCCGGCACGGCGCATTTCTTCGATCTTCTTCCGTACCAGATTGTCGTTGTTCTCTTTGCCGGTATGCAGCAGATAATCCAGATTGTCGAAAATCGGCTGCATCCAGACATTGAGCTTTTCATCTTTGTCACCGGGCAGATAACCGATGTCATTGCCCATCGGAACGATCGGCCGGGACACCAGGATCCGCTCGTAACGGCCCATTTTCAACTGTTCCAATGCCGCCGCCAGCGCCAGCAGGGTTTTGCCGGAACCGGCCTGCCCTACCAGCGTGACCGCCTGGACCGCCGGATCCATCAGGAGCAGCAGCGCGATCCGCTGTTCGATGCTCCGCGGCTTGATATTCCACACCTTGTCCTCCGGCAGCGGCGGTGCCTGAATGATCTTGCCGTCGCGGTAGAATCCCAGTCCGCTCTTGTTCGTCCCCGGAACTTTCAGTTTGATATACTGGTTCGGGAAAAACGTCACCCCTTCCGGCGGATCCATCTGCCGTTCCATGAAAAATTTATCCAGATCGGCCAGATCCAGGTCCAGCGTCCCGCTGTAAAGAGTGTCGTAGCTGACTTTCTGGCTTTCATAATCATCCACATCGATCCCGAGCGCATCGGCCCGCAAACGCATGTTCAGGTCTTTGGAGATCAGAGTGACTTTCCCGAATTTGCCCGGCTGGTCTTTCAGCATCAGCGCCACCCGGATGATCCGGTTGTCGGGGATGCTCATATCCATGTTTTTCGGCACTTTTTCGAAATCTTCACCGGTCACCACCTGGACAGTGCCGCAGGGCGCCCCGCCGGGACCGTTGTCGAGCCTGACCCCTTCGGAAAGATTACCGGTTTTCCGGAGCGAATCCAGTTTCCGCACCACCTGACGGGAATTCCGGCCCAGTTCATCCTGATTCTTTTTGAACTTGTCCAGTTCCTCGATCACGGTCATGGGAATGACCACCCGGTTATCTGCAAATCCTTCCAGGGAGTGGGCGCTGTGCAGCAGCACATTCGTATCCAGAACAAATGTTTTGATCTCTGACATTTCCGATCAGTCCTTTCCGCCGTGGGGTTTTAACGGCAACAATATAATTTCGTATGTCTTTCCCCGGATTGCAAGTCCGAAAACGTTTTTTTTGCATTTTTTTTCATGATCCGGCAACTCCGTCAGTCACGCTGCGGTCCCCCCGACCGGAGATATTTTTACAATCTTTTGACCGTTTTTTTTTGTTGGCGCTATTTCATTTTCCGGAAAATGGGTGTATATTACCTGAAATGTACTTGCAATTATAATCATGAGGATTTGGAATTATGGAAAATCAACTTACCCTGATGGGCAAACGCCTGAAGGAACTCCGGACCATCCTGGAGGTTTCCGTGGCGGAAATGGCGCAGATCACCGAGCTGACCGAAGAAGAATATCTGGCTCATGAAGCCGGAACCACCGACAGTTCTTTCACGTTCATTTACCGCTGCGCGCAGCGTCTGGGCGTCGATATCAGCCAGCTGGTCACCGGCGAATCGCCGAAACTTTCGTTCTACACGCTCACCAGGAATCACGGCGGCATGCCGATCCGCCGCCGGGCCGGTTTCGAATACCGCCACCTTGCCGCCCTGCTCAAGCACCGTCAGGCGGAACCGTTCGTGGTCAAAGCCCCGCCCGAGGATGAAAATGCCCCGATCCATCTTTCCACCCACTCCGGACAGGAATTCGATTATATCCTCAAAGGCCGCCTCAAAGTGAGGCTGGACGACAAGATCGAGATCCTGGAGCCGGGCGACAGCATCATGTATGATTCCGCCCATCCGCACGGCATGATCGCCATCGGCACGGAGCCCTGCGAATTCCTCGCGCTGGTCATCCGCGGCGAAGGCGACGGTCCGCAGTCGATCGAACCCAAAGCGGTCGAAGAAACGGTCCCCGAAGAGAAAAACGAGCTCATCTATCATAAATTCATGTCCGAAACGCTCAATGCGGAAGGGCATCTGGAAGCGGTCAAATTCCATTATCCGGAAAATTACAACTTCGGTTTCGACGTGGTGGATGCGCTGGCGGCCAAGTCGCCGGACAAGACTGCCATGGTCTGGGTGGACAAGCATCACAACGCCCGGCGGTTCACCTTCTCCGACATTTCCCGTTATTCCAATAAGGCCGCCAATTACCTGGTTTCGCTGGGCATCAAAAAGGGCGATTTCGTGATGCTGGTGCTGAAACGCCATTATCAGTTCTGGTTCATCATCAATGCCCTGCATAAGATCGGCGCGGTCGCGGTTCCCGCCACCAACCAGCTCCAGGCCAAGGATTTCGTCTACCGGTTCCAGGAAGGCCAGATCAAGGCGATCATCCATACCTCGGACGGCGAAGTTCCGGCCATGATCGATGAAGCGCTGAAAACCTGTCCGGATGTGACGCTCCGCATCGCCGTCGGCCAGGCCGAAGAAGGCGAACATGATTTCGACAAGGAAGTGGAAGCGTTCAGCGACAAATTCGAGCGTGATCCGAGTCTGCGCGCCACCGAACCGGCGCTGATGTTCTTCAGTTCCGGCACCACGGGATATCCCAAGATGGTGCAGCATGCGCATACCTATTCGCTCGGCCATATCATCACCGCCCGCTGGTGGCAGCATGTGCAGCCCGACGGCCTGCATTTCACCATTTCCGATACCGGCTGGGGCAAATCGCTCTGGGGCAAAATTTACGGTCAGTGGCTCTGCGAAGGCGCGGTCTTCGTCTATGATTTCGACCGGTTCGACGCCGCCGACATCCTGGGACTGTTCAAGCAGTACAACATCACCACGTTCTGCGCGCCGCCCACCATGTACCGGTTCTTCATCCGCGAAGATCTGAGCAAATACGACCTGAGCTCGATCAAATACGCCGCCACTGCCGGCGAAGCGCTCAATCCGGAAGTCTTTTCGATCTTCCAGAAGGCCACCGGCCTGAAAATCATGGAAGGGTTCGGACAGACCGAAACCACGCTCACCATCGGCAACCTGGTCGGCATGAATCCGAAACCCGGTTCCATGGGCAAACCCTCGCCCCAGTATCAGATCGAACTGGTCAATCAGGACGGCAAGCCCGTGGCTTCCGGCGAGGTCGGCATCATCGCCATCCGCGCCAATCCGCGCGAAGTCCCCGGGCTCTTCCTTTCCTATTTCCGCAATCAGGAACAGACCGATGCCAACTGGCACGACGGCCTGTATTACACCGGCGACACCGCCTGGCGCGACGAAGACGGCTATTTCTGGTACGTCGGACGCAGCGACGACCTGATCAAATCCTCCGGTTACCGGATCGGTCCGTTCGAGGTCGAAAGCGTGATCATGGAACTGCCGTACGTGCTGGAATGTGCTGTGGTCGGCGTGCCCGATCCCATCCGCGGACAGGTGGTCAAGGCGTTCATCGTGCTGACCAAAGGACAGAAAGGTTCCGAAGAGCTCAAGAAAGAGATCCAGAACTATGTCAAGCACCATACCGCGCCTTATAAATATCCGCGCAAGATCGAGTTCCTGGACGCCATGCCCAAGACCACCAGCGGCAAGATCCGCCGGACCGATCTGCGCAAAATGACGGATTGATTTTCGGATGCACGGCCGGAAGATCAAAATCGGCATCAGCGCCTGTCTGCTCGGCATCAAATGCCGCTACGACGGGTGCTCCAAAGCCTGTCCCATGATCTTTGAACTGCTGAAAGACAAAGTGCAGTTCATTCCGGTCTGCCCCGAATTCAACGCCGGCCTCGGCGTGCCGCGTCCCCCGATGCATCTGGAATCGTCGCCCCGCGGCACCCGCATCATCGTCACCGCAACCGGCGAAGACAAGACCGACATCCTCAATGACTGGATCCAGACGGAAGTAAAGCTGATGGAGCGGACCAATATTGCCGCGTTCATTTTCAAAGCCCGGTCGCCCAGCTGCGGACTGCGCCCGGTGGAACTGTTTTCCCCCGGCAAAAAACGTTCGCTCGGACCTGCCGGACAAGGTCTTTTTGCCGCCGCGATGAAACGGAATTTCCCCGAAATGCTGATGGTCGATGAAAGCGATTTCCCGGACGTTGCTGAAAAATTGGTGTTTTGAATCGTTTTTTGCACTTTTCATACTTGATTTTCGTTTCCCGCGAGATATATTATTATATTCAATCGGGTATCGAACAGAATTTTTATAACTATCAGGGAGGATATTGAAATGGCGAAAAAAGTTTCTAAACCTGCGGTGAAAAAAGCCGTAAGAAAAACCGCGACAGCCCCGAAAAAAACACCGGCAGTCAAAAAAACATCCTCCCCGAAAACATCCAAAGCCAAGGCGGTCAGGAAAGCGGCTCCGGCGGCGAAAAAGGCTCCCGCAAAAAAAGCTGCTCCCGCTAAGAAAGCGGCAGTAAAGAAAGCGGCTCCGGCGGCGAAAAAGGCTCCCGCAAAAATAGCCGCTCCCGCTAAAAAAGCTGCAGTAAAGAAAGCGGCTCCGGCAGCGAAAAAGGCTCCCGTCAAAAAAGCCGCTCCCATCAGAAAAGCAGCTCCGCCCAAGGCCGCTCCCGTCCGAAAGGCGGCGCCCGCTCCGGCCAATAAAACTACGGCGGCAAAAAAGACGACCAAGGTCCGAAAAGATGATATCCTGAAAAAACTCCGCCTCTCCAAAGCGGATAAAAAATTCTTTTACGGTCTGCTCATGCACGCCAGAGCCGCTTTCGGCGCCCAGGTCCAGTATCACTCGGATGATGCCCTGACCCGGAAAGACGCGGCCGGTGAAAGAGCCGGCATGGCTACTCACATGGCCGACCTCGGCACCGACAATTACCGCCGGGATTTCGAACTGGGTCTGCTTTCCGACGGCGTCGATGTGCTGGAGATGATCGATGAGGCTCTGCAGCGGCTGGAAGATTCCGAATACGGGATCTGTCTGGACTGCGGCGAACCGATCCCCCGGAAACGGCTGGAAGCCAAGCCGTATGCGAAATACTGCACCAAGTGCAAATCCAAACGCGAAGAAATGGATGAGACGTTCTATCACAGACGCTGATCGGGAGTTTTTCTTTTGAGTAAGTTTTTCGACCGGGCG
>SUWI01000172.1 GCA_015061565.1 Lentisphaerota bacterium
CCGGTCTGTCATTTCTGCTGGATCGGCTCTGCGGGAGAGTGAAGGAGGAAAATCTGATCCGGTCCGGCCGGCTGACCGGACTGGTCCTGATCTGCCTGGCGGCGGCAGCGGCAGTCTTTCTGCTCCACCTTTATCCGGCTCTCCGGCCGTGGGCGATCCTGCCCCTGCTCTTTGCCGCGGCGGGAATCTTCCTGTTTCTCCGCAGGAATCTCCCGTTGGGCAGTCTGCTGCTGATTCTTACGCTGGCGGCCCTGCTTCCATACGGGGAAGCGGTTCTGCCGAACCGTTTTTCAGTCAGAGATAATCTGGAATCGCTTTTCCGCCGGATCGGCGAACTGGAAAACCAGGGGGAAAAAGTTTATCTGCTTGATCCGACGGAACGTCTGCTCGGTGCGGCGACCTATTACCGCGGCCGCCTGATGCCGGTCCGGAGACGGAAAGATTATGACGGCCGCAGCCGCGAGATCTGGGTCCTCCGCAAACGCGACAAGAAAAAGACCGCCCCTTACGGCGATCATCACTACATCATTCAGATGCCCGAAGGCAAATCTTTGTAAGCGAATCCGATTTTGCCATAAAAATACCTGTTTCAGGTAATTTTCATTTGTATTTTAAACAGTCCGGCATTATATTGACAGCAGGGCTGCATGGAGTCAGTCCATGCCGCGGCCGGACAATCCGGATCCGCCGGCAAAAAAAGCAATCCCCAAACATAAGGAAGAGAACATGAAAAAACTGAAAATCGGTTTGATCGCCGTAATGACCGCCATGACCGCCGGATCGCTCTTTGCCGCAGACTGGTATGTCTCCGCCGCCGGCAAGAAAAAAGCTGCGGGAAATGCTCCCGGGGCGCCGCTGAAAGATATTCACCGGGCCATCAAAAAAGCTCAGCCCGGCGACCGCATCCTGATCGCAGGAGGAAAATACACCGGCGAGATGGGGGCCAGTGAGATCCGCATCGACAAACCGCTCACTCTCGTCGGCGGCTACAGTCCCGATTTTGCCCAGCGCGATGTTGCCAAATATCCCACCATGATCCAGCCGGCAAATGACAAGAACGACACCAAAGGCCTGAGCATCATTACCTTGAAACTGCCGAAAGGAAAAGGTCCCGACATGGTGATCGACGGTCTGGTGATCGACCAGTCTTACATGAACAGCTATCATACGGTCAAAGGCAAACCCGCCGGCGTCGAAACCGGCATGTGGCTCGAACCCCCGGCGAAAGGCGCCAAGGACAAATTCGCCTCGGCGAAATCCTATTCGATCTACAGCGAGACCCAGAGCCGTTATGAAGGCAATATCATCATCCGGAACTGCATCATCGCCAACAGCGGCAATTTCGGCATCAATATCTCCCTGTTCAGCGGCACGGTCAAGATCCTGAACAATATCTTCGTTGCCTGCCGCATGGAATCCTGCGATGTTTCCTGCTCCAATGCCAAACCCGCGGTGCAGTGCGAATTCGCCTACAACACCGTCCTCTTCACCTGGAGCCGCACTTCCGAATTCACCGATATGGGATACGGGTTCCGCTGCATCTCCAAAGTCGCTTCCAACATCCATCACAACATCTTCGGTCTGAACGTGTTTGCCGGCGTCGGCAATGACAAGGGCGATCCGAAATCCAAGAAAGTCAAGCTGGACCACAATGTTTTCTTCCTCAACAAACAGGCTGACGTGACCGCGGTCAAGAGCCCCAATATCCTCAAGCTCAAAGTCGGCACCGACGCTTTCGAAGATATGGAAGATTTCCCCGGCATGGAAAGTGTTGACGGCAATATCGCCCTCAAAGATCCGGCCGCCTTCAAGGGCGTCATCAACGCGGCTTATCTCACCGCCTTCCTGAATGCCTCCTATTCGGAAAAGACCGATTACGACGAGAATTCTCCCGCCAATGTCTTCCGCGCCGCCATGGGCATGAACAAAGTCGGCAAGATCCAGACGAAAGTTTCCATGTATGGCAACCGCTACCCGCTGCAGGAAACCTTCAAGCTGTGGGGTGCTTACAAAGGATACGGCGCGCAGCCGGTCAAATAAGCTGCCAGCTGATTTCTTCCCGCCGCAGGGCCTGAAAACCCTGCGGTTTTTTTATGCCGTCAGGCGGGATCGTGCGGACAAAAAAATTCCGGAGCCGGGGATGCAGCCCGGATCCGGAAGTTGGTTTTCTGCAACAGGAAAAAACTCAGTCCCGCTTCAGAGCTTCGAGCTTTTCCACTTTCATCAGGTAAGGATATTCCTTATTGGCCTTGTCGGCGAAAATCTTGCCGCTCACCCTGACCGAGCCGCTCGGCAGACCGGTTCCCTCGGAGACCAGCGCGCGGATCTTGCCGCCGTCGCGCCCGGTCAGCCAGATATCATTGCCGCGCTGACTGAGCGTGCCGACCAGTTCGCCCTCGAACGGTTCCGACACCGGGACATATCCCGAACCGGCCTTGAGTTTTTCGAAAGACATGTGATGGTCGGGCATTTTCGGGGCCAGGGCCAGCAGCGTGCCGACCGCGATCCCGCCCGAAACGACCGTGCAGAGCAGACCGACCTTGAGCCACTGGAAGAAACTGACCTGATGCCCGCCGTGTTTTTCCAGCATCCCCAGCGCCACGATGTTGGCCGTGCTGCCGATCATCGTGATATTGCCCCCGAAACAGGCGCCGAACAGCAGCGCCCACCACAGCGGCAGGTCTTTGACCGTCACCGCCAGCTGCTCGATCACCGGGCTGAACGCCGCCACGAAAATCACATTGTCAACGAAGGCAGAACCCACCGCCGACACCGAGAAGATGAACGGCACCAGCGTAGCCGGAGTCTTGCCGGCGATCTTGGAAAATCCGCTCGCCAGCAGCTGATCCACGTGCGTATGTTCCAGCGTGCCCGCCACCGCGAACAGCAGCATGAAGAAGATCAGCGTCCACCAGTCCACTTCTTTTTCGATATAATGACGCGCCCGGTTCGACTTCAGGATCATCACGATCCCCGCGCAGATCAGCGGCATCACCAGCAGCACGCTGTTCTTTTCCAACTCCAGCAGCGTCTCCGTCTGGTGGTGCGACGCGATCGCCACCACCGTCAGGACCAGCAGCAGCAGACCCCGTCCGTACGGCACTTTCACCACCGGCGCGATCGAAAGCCCGCGCGAAAGACGGTCTTTCAGGCTCACATCGAACTGTTTCAGATCCTTCCGGTAGAACCACAGCAGCAGCCCGGTGGTCACCACCAGCGAGGCCAGCATCATCGGGAACGACCACACCATGAAATCGCCGAACGTCAGCTGGCCCTTGGTCCCGATGAAGATCCCCACGGGATTGCCCATCATGGTGCCCGAACTCCCGATATTGGTCGCCAGCACGGCGATCAGGATATACGGCGTGGGATTGAGTTTCAGCCGGTCGCACACCTGGAAGATCAGCGTCGATATGAAGATGATCGAGGTCACTTCATCCACGGCGCACGCCAGCAGCGCGCTCGCCACCGCGGTCACGAATATGAATTTCCGGCCGTTCAGGTGCGGCATGGACACGATCAACTGCACGATCCAGGTGAAGAAGCCCAGGTCGCGCAAGGCCCCTACGATCACCATCATCCCGACCAGGAACATGATCACTTCCAGCGACGACGAACTGACGAATGTCGGGATGTCCAGCGATTTGCTGAAGATCAGCACCGCCAGACCGAGGAACGCCACGGCCAGACGGAATTCCCAGAAGAACAGGGTGCCGAAGATGATGGAAATAAATACCGCGCAGGCGGTGGACTGGTTCGCGGTCATGCCGACAAACGGCCCGCCGAATCCGACCAGAAACGCCACGGCCAGCAGGATCGCGAAACGCGGGATCATGCTCTTCAACGGCATTGCATTGCTTGAATTCTCACTCATGATTACTTAATCCCAAAATAGTTTAGCTGAAAAATTCTTTAACGTGACCATTCCGGCCGGTTTCCCCGCCTCGTCGATGATGATCAGCTGGGAAAGATTGCTGACCAGGAACGTCTTGGCCAGTTCGACTGCCGGGACATCCACCGATGTCTGAATGAATTCCTCGCGCATCACATCGGCCACTTTCGTCTCATCCGCGGTTTTCAGCATGTCGGAGAACGGCTGCAGCCGGTACATCGGCGAAAGGTCCTCCAGCCACAGCAGATGTTCGGGCAGACTGTAGCGGAGCAGGTCGGACAGCGCCAGAATGCCGCGCAGATCGCCGGTATTGTCCACCACCGGCAGCTCTTCCGTGCGCGTCACGGCGAATTTCTTCACCGCGTCCAGGATCGAATCGGTTTCCTGAAGCAGAGCGGGGAACGGCTCCATCAGGTCGGAGGCTTTCAGGTAATCGGGGATATCATCCACCTCGTTGAAGAAATGGTCGTAGACTTCCTTCGGCGAACTCATCGCGGCGATCCGGTTGGTGGTCTCCGGATCGGCGAATTCCACCGCCAGGCCGGAAAGCAGCTGCACGTGAAGGTTCGGATTGTCGACCGGCGTCAGCAGCAGGACCATGACTTTCGCCTTGGTCGTGCCGTTGAAATCGCAGCCGTTCGGAATGCAGCCGATCGCGGTCAGCGGATTTTCCAGTCCCTGGATTCGGGCATGCGGGATGGCGAAACCGGGTGCGACCATGGTGGGAAACAGTGCTTCGCGGCTTTCCACTTCCAGCCGGACATGTTCTCCGTCCAGGCCCGGGGTATGCTGCTGCAAGGTCGAGATCAGCTGTCTCAGCACGAGCTTGCCGTCGGTCTCCTTGATCCCGCATACGATATTATTGATCTGGAGAAAATTCCGAAAAATGAACACAGGCTTTTTCATCAAAAAACTCCTTGTCCCCTTATGTAATTTTAAATGAATAGTAATATAGCATTCAATTCCTTTTTTTCAATGCGGAATGGAAAAAATCTTTTCGCGATGGAGAGCAGGGATTGGATCAGGTGATGCCCTTGATGCTAACCATCGGCCACAATTACCGGAATTTGCGCCATGATTTGACAAAATGCGTTCAAATTAGCTTCTTTACCTTGACATTTTAAAATTGGGGGTGTATTTATTATTTGACCAAACAGACAAATGATGCAGAAGAAGGATAATTGATATGGCAGACAAAACTCATGTCGTTGCGGAGTATATTGCCGAAGTAGCAAAATTGGCTAAGACGGGCATAACCACAGAGCATTCGTTCCGTCCTGCCATGGAAAACCTTCTTTCCGAACTTTTTCCGGAACTTAAGCCGATCAACGAGCCGAAACGGCAGGCATGCGGGGCGCCGGACTTCATTCTTATCGACAAGAACAACTTGCCTGTCATGTTCGTCGAGACGAAGGATCTTGGCGACAGTGACCTTGACGGCAGGAAGCGTAATGGCAACAAGGAACAATTCACCCGCTACAAAGCTGCTCTGGACACGATCATCTTCACCGATTTTCTTGATTTCCATTTCTACCGCCACAACGGACAATGCGCGGGAGTTGTGAAGATCGGCGAAAGGGACGGCACGGAAGTCACGGCGAAGAGTGAAAAATTCACCGATTTTGTGAAGCTGATGGAGGAGTCCGCCTGCAGCAAGCCGGAGAAGATAAAATCAGCGAAGCGGCTTGCCGAACTTATGGCGGGCAAAGCCAGAATGCTTCAGCGAACTGCAGAAAGGTATCTGACCCCTCTAGTTAAAGCATTCGACTCCGCACCCCTTACCGCAAAGCCCAAGGCGACACCTCTCCTGGATATGATGCTGGATTTTCGCCGAGTCCTAATGCAGGGAATTGGGTCCGAGGAGTTCTCCGATATTTTCGCCCAGACGCTCACCTACGGAATGTTCGCCGCCCGCCTCAACGACCCAGATCCCGAGACATTCTCCCGCTATGAGGCAATGGGGCGCATCCCCAACAGCAACCCATTTCTGAAGCAGCTGTTTCAATATGTGGCAAACAACCTTGAGGAAGAGCTTGAATGGATCGTCGACGACCTCGCCGACCTTTTCAGGGCTGTAGATGCCCAAAAGGTCATGAGTGGCTATGGAAAATTCACCGGGGCGTCCGACCCGATGGTCCATTTCTACGAAGACTTCCTCGAGAAGTATGACGCTAAGCTCCGGAAGAACCGTGGGGTTTGGTACACTCCGATCCAGGTCGTGCGTTTTATCGTTGCCGCCGTTGATTGGGCGCTGAAAAACCGATTTGGCCTTGAAGACGGGCTTGCAGACTCGTCAACTACGCAGATCGAGGTGGAAGAAATTGCAATGAACAACAAAAAGAAATATGCACACAAGGTCAAGAAAACCGTTCACCGCGTCCAGGTCCTCGACCCGGCAACCGGAACGGGAACCTTCCTCGCCGAGGCCGTCAGGCAGATCAGGGAAAAGTTCGTCGGCAATGAGGGGCGTTGGCCGGAATATGTCGAAAAAGACCTGCTGCCGCGACTAAACGGTTTCGAACTGCTGATGGCAAGTTACACGATGGCTCATGTCAAGCTGGACTTCGCCTTGCGCGAATCTGGTGTGACACCATCCGGCAAGAACCGTTTCAGGGTGTTCCTGACCGACTCCCTCTCGGAATGGCATGATGAGCCGCCGGCTGGACTCTTTGCCAGCGCACTTGGTGCCGAACAGGAGGGCGCGGACGAGGTGAAGCGTGATACCCCGGTCATGGTGGTGATGGGCAATCCGCCGTATTCGGGCGAAAGCCAGAACAAGGGGGATTGGATCATGCGGCTGATGAAGGCTTATAAAGTTGAGCCTGGTGGCAAGGTAAAGTTGCAGGAACGGAACCCAAAATGGCTCAACGATGACTATGTAAAGTTCATCCGCTTGGCCGAACATTATATAGGGAAGAACGGCAGTGGTATCATTGCCTACATCACGCCCCACGGATTCCTTGACAATCCGACGTTCCGGGGAATGCGGTGGCACCTGATGGAGACATTCGACGAAATCTGGACATTGAATCTTCACGGCAACTCGAAGAAAAAAGAAGTCGCACCGGATGGTGGAAAGGACGAATGCGTATTCTCCATCAAACAAGGAGTGGCGATAAGCCTCTTTGTTAAGCGTGACAGCAAAGACAAAATTCCGTGTAAAGTCTATTATGCCGATTTGTGGGGCAAGAAGAAGAAAAAACTGGCCGCTCTTGAATCGGCGACGATGGATTCCATCAAATGGCAGGAGCTTAACCCAGTAGAGCCCATGCTCTTTTTTGTGCCGAAGGATACCGAAAGCGGCGAGACGGAATGGTTTGCTGGCTTCGGAATCTCGGAGTTAATGGCCGTGAACTCTTCCGGTGTCGTGTCAGCAAATGACGAGTTGAACTTCTCGTTTACGGTCGATGAACAGCAAGAAAAGATTAATGACTTGCTTTCTATGGCAGAGCACGATTGGAGACAGAAATACCATAGGTTGAAAGATTCAACCGAATGGAAATATTACGATGCCAGAAACGATACAAGAAATAGTGGTCTGTTTTGTAATGTCTCATATCGTCTTTTTGATGAACGAGTTACATTCTATACCGGAACTACCAAAGGTCTTTATACTAGACCCCGCGAAGACGTGATGCATCATTTTGTTGGTAATGAAAATATTGGACTTGTGGTAAAAAGAGGCTTCCCTTATCCTGTTGAGAGGGCTGTCGGTTTTGTAGCAGAGAACCTTATCGACAATCGCTTTTGGTCATGTTCCGGAATGCAGGGTATTGACTATTTTTTCCCTCTTTGGTTGTATGAGAAAAGCGAGGGCTATACGGAGAAACACGCGAATATGAATCCTGAGATTGTCGCCAGAATCGGCGAAGCAATCGGCGGAGAAGCTTCGCCCGAAGACATCTTCGCCTACATTTACGGAGTGCTGCATACGCCGCAATACCGCGAGAAGTTCAGGGATTTCCTGAAGAGCGGCTTCCCCCGCATCCCCTATCCGAAGGATGCGACACAATTCAATGAAGTCGCCGAGATCGGTCGTTCGCTTATCGATACCCACCTGATGCGGGACGCCGTGCCGGGACTTTCCGAGACGCGGGCTCGGTTCCCGAAGATGGGCAGCAACATGGTCGAGGAATTCCGATTTGATGATAGTCGAGTCTATATCAACGCAGAGCAGTATTTCGACAATGTTCCGAAGCAGGCGTGGGAGATGCCGATCGGCGGTTACCAGCCGGCACAGAAATGGCTTAAGGACCGCAAGGGTCGGGTGCTCTCCGGCGATGACATCAAACACTACCAACGGATCATCCTCGCCCTCATGAAAACGGCAGAGGCAACAGAAAAGCTTGCTGAGGTTTACTCGTCGTAATTGCCTCACTCGCTGTTTTTCCAATCGTCGCTGGTGATGCCCCGTGCCATATAACATCAAACCCACCCCTTCTCCGTTTGCATAACTCTTTGGTTATCAAAGATGCTCCGTGGAGACACGGTTTCAGCATCAGCGGTCAAAGAAATCCACTCCACATTGCAGAACGGATGGTAATTCATCAAACGGCTTACTCCTTGCTTTTATAGTTCCTGGGCTCCCCAGCACAATGGCCCAAAAAGATTTACGAGGTCAGCATTTTCTTTGAAAAAAAGTTTGGTGAAAGAGTTGACATTACCAAATTCCCATGCTATCTTTCATTTGGCGAAAGAAGAAAAAGGAAAGCAACATAGCATATGGCAACAATAGGAAAAGATGGTAGAATAAAGTTGAATTCTCAAGAGGAGGCGCTATTATTTGCTGATTGTAATGGTTTGTGCTCCATCTGCGGGAAATCATTGATTTTTGATAAAAACGGGAAGGGGAGAGGTTTCGAAGCAGCACATATATATCCACATAGTCCGACCGAAGCACAGAAAATAGCCTTGCATGACGTTCCTATGCCTAGAGAAGTAGAAGGAATTGATAACATTATTTTACTTTGTGAAAGATCTCACAACATTCAGGATTTTCAAACAACTAAAAAGGATTATCTTAAACTCTATGACATAAAGCAAAAACAACTCAGGCAACGACAGGCTAAAGAATCCCTTGCAGAAATCATTATTGAACCAGAGATAGATCATGTGCTCAAGGAACTAATGAATTTAACTTCAGATGATTTGCTTGAGTTAAAAATGATTCCTGTTGAAGTTGAACAAAAGATTTTTGATATTCCATTGCGAACCAAAGTGCTAGGGTATGTAACGCAATATTTTAGTTACATTAAAGCAAAATTGCAGGATATTGATAGGGTTCATAATTTTAAATCTGAAGCAATCGCTAGAGAAATAGGTTTATGCTTTACAAAAACAAAATGTGCCGGACTGATGCTTGATCAAAATGTGGTGTTCGATGCTATTGTAGAATGGCTTGTTTCCAAAACACATAGAGAACGTAGTGCGTGTGAAATTATTGTTGCTTATTATGTCCAAGATTGTGAGGTGTTTGATGCTCCTGCCAAGTAAAGTTACATCTTTTAAAGAAAGTATCTTTCCAAATGCACTCATTATTCTGAGATTTTTGAGTGATTCTGACAAGTCTATTAGTGAGCTACGACAAGCCTGTCGTAGCCAAATCCCAGACACCTCAGATTTTTTTGTTTTATTGGATTTCCTCTTTGCGGTTGGAAAAATTGAAATCAATCCAAAGACAGGAGCGTTACAATATGTTGCTTGAAATTCACTGCGATAAATTTATTGAAAGTAATCATATTAGACCTGCCGTTAAATTTCATAAAGGGTTGAACGTAGTTCTCGGCAATGAGATGGGTGCAAATTCTATTGGTAAATCAACTTTTTTGTTGGTGATAGATTTTGCTTTTGGTGGCAATGATTATGTAGACAAAGCAACTGATGTTGAAAAAAACATAGGTCCGCATACAGTTTTTTTTGCTTTTGAATTCAATAATCATATTTATCATTTTTCTCGTTCTACCCAAGAATTTCAAGTGGTTAACGAATGTGATGGAGAATATGTGAAAAAAAAAGAAATCCCTATAGAGGAATATAAAAATTGGTTGACTGATCAATACAAAATAACACAAGACGGCCTCTCATTCAGGGCATTGGTTTCCCGCTTTTTCAGAATTTATCAACGTAGTAATCTTGATGAACAACGCCCACTATATGGAGGGTTTCCCGAGAAATGTTCTGATGCAATTACAACTATTGAAAAAATTTTCAATGAATTTTCCTCTCTCAGTGATGCCCAAAAAGCATTAGACGATGCAACAGAGAAGAAGAAAAAATTTACCGATGCACAAGCAGAAAATTACATTCCAGCAGTTCGCACACAGAAAGAGTATCAAGAATATGAAAAACAACGTAATCAGCTTTCCCTAGAGCAGGAACTATTATCTGATATTGAGTTGCTGCAAAGCAGAACAGCATCTGAAATTCAAAATATTTATACCCTGAAAGCTCGCTTACAGAGTTTGCGATGCCAGAGTGCAAGGCTGGGGACTAAAATCGCTCAAGTTAAAGCCCAGCTTTCTGAAAAAACTCCAACATTTCAAGACGATTTTCGGGAACTCGAACAATTTTTTAATAATATTAATCTCAGAAAAATAGAAGAGATAGAATTATTTCACAAAAAACTATCTGCTATATTAGTAAGTGAATTACAAGAAGAATTGCAACATGCCCTTGAAGAACAAAAATCTTTACTTGGAGAGATAACCCAAGCAGAGCAAGAATTAAAAGATTTCGATATTCCTACCGGCATATCGAAAAAGATATTGCGAGAATATTCAGCAAAGGCTGTGCAGATAGATAGGATAACTGCACAGCTTGAAAATTATGACCGTCTATTGCAATTAAAAAAAGATGTCAATGAATATAAAAAAAGGTATGAAACTCTTTCAAAAACTGTTCTGTTCAAAATTGAGACTAGAATCAATGAACAAATGCGGGAATATAACGATTTCATTTATAATGGATCAAAAGAAGCTCCGGTTTTAACACTAACCAGCAACGGCTATGAGTTTAAAACCATAAATGATTCTGGAACAGGGACATCGTATAAAAGCTTGGTTGTTTTTGATTTAAGTGTTTTAAAATTAACAAATTTGCCAGCTATAGTTCATGATTCACTGGTTTTTAAAAATATCGGTGATGAACCACTTGCGAAGATTATTGAACTTTACACAATGTTCCCTGAAAAACAAATATTCATTGCGATAGATAAAGCAGACTCTTATCACAGTCCCAAAACACAGGAATATTTGGACAAAAACACTGTTCTTAGTTTATCATCTGGGAGTTTTTGCCTTTTTGGTCGAAGCTGGAGTGATACATCGACACCCGGGCTTTGATTTCTCGACATTTTCGTAAGTGATTATAGGGAGCCGAAATGAACATTTTTCTTCGCTTTCTGAACAAATTGCGTAAGCGGTTAGTCAGCCGCATCTTTTATTGGTGAAACCTTGCATTATATTACCAGCCAGACATGGAGGTAATGTATATGGTGCGAGGAAAATGCTTCAGGAAATGGAAAAAGAATCTGTCGGGGTT
>SUWI01000173.1 GCA_015061565.1 Lentisphaerota bacterium
TTGAAAAACTTATGCTGTAATATACACCGTTTCGAGACGGAGGCAACCTCATTGGCTGAAAAAAATAATCAATTCCGCACGGAAAAAGTTTCCTTCTGCAGAAAAAATGATTCTTCAGAGCTGTATTTCTTGGGTTTTATTCTTGACAATGGCTGAAATCAATGCTATAGTTCAAGATTATTGATAACTCACACAACAAAACAAATATCATCAGGAGGAACAAGATGGGCTGGATCGATTGGCTTATCGTCATTATTCCTACGGCGTTTGTGATGCTGCTGGGAATGTATTCGAGGAAGTATGTGCACGGCGTGGCGGATTTCCTTTCCGCGGGACGCTGCGCGGGCCGGTATGTGCTCAGTATGGGCGACGTGGCCAGCGCACTGGCAGTCACCGGTCTGATCGCCTATGTGGAAGTGCATTACAAAACCGGGTTTGCCGTGGCATTCTGGAACAGCCTGATCTCCCCGCTGGGGATCGCGCTGGGACTGTACGGCTACTGCACCTATCGGTTCCGCGAGACCCGGGCGATGAGTCTGGGCCAGTTCCTGGAAATGCGCTACAACCGCAAGTTCCGTATTTTCGCATCGGCCCTGCGCTCGATTTCCGAGATGCTCGCCAACATGATCATGCCGGCCATCGCCGCCCGTTTCTTCATCTATTTCCTCGACCTGCCGCATAAATTCGAGATTTTCGGGATCACGGTCCCGACTTTCATGCTGATCATCATCATCTGTCTGATCCTGGCCATTTCGCTGATCTGCTGCGGAGGCACGCTTTCCATGCTGATCGCCGACTCGGTGCAGGGCATGGTGCTGTTCCCGCTGATGGTGGTGTTCGTGGTGTTCATCCTGTGGAAGTTCAGCTGGACCGGCGAGATCATTCCGGTCATGAGCGACCGTGTGCCGGGCGAAAGCTTTCTAAACAGTTTCGACGTCAAGAATCTGCGGGATTTCAACCTGCTGATGGTGTTTCTGACAGTCTTCACTTCGATCCTGCACCGTGCCAGCTGGATCGGCGCAGGCTACACCACGGCGGCCAAATCGCCGCATGAACAGAAAATGGCCGGCGTGCTGGGCACCTGGCGCGGCGCTTTGAACGGTCTGTTCTATCTGCTGATCGCGCTCGGCATCATCACCGTCCTGAACCATCAGAACTTCTCCAAAGTCGCCCGCGAAGTCAAGGTCAATCTGAGCGAACATATTGCCGAAGAACTGGTCTCCCCGGCGAACCGCGTCGACTTCATTTCCCGGATCAAGGCTGTTCCCGAGATGAAGCATCAGATCGGCAAGGACGCTCCGCTCTCCCACAAGAAGGACCTGGATACTCCCTATATGGAAGTCGCCCACAAAGCGTTCAAGGAATATGAAGGCGAAGCGGAAGGCAACTCCAAGTTCCAGCAGTACCGCACTCTGTATTATCAGCTGATGATGGCCGCCGGCATGCACCGGATGCTCCCGCCCGTCATCATGGGCATGTTCTGTCTGCTGATGATCCTGGCCATGATCTCTACCGACGACACCCGTATTTTCAGCGCGAGTCTGACCGTGTCGCAGGATGTGATCCTGCCGTTCTTCAAGAAACCGCCGACTCCGAATCAGCACATCTGGATCCTGCGGATCGTCTCCATCGCGATCGGCGTGTTCTACTGTTTCGGCAGTCTGTTCATGGCGCAGCTGGACTACATCAACCTGTTCGTCACGATCATGACGATGATGTGGATGGGCGGCTGCGGACCGGTCATGATCTTCGGGCTTTACAGCCGGTTCGGCAATACCGCGGGCGCGTTTGCCTCGCTGGTCTCCGGCATGGTCCTGGCCCTCGGCGGCATTGCCGTGCAGCGCAACTGGGCCGATATCGTTTATCCGTTCCTGGCCCGCAACGGCTGGGTGGATGCGGTCGGACGCTGGCTCGAGACCGTTTCCGCTCCCTTCAATCCCTATGTGGTCTGGAAGATGGATCCCGTCAAATTCCCCATCAACTCTTATGAGATCTACCTGGTCACCATGATCATCACCCTGGTGATCTACTGCAGCGTGTCGATCATCTCCCGGAAGATCACCGGGGAAGAGCTGTTCAACCTCGACCGCATGCTCCACCGCGGCATTTACAGCGACGACGGCATTGTGAAACAGCCGGAAAAGATGACGGTCCGCAAGTTCTTCAACAAGATGATCGGCATCACGCAGGAATATTCCCTCGGCGACCGCGTGATCGCCTGGAGCGTATTCTGGTACAGCTTCGTCTATCACTTCATCGTCTGCTTCGTGGTGGTGGTCATCTGGAACTTAGTCTCGCCCTGGCCGGCCGAATGGTGGGGAACTTACTTCTTCATCAAGACTCTGCTGGTTCCCTGCGTGGTCGCGACCATCTCCACCTTCTGGTTCGGCATCGGCGGTGCCGTTGACCTGGTCCGGCTCTTCCGCGACCTCGAACACCGCGAGGCCGATATCCTCGATAACGGTCAGGTCGAAGGCAATGTCTCCCTCGCCGACCGCGAACGTTTCGCCAAACTCGAAGCGGAACAGAAGAAAAACAAAGATGACGCGCAGAAGTAATTCCTGAATTCAGGAATACTCAAAACGCCCTCCGTCCGCAGATGCGTTCCGGAGGGCGTTCCGTTTTTCTGCGGGAAAACCTAAAAACTGCCGGGACATTCGCCGCAGGTGCGGCCGTGATCGGCGCAGGAATATTTTTCACCCGGAACGAGCGTGCCGGAACGGTAGCTGGCGATCACCTCGGCCGCTTCGCCGCTGACGCCGGGGATGATTTCGATCCCCATAGAAGTCAGCAGATCCTTCATGCAGTTGCCGATCCCGTTGCAGATCAAAGTTCCGACCTGATGTTTCCGCAGGAACAGCGGGATCTTTTCCGCCGGGACCAGCCGCATCCGTTCTTCGCCCGAAAGCAGGAGGAATCCCGCCGCGCTTCCCAGCGTCGCGGAAAGGTGGTCGGACTCATCGACGGCCAATGCGGTTTTCATTTTCCTCCGGCAAATAAATTCTGACATTTACCATAGCACAATTTCGGGACAATTCAACCGTTTTTCCTCAGTCGATGCAGCCTCCGGAATTTTCATTGACAACTTTTCATACTCTTTCCAACTGTTCTTTTTCAATTTTTTCTTATTGAAAACGTCCTGAAATGATCTGATGGTTTCCGCATTTCCTCTTTTGGACTTGCAATTAGCCGGAGACTGGCTATATTATGTTTTCGTCAGCAAATTACCGGGCTTTGATAAGGATAAGATGAAAATGACCAGACTTTCGGAAAAGATTTTCAGTGTGAACCGGCCGCAGGACAGTTATTTCGATCCGTATCTGCCGGCGGATTTCTACCGGAATTTTGCCGAGGGAAAGTTCAGTCGCGGCATCTATCCGAAATACTCCGACCGCGCCGCCTGGGCGAAAGCCCGCCAAAACCATTATGCCGGAATCATCCTCCGGGAAGCCGATCAGATCAAAGACGGCGAGGTTCCGCAGCTGCTGTTTTCCAATTTCCGCAAATTCCCGGAAGCGGGAGACCGCTTCTCCTTCGAACGGCCCTATTTCCGGCGCCGCATGAATATCGCCCACCTCGCTGTGGCCTGGTGTCTGACCGGTGACCGGGTAAAATACATGCCGCGTCTGATGGATCATCTCGTCGCGGTCATGGAGGAACAAACCTGGACGGTTCCCGCCCATTCCCCATGGGAAAAGAACCGGTTGCTGGACTGGAAACCGAGTGACCTTTTCTGCTCCGAAACCGGCGCGCTGATGGCGCTGGTGTATCTCCTGCTCGGGGAGGAACTGGACAAGGAATATGAAAATTTCTCCGAACGGATCCGGACCCGGGTGCTGGAACGCACGGTCTACAATGTCCTGCTCGATCCGGAATCGGAAAAAATGCATGGGTGGTATACGATCGAACGGCCCAGCAACTGGACTCCGTGGTGCGCTTACAACAACCTCATCTGCGCAGTCCTGCTGGAAAATGATACGGAAAAATTGTCGATCTTTGTGCATGAATTCATGAAAGTCACCGCCCGTTTCGCCGCGCATTATCCCGACGACGGCTACTGTGAAGAAGGCCCGTCCTATTACGGGAAAGCCAGCCTGATGATGTTCGCCTCCCTGTATCTGATGCATAAAGCCCAACCGGGGAGCATGGACAAGCTGTTCGCGGTGCCTCGTATTCGTGCCATGATGGAATTCATCGCCGAAATGAGAATGAATCCGGACCAGATGCTTGCTTTCGGCGATTCCCATCCGGAGGTCGAAGTGAACCTGAGTCTGCTGATCCCCTGCGCCATGATCCTGAAATCGGATATCCTGATGGATTTCTGCATCACCGCAACCCCGACGATGAGTTTCCTTTCGGACATCCTGAATCAGGAACTGGGATTCCTGTTCGATTGTCCCGAGATCCTCCCGCGGAGCAGCCGGAAACGGGAAGGCCTGGCCTGTTTCGAAAATCATCTGGCCGTCATCCGCAAGGGAAATTTCGTTTCGACGCTGAAAGTCGGCAATAATGCCGAATATCACAACCATAATGATCTGGGCCATTTTGTCCTTTACCATAATGACGAGCCGATCATTGTCGATGCCGGCTGCGCCCTCTATCGCAAAATCAATTTTTCACCTCAGCGTTATACGTTGTGGTATACCCGCGGATCCGGACACAATGCCCCGGTTTTCGGCGACGTCGAACAGCTTCCCGGCGATCAGTACACCGCCTCGTTCAGCTGCGTCGATCCGCTGTGCATCACCGCCGATCTGGGCAAGGCCTATCCCGCCGAGGCAAAACTCCGATCATTCCGGAGGACCCTGTCCGCCGCGGCCGGGGAAGCCATTTTGCGTGATGAATTCGAACTCGAAGATCCGTTGACCGCAACCGTGACGCTGCTTACGCCTTCTCCGGTCCGGGTCGTCGGTAAAAACCGGCTGGAGATCGGCGGCGTCCTGCTCGAAACTGAAAACATTGATTTTGATTCGATGGAAAAAATGCCGGTTCTCGACATGTTCAGTTACGGTGCTCCCGCGTATTCCTGGAACTGCAGTCTCTCTGCGCTGCATTTCAAAACCGGCGGAACCCAATACCGGTTCGTCTTCAGACCGCTCTGCGGACAAGCAGGAGCGGAGGAAAAACCATGATGGACAGCCTGGGCGGTTTTCTGCTGGTGATCACAGCTGGCATCTGCTGGATCGGGGTCGGTATGGTCGTCAGCAAATGTTCTGCGCGCGGCTGGGATTTCAATCTCGTCCAGGGTCTGAATTATGCCGGTGCGACGCTGGTGTGTTCTCTGCTTCTGGCTGGCAGTGTATCGTGGTCGGATCCCGGATCCGTATTCGGCCTGGGATTTCTGATGAGTTTTCTCGCCGGGATCACCAATTTCTATTCCTTTTTGTTTACCGCGAAAGCGATGGAACGGGGCCCCAACGGTCTGGTCTGGGGCATCATGCAGTCGGGCATGATCGGATCTTTTCTGATGGGGGTGGTCATCTTCGGGGAAAAAGCGGCGCCGGTCCGGTTTCTTGGTCTGTTTCTGATCCTCAGCGGGATCCTGGTCATGGGAGTGTCGCGTGACAGCCGCTCTTCCGTCCGCGGGAAAAACTGGGTGCTGCCGACCCTTGCCGCATTTCTGCTCGTGATGGTCACGCAGAGCGTCAATTCATTGCCTTCCTATCTGCAGAAGGAATCGGGATCCGACAGTCTAGTCCGGACTTTGGGACTGTATTTTGGTGGAATGATCGGTTTCATGCTCACCACGCTGCCGGGAATGATTCGCAAGCGAAATTACGGCGTCCGCGGCGAATGGATTGCCGCCATCATCCTGATGGTGCTGAATGTTTCCGCCAGCCTGTTCTTTTTTTACCGCGGACTGGACCTGCTGGCCAAAAGCGGATGCGCCAGCCTCGGATACCCGGTCAGCATCGGCGTGTGCGTCATCGGTTTTTCGGTTTACAGTCTGCTGATATTGAAAGAAAAATTTGCCCGGCTGAGCCTGGCGGGACTCGGCGCGGTCTGTCTCGGGATCATCATCATTTCATTGCAATAAACCACACTGCTGTTCTGAAAAAATCCTGCCTTTTTTTCTTATGAACTTCTCCCGCACGGGGATTTATGTTGATAACTTATCATACACTTTTTGACTGCTTTTTCCGGTTTTTTCCCCTTTTTTTGAGTTCAATACATTGGTCATCAAGTTTCCACTAGACAAATAATCTTGAAAAAATGCATTTCGCTTTTATAATTATCCGAAAGTCATGAACCAGAGGACAGGAGCAGCAGGAAACCGATGGAAAAGACGGCCCGCAAAAAGACAGGAAAAATCAATCATATTGCCGGAATCCTGAGGCAGGATTTTTCCAGCAGTCTGCTGAAAGACGGAGAAAAAGTGGCTTCTGCCCAGGAAATCGCACTGCGGTTCAAAATATCCGTCCCGACGGCCCACGAAGTGGTCAATCTTCTGGTTCGAGAAGGATTGCTTTACCGTGTCCGGGGCAGTGGCACCTTCATCCGGCGGGATAAAAATCATCAGACCCTGCGGATCGGATTGCTGGATATTCCGCCCGTTCCGGTCCCGCAAAGCCTGAACGAGGTTTTCATTGCCCAGATCGACCATCTTTACAAGCTGCTTTGTTCACGAAATTTTCAGGTTCAGATCATCCCGTATTTTGAATTGGTGAACCGATCGGTGGCGGTGGAGATGCTGCGCAGTTTCGACGGTTTGCTGGTGGCCAATACCTATCTGGACCGCTATACCATCCCGCTGCTGCGGGAATGTCGGATCCCCTTTGTGGTTTTCCGTCACAATTATCAAATCGGAGAACCCTTCTGCCAGGTGTTCGGCGACCTGACCACCGGAATGGATGAAGCGCTGAAACTGGTTTCTCCCGCCTTGCTTTCCCGGCCCGTGATATTTGCGGAACAGACCCCGAACAGCGAAGCAATGTGCCGCCTGTGGAAGGAAAGCCTCCTCAGACACGGCGCGGAACCGGAACAAATCGAAACTGTCACCGTAAACATCAACCGGCGTTCGATGGAATGCCATAAGCATGTCCGGGTCTATTGCAGAAATCTGATGCGGCGGATCATCATGAGCACCACGGACGGACTGGCATATAATCTGATCGAAGCGTTCATGCTGGAAAATTTTCAGCCGGGAAAGGATTTTCACCTGATCAGCTGCGGCAACCGCGAAGCCCAGGGATTCCGTTTTGCCGATGAACCGATGATCACATCCATCGGGGTCCCGGAAGAAAAAGTCATCAACGAGGCTGTGAAACTGCTGCTGCGCCTGATCGAAGAACCGTCGGACTGCATCTATCATATCCGGATCCCTTCCGAACTGGTGATCCGGAAAAGTTTCACCGGATCCGGTCAAAGCTGACGAATCAAATAAAATCAACTCCAAGGAAAGGATTATGATCATGCTGAAAAAGCAAAAAAGTTTCAACCGCACATCCGACTTACATTCCAAATCGCGTATTTCATGTTTGAAGCGTCCAATGCCATGTCATTTTACGCTGATAGAGCTCCTCGTGGTGATTGCGATCATCGCGATCCTGGCGGGAATGCTGCTGCCGGCGCTGAACAAGGCGAAGAACATGGCTCAGGAGACCTCCTGCGTCAATGCGTCCCGTCAGATCGGCACCCTGCTGGCGATCTATGTCGGGGATAACAAGGAAATGTTCCCTTTCGATGACCGCGGGACCGATTATACCTGCCATACCTACAAATTATGCAATTCGTTTCCGGATCAGAAGAAGATTTTTCTCGGCTGTCCCGGACGGCCCTTCGAGAAAGCTTCGGCAGGGATGCAGAAATATACCAAGCAGAATTATTATACCTACGGTCTTAACCGGTATCTTTCCGTCCGTCCCGGCAGCACGAATGATTATACTTTCAAGGGAACTCTGCGGCTGGTCAAATTCCCTTCGAAAACCGTCGCTTTCGGAGGCGGCTACTGCGAAACCGTCAAAGGTGCAAATGCACAGGTCGCGGTGGACTGGCAAGCTCAGTTTGTCCGGGATGAGATCACGAACCTGACGACCACCAAATTGATTTTTACCCATGCCGACCGGTCCAAAACCGTACTGTCCCACGTGGACGGCAGTTCCGGGGCGAAAAAACGCCAGGAAGCCCGGAGATACAATCTGTATTCCGGCATCGAAGGATATACGGATTACGCCGTCGCGCCCTGAGCGGCAGAGGAGAATGAACAATGATTTTTCAAAAAGTATTGGCAGCCTCATTTCTGGGCGCTGTCTGCCTGTATGGTTTTGCCGGAAATCTGACCCTCTGCCGCGAAGGTAAAACGGATTACGGCATTCATTGCGGCAAAACCGCCAGTGAAGTCGACCGCTTTGCCGTGGAAGAACTTCAGACGCATCTGAAAGCCATGTCCGGCGTTTTTTTCGGGATGGATCGGGAAATACCGGGTGGGAAAACGATTTTTGTCGGTCTGAGTCCGGATGCCTTGAAAATTCTGGGAAAGGATTGTCTGATCGGCCAATTGCACGATCAGGAAGCCGTGATCCAGACCAAAGACGGCCATCTTTTCCTGTATGGAAAAGGACGTCACGTGAATCTTTATGCGGTCTACGAACTGCTGGAAAATCAACTGGGCTGCCGTTGGTTCTCCGGGTTCGGGAACGGAGATTTCATTCCGGCGAAGAAGAGCATAACCATCCCGGAAGGCATTGTCCGCAGCCGTTATGCTTTTCCGCTCCGGTCTCTGATGAACTGGTTCCACACCGATAAAAACCGGGTACGGCTTTTTGCTTACCGGAACCGGCAGAATATTCTGTTGAATATCGGCACTCCGCAGCCGGGGATCGTCCAAGCCGTTGACCTGAAAGGTCCTGCTTGCCATGTCCTGAGCAGGATCATGCCCGGATTCAAAGGAAGACACAACAATCAGGCTGCCTCCTGCATCGAAATCAAGGATTATTATGCGATCCATCCAGAATGGTTTTCGCTGGACGAACACGGCAAGCGGGTCAACAACCGGCAGCTGTGTTTTTCCAACCCGGAACTGCGCAAGGAATTGACCAAAAATCTGTTCCTTTATTACAAAACGCTGGAAACGAAAGAGAAGTCCCGGTACTACCATACCCTCGACCTCAACGACATTGCCTACAACATGTGTTATTGCAATAATTGCCAGGCGCTGCAGAAAAAATACCGGACGCCCGGCGGCAGTTTCTTCGATTACCTTTTCGAACTGTGCGCCGCTTATCCGGATGTGGAATTCGCCACGCTCGCTTATCAGACCAGTCTGACCCAGCGGCCGCCGGCCGGATTGAAAAATCCGCCGAAAAATCTTACGGTGATCTTCTGCCCCATCAACGGATTGTTTTCCGGCACGCTGGACAAAGAAAATCTTCGTGACCGGAACGACTTGGAAGCATGGCTGAAGATCACCCCGAAAGTGTGGGTGTGGTATTATCCGAACACTTACGGGAGCAAGCTGCCGGTTCCCGCCCCGCTGGCGAACTTTGAACGCCTCGCCGCGGATATCCGGACCATGGCGCGGTTGAAGGTGGAAGGAACGTATTTCGAACATGACGCCGGCGGCGCTTCCAGCGGAACCAACCTTTCGGAAATGCAGACTTATGTCATGTATAAACTGTTCCAGGACCCCTCCCTGGACGAGAAGAAACTGATGAGGGATTTTGCCGTCCATTATTACGGCAAGGCGGCGGATTCGGTCCTGCAGTTCGCTTTCGAACTGGAACAATACCGGAAAAATTTCATAGCCCGCGGCGGGAAATGGTTTTATTCCACGCAGAATTATGATTATCTGACCGAAGAAAATTTCCTCCGCTGGAACCGTCTGCTCGATGACGCCGCCACGAAGATCGATCCGGCTCACACCATCCGGATCGACCTCCTGCGCATGGGATTGGACTGCTGCATTGCGGATCACCAGTGGACGCAGATGCAATATTTCCCGATGGTGAAAAAATGCAAGGAACGGCTGATGCGGACTGCCGAATATATCGACCGGCGGCATAAGCCGGTTTCCTCCATGGCGAAATCGGTGAAAAAATTTCTGGCGGAGATCGACCGGCGCATTCCGCTGAAACCCGTTCCGGAGGAATTGCTTTCCAAGTACCCCGTGGACGATATCAGAGTGCTGCTGCCTTCGCGTAATGCACAGAAAAAGTATCGGGCCGAAGATCCCGAGGCCAATCAGAAATATGCCCTGGCCGAACCCTGGGACGGGAAAAAATTCTCCATGGGCACTTATTCCCCGTCAATTAAACGTTATGGCCCCGGACGGGCACTTTCCGCCGCGAATATTGTCAAAGGCAAATACGTCCTGTATAAACTGAACCGCAGCACGACGCTTTCCCCCGATATGATCTGGTGGGGCGGCAGATGGGGACTTGTCCTCCGGATGGGCGAATTCTGCAAGCATGATGATCCTGTCAGTCTGAAGCAGAAATGGGATATCTACATTTCCCTGAAATTCACGGATGACAAGGTTTACATGGATCGCGGCTTCCTGGTTAAGGCGAAATAATTGACAACCAACCGGACAGTAGGAGTATTTCAGCGCCGGCAAGGATAAAAAACAGGCGGGAAGATCGAGTTGACCTTCCCGCCTGTCCCATTTTCGGTGTTGAGCGGTTTTATACGGTCTTTTTCCAGTGGAGCTTGGTCTTCACCCATTCGCGGAGCCGCTGGAAGGCGGCATAGAGAGCGGGGGTGAACATGATGCCGACCAGCGTGGCCATGGCCATGCCGGAGAAGGTGGTGATGCCGATCGACCGGCGGCTGCCGGAACCGGCGCCCGTGGCTACCACCAGCGGGAACACGCCGAACAGGAAGCTCCAGGCGGTCATCAGCACGGCGCGGTAACGCATGTTGGCGCCGTTCATGGCGGCGTCGAAGATGCTCTTGCCGGCTTCGCGTTCCTGTTTCGAGAATTCCACCATCAGAATGGCGTTCTTGGCGGAAAGCCCGATCAGCATCACCACGCCGAGCTGGGCGTAAATGCTGAGCGTTTCGCCCCAAATGAGCAGGCCGAGGACCGCGCCGAGCACGGCGAACGCCACGGAGAGCATCACCGGCACCGGGATGGTCCAGCTTTCATACTGGCCGACCAGAAAGAGGTAGGCGAAGGTCAGCGCCAGCGCCATCAGGAACAGCAGCTGTCCCTGGTTTTCCTTTTCCTGATAACTCAGGTTGGTCCATTCGATATGGTAGTTTTTGGGCAGCGGCTGCTGTTCGATGATCTTCATGAGACGCTGCGAACTGACGCCCGGGGCGGCCTGCGCGTTCATGTCGGCTGAGACCATCTTG
>SUWI01000174.1 GCA_015061565.1 Lentisphaerota bacterium
CAGGCGGTCGACCGGAATATTGAGGTTATCCTTGCCGGTGAGGAATTCGAAACTGAATTCGATGGCCTCGTTCTTGAAATAGTCGCCGAGCGACCAGTTGCCGAGCATTTCGAAGAAGGTAAGATGCACGGGATCGCCGACTTCATCGATATCGCCGGTGCGGATGCATTTCTGGACGTCGGTGAGGCGCTTCCCCTGAGGGTGCTTGCCGCCGAGCAGATAAGGCACCAGCGGATGCATGCCCGCGGTGGTAAAGAGGACAGTGGGATCGTTATCGGGGATCAACGGAGCGCTCTTGATGACCGCATGTCCTTTGGAATGAAAGAAATCGATGTATTTTTTACGTAACTCTCTGGCCAGCATTTTTCAAATTGCCTTTCTGTTTTAGTGGTCGTGACCGTGATTTTATAGTATACTATACTCCTTTTCCGGTGAATATCAATATTAAATCGATAAATTTTGCCTGAAAACCGCAAAAAAAATGAACTTCAGCTTTTTATTTTCAAAAAATATGCTATATTACAGATTGTTTGATTATGGAGCAGCAACCGAAAGGCCGCTTATGAAAACCTTGAATATATACGTGACGAAAGCATTTCTGGCAACTTTCCTCACGGCGATCGGCATCCTGACGTTCGGAATGACCGGAGCCAGACTGATGAAAGTGTTCGAATATATTTCCAGCGGAGTTCCGGCGGGCAATGCGTTCATGGTCCTCCTGTATGTGATGCCGATCGTGCTGTCGTTCACCATTCCGTGGGCGGCATTGGTGTCGGTCATGCTGGTGTTCGGACGGCTGTCCGCGGACAACGAGATCACGGCAATGCGTTCTTCCGGAATCTCGATCCTGCAGATCGTCTCGCCGATCATTGTGATCGCGTTTTTCCTGACCTGCATCTGCCTGTATCTGCAGCTGCATGTGGGACCGTATTACCTGGGCAAAGCCAGGACGCTGGTGAGGAATGTGCTGGTGGACCAGCCGACCTCGATCTTCGAACCGGGCATCCAGAACCGGTTCAACGACCTGCTGATCTACATTGGCGGCAAGGATGGGAAGGTCATCAAGGAAGTGCAGGTTTACCGGCTGGGCAAAAACGGTTACTGGGAACAGGATGTGACGGCCTCCCGGGGCAAAGTGGAAGTGGACCGGGAAAAACAGGTGATGAATGTGATCCTGCAGAATGCCACGGTGGTGGCGCATGAAGGCAATTCGGTCCGGCACACGTTTTCGGAAACGCTGACGTTCTCTATCGACTACGGCACGAAATTTACCTCGGAAGCAGTAACGCAGCGGGACAAATTCCTGCGGGTGATGGATATTCTGGCGCGCCTGAGCCTGCTGAAAAAACGCGGCGAAGACACCACGTATCTGGAAGTGGAACTGAACCAGCGGGTGGCGCTGGCGCTGGCGCCGATCGCCTTCCTGCTTCTGGGCATGCCGCTGGCGGTCCGCACCAGCCGGCGCGAGACCTCGGTGGGACTGTTTCTCAGTGTGCTTCTGGCCGGCATCTATTTCGGCGGGGTGCTCATTTCCGACGCACTGCGCGAATCGCCCAAGCTTTATCCTCAGTATCTGGTCTGGATTCCCCCTGCCCTGTTCCAGATCTTCGGTGCTGTTTACATATTCAAAATTGCCAGAAGATAAGGCAGTTCAATCCGGAGGTATTTTTGGTTATGGATAGAGAAGCAAGACCTTTCCCCGGGATCGGCAAGATCCCTTTTCTGGAAAATGAATTCATCATCCGCTATTCGGCCATGACGGGCCTGGAGGAATCCCTGATCGATGAGATCATCCGTCTCAAGGACATGCTGTTGCTGCGCGACCCGTTCGTGCGGCTGCTCTGGGAATTCCACGATCTGCTTTACGAACAGGAAGAGCCGCTGAGTACGGTCATTCCGGAAGACCCCAAGCTGGGGCGTCTTCTGGGGGACAATCTCCGGGGAGTCTTCTATTATCTGCTGGTCCTGTCGGGGACACCGCTACGTTTCCGGCGTTATGAAGAACGGCATTGGCCGGATGCGGTCCGCGACGATCTGATGCGTGACATGGCGGTTTGGGCGATGCACCACAAGCGAAATTTCGGGACGCCAGGTTTCGCCTGGATGGTCATTCCGTGGTTCCAGAGCCATATCGACCTGAGGCTGATCGGACTGGGCCGTCTCCAGTTCAACACCGAGCTGGCCAATCCCAGCCGCACCATCATGTTCCGGAACCGGGCCACGGGGGAAGTCAAGGCGCTGTTCGCCGATGAAAAACGTTTTACCGCCGCCGGGCTTCTGGACGATCTGAATGAAGAACCGTCCGAAGGCAGTTGGACCAGTTCCTGGAACGAGAACGAAACCGCCTGGGAAGGCTGTCCGGTCACCCCGGACGGCTTTGTGCATAAGACGCCCGTAAGTCTGCCTAAATCGGAGTGGGAAGCGGTCCTCAAACCGGGCGATCCGGTCATCAATATCCACATTCCGGAATCGGGTCCGCTGAAGCCGGACGCCTGCCGGGATTCGCTTTTCCGGGCGCGGGAATTCTTTTCGGAATTTCTGCCGGATTATCACTGGAAAGCGTTTTTCTGCGACTCCTGGCTGCTGGATCCGCAGCTGTCCGGCATTCTCGTGCCGAATTCCAACATTCTGGCCTTTCAGCGCAACGGTTACATGATCCCCTTCCCAGGCGAAGCGGACACGATCTTCCGCTGTTTCGGAGTCAAAGGCGCGCGCGACGGTGTGGGGACCGTTCCGCTCCGCTCCAGTCTGCAGCATGCCTTTGCCAGATTTCTGAAAGAGGGACACCGGTTCCATTACGGCGCCGCCGTCCTCCTGCGGGATGATCTGGATATCGAACCGCCGCCGTACCGGGCCGATGCGTAAAGAGTTCCGCTGTGTCCGCTGCGGCGCCTGCTGCCGCTGGGAAGGACCGGTCCGCGTCACCGAAGCGGAAGTGGACGCCATTGCGGCATACCTGAACATTCCGGTCAAGGATTTTCTGCGCGACCATACGGTGCTGACCGCGGACCGCCGTTCCCTTTCCCTGAAAGAGAAACCGGACGGCTCCTGCTGTTATTACGATGAAAAGACCCGTCTCTGCCGGATCCAGGAAGTGAAGCCGGCCCAGTGCCGGAATTTCCCCGGTCAATGGAATTTCCCGGGCTGGGAAAAACTGTGCGCCGGAGCACAGACCGAACAGCCGGAATATCCGGTTTACCGCGGACCGGTCAAGCTGATGACTCTGCTGGTGCTGGTTTTCGGATCCGTGCCGTTTCTGGAAGACCTGAAGATCCTGCCGTTTTTGAAACGGACGCTTTCATCCGAAGGATTCGTCCAATGGTGGAAAGCATGGATCGAAGCCGGATACGGGATCGCGCTGATCGTGCTGCCGATGCTCTCCATCGGAGTCGTTCTGTATCTGATGTTCGGTCGTCTGGTCCGCCGCGTACGTTATCAGCTCTGGTTTGCCGCGCTGTTCATTCTGGGCGTATCCGGGCTGTTCCTGATCCGCAGATTCCCTTCCGCCGTCCAGTTCCAGGCGCTGGTCACCGCCCTGGGCGGAGCTGCGCTCTGGCTGTCCCGTCCCCTCGCCGATAAAACGGGATCGCAGAAAAAATAGACCGCCGGAGTTCCGGACGAACGGAAAACTCCGGCGGATTCACCTCATTCCAGGCTGAGTCTGACAGATTATCCGAGCAGCTCGGACATCTCGACCATCCGGTGTTCGCGGCGGGAGATCTCCGCAGCCTGCCCCAGTGCGGTCGCCAGCAGACCGTGTTCCGCGGTGGAAGGCGCCTTCAATTCGCCCTTGAGCACTTTGCAGAAGGTATCGACCAGCCGGGGATCGGCCCCGCCGTGTCCGCCTTCTTCTTCCTGCACATGGTAAGTGACGATCTCGCCGCCCCACCGCGGAGTCACGGTAATGGTGCGGTTGGTCAGGCTGACTTCCGCGATCCCGCGGTCGCCGGCGATCGTGTAGATCCGGTCCGCCTTGCTGCCGATAAAGGTCTCGAACAGGCTCACCTTGATCCCGTTTTCATATTCGACCATCGCCAGTCCGTTGTCGTGATTGTCCTTGTCCGAAAGATACATGCACAGGTTCTTGACATAGCCGTCCACGGCCTGCGCTTCCGGACCCCACTGCTTCATGCCTCTTTCGGAAATCAGATACCGGTCCTTGCATTTGTCCTTGTAATAGCACACATTGCAGGAAGGTCCGGGCTCGTGTCCGGCCTCGAGTTCGAACGGGATCCCGGCGCGCGTCAGCACGTTCACCGCAGCGAAGGAACTGACCCGCAGCGGTTTCGGAAAACCAAGCAGCCAGTTGAAAATATCGAAATCGTGACTTGCTTTGTGGATCCAGAGTCCGCCGGTCTTGGAGAACAGCCGGTTCCACCTCGACATGTAGGTGCGGCCGCCGTCGTAGAATTCCCGGTTTTCCGCCACGAACACATGACCGAGCGTCCCCGCCTCGACGATGGCTTTCAGCCGTTTCAGCACCGCGTTGTGACGCAGATTGAACCCGATCATCACCGTCTTGCCTGCTTTCTTCGCGGTCTCGATGATCTCGCGGCCGTCCGCCACATTCGTGGCCAGCGGCTTGTCGATCAGCACGTTCCAGCCGTGTTTCAGCGCGGTCATCGCGCAGTCATGGTGATAGCAGTCCGGACTGGTGATGATCACGCCGTCGAGTTTTTCCTTCGCCGCCATATCGTCCATCGAAGTATAAATGGGTGGATTGATGCCCAGGATCTCAGCCGCGGCTTTCGCACGGACATGGTTCGGATCGCAAAGCGCCGCGATTTCCACATCCTGACGTTCCCTCAGCAGCTGACCGAAACAATCCGTCCCCCGGGAACCCGTTCCGACGATCGCAATTCTCAATTTTCCGCTCATTTTGAAACTCCTTTCAGTTTTCTGGTATGTTAACGTTAATATATATCATCAGGAAATACTTTTCAAGAGAGTAAAAAAGAAAAAAAGAATAATTTTCCGGGAAAAGTCCGGTGCGGAAGGCCGGAGCTTCCTGCTGATATTACAGCTGGAAGAACTTTTTGGCTTTCTCGAAGAAACTTTCCTGGAGCGGCTTCTTGCCCTTCTGATCGGTGCCGTTAAGAAGTTCGTCGAAATGCCGGAGGGCTTCTTTCTGGGCGGCGGTCAGGTTGCGCGGGACCTCGACGAACACCTGGATCTGCTGGTCGCCGCGGGTTCCGCCGCGGAGCGAAGGCATACCTTTGCCCCGGACGAGGAACTTGTCGCCGGTCTGCGTGCCGGCAGGGATCTTCAAAGTCGCCTTGCCGGTGACGGTCGGGATCTTGATCTCGCCGCCGAGCGCGGCCGTGGTGAAGTCGATCGGGACTTCGCAGAAAATGGTGCTGCCGCTGCGCTTGAAAATGTTATGCTCGCGCACATGCATGATCACATACAGGTCGCCGTTGGAACCGCCGCGCATGCCGGGTTCCCCTTCCCCGGAAACACGGATCCGCGTCCCGGTGTCCACGCCCGGCGGGATATGCAGCGTCACCGTGCGCTTGACCTGCTGCAGGCCCTGTCCGCGGCACTTTTTGCAGGGCTTTTCGGCGATCTGGCCGGCGCCGTGACAATTCGGACATTCCTGCGAGATCGAGAAGAACCCCTGGGAAATGGAAACCTGTCCGCGACCGTGACAGCGGGGACAGCTTTTCTTGCTGGTGCCGGCTTCGCAGCCGGAACCGTGACACTCGGAACACTCGGCCAGACGGGAGAATTCGATCTTGCGGTCGGCGCCGAAAACGGCTTCCTCGAAATCGATCTCCAGGTCATAGCGGAGATCGGAACCGTCGGCCGGCGCATTGGGATCATGCCGTCCGCCGCCGAAGAAGGAATCGAAAATCCCGCCTCCGCCGCCTCCGCCGCCGAAAGCTTCGCGGAACAGGTCGAACGGATCGAACCCGGCTCCGCCGCCTGCCCCGCCATGGGTGAAGGCGTCTTCGCCATACTGGTCGTACATCTGGCGTTTCTGCGGATCGCTCAGGACCGAATAGGCCTGCGAGATCTGCTTGAATTTCTCTTCGGCTTCGGCATTGCCGGGATTCTTGTCCGGATGGTATTTCACCGCCAGGCGGCGGTAGGATTTCTTGATCTCAGTATCCGTGGCTTCCCGGGTGACTTCCAGTATCTCGTAATAGTCGGCCATTATTCAGCCGCCTCTTTTTCCGCACTGAAAGTCATCAGTGCGGCGGTCCGTTTGGCAAAGAGCAGCGGATCGGGCAGCGGACTGCCTTCCGCCAGCAGGGCCTGGTCGTAAAGCATCTCCGAAAATTCGGTCAGCTTCGGACTGTCCGGCGTCTTTTCGAAGAGCCGTTTCATGGCCGCGACCAGCGGATGGTCCGGATTCAGTTCGAGCGTGCGCGCCACATTCGGGGTGTCGCGGTTGAACGCCTTGAGGACCCGCTGCATATAGGCGCTCGGATCGGCATCGCCGCCGACCAGACAGCAGGCGCTTTCGGTCAGACGGCTGGAGAAGGTCACGTCCTTGACCTTGTCGCCCAGCGCCTTCTTGATCGCCTCGACCAGCGATTTGTTGTCGTCGGCGGCTTTTTTGGTCTTCTCTTCCAGTTCCTTCTGGATCGATTCGTCGAACTTGACCTCGCCCTTGTTGACCGATTTGAGTTTCTTGGATTCATATTCCGGAATGCCGGAGACCACGAATTCGTCGATCGGGTCGGTCATGAACAGCACATCGTAATTCTGTTTGCGCAGGATCTCGAGGTGCGGCGAATTTTCCAGCGCGGAACGGCTGTCGCCGGTCAGGTAATAGATATCCTGCTGGAGCGCGGGCATGGCGTTGCGGTATTCCTTGAGCGTGACCAGCTTGCCAGACGGATTGTTCATCGTCTCGAACAGCAGCAGATTCTGGAGTTTTTCGCGGTTGGCGTAATCGGTATGCACACCTTCCTTGATCAGACGGCCGAACTCACGATAGAACTTCTCATAGCGTTCGCGGTCGTTTTCCAGCATCTTGGTCAATTCGTTGAGGATGCGTTTGGTCAGGTTGACGCTGATCTTGTGGACCTGCGGATTGTCCTGGAGCATTTCGCGGGAAAGGTTCAGCGGCAGGTCGCTCGAATCGACCACGCCGGAAACGAAACGCAGGTAATCCGGCAGCAGCGCGGGGCAGTTGTCGGTGATGAACACGCGGCGGACGTAGAGCTGCAGGGAATTGGTGCGGCGGTCGGTGAACTGGAAATCGAACGGCGCATGTTCCGGAATGAACAGCAGCGCTTTGAACTCGGAAGTGCCTTCGGCGCTGTAGACGATCCGTTTCAGCGGGTCGCCGTACTGGCCGAGATGCTGATAGAAGCTCTTGTATTCCTCGTCCTTGACTTCGGATTCGCTCCGCAGCCAGATCGCCTTCATGGTGTTGAGCGTGGAATCTTCCTCGACGTCCTTGTCGTCCTTCTTGACGGTGTGTTTCATCTTGATCGGATATTCGATGAAGTCGGAATATTTGCGGATGATGGAGGAAACGGTCCAGTATTCCAGATAGGACTTGGCGTCGTCCTTCAGATGCAGGATGATCGTGGTGCCCTGGTCATCGCGTTCAGCTTCCTCGATCGAGTAGGTGTCCTTGCCTTCGGAGACCCATTTCCACGCCTGGTCGGTGCCGGCCTTCTTCGTGATGATCTCGGCCTGGGAGGCGGCCATGAACGCGGAATAGAACCCGACGCCGAACTGACCGATCAGTTCCAGGTCGTTCGCTTTCGCCTCGTCTTTCTTTTTCATTGCCTCGATGAACGCCTTGGTGCCGGATTTGGCGATGGTGCCGATGTTGTTGATCAGTTCGTCGCGGTCCATGCCGATGCCGTTGTCGATGAACGTCAGCGTATTGGCATCCTTGTCGGCGGCGATCCGGATCTCCCATTCGCGGGCGAGTTCCGGACGGCTGATCGATTCGAACCGGGCCTTGTCCAGAGCGTCGGCGGCGTTCGCCACCAGTTCGCGGATGAAGATATCCTTATTGGAATAAACTGAATGGATCATCAGCTGGAGCAGCTGCTGAACTTCCGTCTGAAACTGCAGATTGTCTTTTGCCATGATACGATCTCCCGGTTAGGTTATTTTTTGTTTTTGAAATCCGTGCAGTAATATCCGGTGCCGTGAAAAATGATCCCGGCTCCGGAACCGATCTTGCGCTGCAGCGCATTTTTTCCGCAGGCCGGACATTTTTCCAGCTTCGGATCGGTCATCTTCTGAAACACTTCCAATTCCTTGCCGCATTTTTTGCAGACATATTCATAAGTTGGCATGGCGAAAACTCCTTGCTGATATTGCCATAATTCAAAATTTACAAAAAGCGATAAGCATTTTTTGTGCCATTGAGGAAAATCAAGCTCAAAACGGCTGTCTTTTGCCCGAAACATGCGACAATCTGTCACACTTCCGGACACAGCGTGTCACATCCCCGCGGTCAGAAGAACAGTTTGATCGCGGCTAATGCGGAGAGGATCAGCACCGCTTTCTCGAATACTTTCTGCGGCATTTTCTTGAGCAGCCAGATGCCGATGGCCGCGCCGACCAGCAGCAGCGGGATCATCGCCAGGTCGGCACGCACCGAGGCCATGGTGATGCGTCCTTCGAACGCGAAAATCGGCACCTTGGTCCAGTTCAGGATCAGGAAATACCAGGCGGCGGTGCCCATATATTCCTTCTTTTCGAACCGCATCGCGATCAGGTAGATCGCCATCACCGGCCCGGCCGCATTCGCCACCTGCGTGGTGAATCCCGCCAGCAGTCCGAACAGCGCGGCAAACCACCAGTCGGTCGGGATCTTTTCCTTATCCCTGAAAATATAATTTTTGGTCAGGCCGAAAATGCACAGGACCAGGATCACCGTGGCGATCAGCGGTTTCAGCGACTCCTTGGGCACCATCCGCAAAACCAGGAAACCGCAGAAGATACCCACCAGCGCCATCGGGATCAGCCTCACCAGCTGTTTCCAGTTCACGGTTTTCCGGTAATACCACGCCGCAGGCAGATCGGCCAATGCCAGCATCCCCAGCTGGATGCCCGTGGAAAGTCCGACCGGAAAAGTATTCGCCAGCATCACCACCGGCAGCAGGCCCAGTCCCGGCAGACCCGTTTTGTTGATCCCGATCAGCACTGCGGCGATCATCAGAATGACCAGCTGCAGCGTCGTAAATCCGTGAAAAAAATAATCCATCATGATATGCTCCTGAATTTTATTTTTTGAGCCGGTAATATACACGCAGAACGGCACAATTTCAATCGCGCGATTTACGGACCTGACGGACTGGACGGACCGGACGGACAATAGCGCAAATCATCACCAGTCACGAAAAAAAACGAATCTGAAAAAAAATCCGTGCAAGATTCGGGAAAAACCGGTCGTATATTCGGGTGAAGGATGAAAATCCGGTGCGCCGATATATCTGATTTTTTTGCAAGACAGGGTTGACATTTGTGAAAAGATGTGCTATTTTAGCGACGGAAACCAAAAGAAAGGGATTCTGCTTCGAAAAATTTGAAATAACATAGATTTTTGCAAATATCATAGTATCTGCAAGAACGGTTCGTCAAAGGAAACGCCAATTTCAAAGACAAGAATCGTCAATTGCTTGTCAGATACGTCAGCAATGGCGTACTCTGTCCGCATGACGATTGGGTGTATTGGCGTACCTCTTTGACGGTGTGGTCAGGGTGCGCCTTTTTCGTGCCGTGATTCCGGACAAGGACAGGAAAGGAGGAGTGTTAATCAGAGTAATCGGAACTTACAAAAAAAAGGACAGAACATGAAATTGCGTAAAAAACCAACGATGGAGGACAAAATGAAAAAATGTTTTTATGTAACAATGCTTGCTGCCGGAATCGCTTTTGTAACTGGCTGCATGTCGTTCGAAGATGTGAAAAAGAAGGCTGATGCCGGAGACGGCTACATGGCCTACCGTACAGGAGTCAGACTGAAAAAAGGGATTGGTGTCAAACCTGATTACAAACAGGCATGTGTCTACTTTGGAAAAGCCGCCAAAGCAGGGTATGAACCTCGCGGTTTAACTGTAATGGATGTTGAACATCGGAATATGTTCGGAAGCCGTTGGGATATGGCTTCCGCGTGGGAAGTAATGACTCACATCGACATTGAAAATTCAAAATTGTTCGGAGATTACTATGAACTGCTTTGGAATAATTTTTGGTCTTATGTCACTTGGCCTAATCCTAACCGAGTTCGTAATATAAATACATATGAAAGACTCATAGCAGAAGAAAAAGGTTGCGATGAAGGCTTTGCGATTTGCCTGAATTACCTTAAGTTGCTTCAAATGCGAGGAAAAGTTGCAGAAGCGGATTCTTTGAAAAAACGGTTGACCGCTATCGTCCGAAAAAAGCCATCCTGGTCTTCCCAACGAGGCCGAAACAATATTCCTCGAAAAGTGGAAGATTTTTTAGAAAAACTTGATCGAATAGAACGCGAAACAGAAAAGCAGATTGCTGAACAAAAACAGCTCATTCAAGAAAAGAAATTTGCCAAACAAATGCAGGGATTCGAAGGGATAAAACTTTACAAGTCAATCCGCTCGGGACTTCCTGTAAAACCATTTTTGAGAAGCATGAAATTCCCGCAAATGGATTTTCAATCAGCCACACAGATGAACGAGGGCGGAACCCAGTATCTTATAAGTACATATGGATCAGGAAGAATTGATTTTATCGCGGGTTTCCAAGGAGTTATTGGAAAATACAGCATCAGCAAGGATTATTTAATGGAACAGGCTCCTTCAGGATTTCTGTTTGGTGTAAAATATAACTTCGGCGGCGATGTATCGGTTGAAGCACTTGCAGAAAAGGCTAAGAAAGATTTCCCAGATGTGAAACCTACTCCTGATCGTAAAACTGTCAATAAATTTACGTCAGGACGGAGAAATGTTGATTATGACCTTATCACAGTGACAAAAACCTGGGAGTCGGATCGCGTTCGAATCATTGTGCATTATTGTCTGATTGAATTCGTGGGTAAGGGGAAATCATTGCCGATGGAAAAAAAGCAAGAATTGAAAAATGAAATCACAGAAGGATTTCGCTGGACAAATGATCAGCAGCGTACGAAAAGAATGGAAGCCGGCATGCCATTAGCTCTGGATGGAAAAACCATGTTAATTGTAGACAAAAAATTAGAGGTCAAAATGCGAGATATTACTGAAAAGGCGAA
>SUWI01000175.1 GCA_015061565.1 Lentisphaerota bacterium
GTCAAATAATCCGTTCAGCATCCTGTCCTCCTGTCATTGATGCTGTAATGTACATCCTCTCGCATTCCTTTGCCAGCGTCATCTCAATTTATCCTCGAATAAATAGAGATACCCTTAAGTCATTCCGCTTCATCATAGGTTTTCACGCCCGGATTGACGGGAACATTGCGCATCTTTTCCAGGCGGACACCATCGATTGCCCAGCGTTTTTCGGCCGCCCAGCATTGGTAGGACCCGTAAGAAAACGGAGGCAGCTTGGAACGGAAGGCACGAAGTTTTTTCAGGGCATCCCATTTTTCCTGTTTTGTCGCCTTCGGATCGGCGATTACGGCGGAGGTGTGCGAAGTAAGTATCGCGTGTTCCAGACCGCTCCTCAAAAAAGCAACTTTCTTTGCCGCCGCTTTGTCGCCTGCCGCGAGCTGAGCTGCCTTGTCGAGCATTGCTCTGCCTTGGATCAAAACCATTTCCGGGAAAATCTTGTAACACCAGACCGCATAGAGCCAGCCGTGGAAATACCATTGCGACGGCGTATGCAGCCAGAGGTCGTTGATCCGCCGTGCGTTGTCCTTGGTGTATTTATGCCAGAAATCGAGGTAATCCCGGACCGCCGGAGCCGCCGGACCGAAGCACGCCACATACTCTTCCTTGAGCGCTTCAGCGTTCAGTGAGGGATCCTGCGCCAGCCTCGCCATCACATAGCGGTTGAGCCCGTTGGCGGCGAAATTGCCGCTGCCGCCGTCGATGCGGAGTCCCGTGATCCCGAGCTTGCACAGATACTTGAACTCGTCGGCATATTCGTCATACCAGAGTTCGGGCATCACATATCCGCCGAGAAAATAGTTGGGCCGCAGGATCAGCTGCGCGCCGGATGCTTTCCACAAGTCGTATTCCTGCCGCAGGAACTTCGTATGTTCCGGGATGCGGGGAAAAGGCAGGTCCGGCACGAGCGCGACCAGACAATGTTCGTTGAGTTTCACCTTTCGCGGTGCATAGACATTGCCGTGGTAGGCGAAGAATGAAACCTGTGCATCCGGACGCAGTTTCGAAGCGCGTTTCCACACTTCCATCGCAAAACGGCAATACCGTTCGGAAACGTTTTTATAGCGGAAGTATCGTCCGGTCGGACCGCGGTCATCGGGACCGTCCCAGCTGCGGCACGTTTCGCATTCGCAGCGCATCTGGTGGTCGTTTTCCTTGATGTTAACCACCAGCGGACGTTCGCTCTTGGACTGGATCTCATACCAGCGGCGGACGATCTCATCCTGCAGTTCCGGATTGCTGACGCACATGGTCGTTCGCTTGGCGGTGTTCCGCACCCCGTTGATAAGCGCAAACCACTCCGGATGGGTCTTGCCGTATCTTGCCGGCCAGAAGAGGAACGCGTGTCCCTGGAGTTTCCCCGCATGGAGCTCACGCTGGTTTTCCCGGTAATGCATCGCACGGCGGTACCAGCGGAACAATTCCGGATTTCCCGGCTGGTTGGGACAAGCCGCTTTCAGCCGGTGACGGAATTCGGACGGGCTCATTGCCTCAAGGGAAAGTTCCGTCTTGCGCGGGATGTATTCACCGTCTTCGCCCGGCCAGAGCCAGCGGACGCCAAGGCTGTTCTGCAGATAGGAGTAAACGCCGAAGAGTGTGCCTGCCGGGTTGCGGGTATCCGTTTCCTTGCCCGGTCCGTCCGCTCCTGCGATTTCCAGAAAGCCGTTATTGAGCCGGCTGCGCCAGGAATCCGGCTGAGCGTCTTTGCCGAAGGTGATCCCGGATGCCCGGCCCAGTTTGAAGCCGGTCCGGGTTGTGGTTTTGCCTTTTACCACGGGGAGCGTAACGTCCGTGATCTTGCGGAGATAAGTCTGCAGTTCCTGTGCGGCAAACTCTTCGACCGGATTCGGGTTGGCGGGGATTACAATCACTCCCTCGCTTTTTCCGTTGGAGATGAGCGGTTTTTCAGCGGCGGAAAACAGTCCCACGGAGGTGAGAAACAGCAGCAATATAATGTTTTTTTTCATTGTTGATTTCCTGTTATTTTATAAAACTGCCGTCCTGAAGAAAAATATAGCCGACGAACTCAACGACGCGCATATCCTTCAGCAGCCGATATTCTCTGATATTGGAGCGGCCCAGTTTCTGGACACTGCCATCCAGCGCGAGGGAATTTGCGTAGCCGCTGTGACGGGTCTGTATCGTCGAATATTCGCTGGTGGTCTGTCCCGCTGCCGTTTTGATAACTACGAGACCGTTGGAAGTCATTTTATTCTTTTCCGCGTTCGGACTATAAGCATCGGAAAAGAAGATGATCCTGTCTTTTTTTCCGTTGAAGGGACTGATCTTGTCCGAACTGTTCAAATAAGTGTAATTACGGAACATCGGAACCCCTTCATCCCAGCCGGTCAGTCCATTGAGGTTATGGGTGGCATTGCCGGAAATGGAGTAAGTATAGGTCCAGTCTTTCGTATTCGGTTTCCGGACATAGGAGGGACAGAAGAGAGTTTTCGGCAGCCGTTTGTCATCGCGTTGGCTTGAGCTCGACAGAAGTGTGAAATATGAGGGACCGCCTAGATAGTCGGAAAGCCGCGCTATGTAACTTTTTCGGGTATTCAGTTCATAGGAACCATAAGTCCCGGAAATCCAGCCGTTGTAATCCACTGCGTAACAATTGAATGCTGTGCCGATCTGCTTCATGTTACCCATGCAGCTGATGTATTTGGCACGATCCCTTGCCTTGCTCAAAGCGGGCAGCAGCATGGCCGCCAGAATCGCGATGATTGCGATAACAACGAGGAGTTCGATCAGCGTGAATTGCCGTTTCCTTTTGCTTATCGAAACAAATGCTTTTGTCATGATCCATTCCTTTCTGTTGCGTTTTTATGAAATGTTTATCAAATCAGCCTCGATTTTCCGGCATCGTGCCGGGATGGAGGGATCATTCAATCTGGAAAGCAGCAGTTCCACCAGCGCGGCGGCAATGGTTTCTTCATGCATGTCGAAGGCCGCCATCTTTTTTCCGATGAGCGGCAGCAGATAACTGTTCCTGAAACAAAGCAATTCCGGAAGCACGCCACGCCGCTTCAGCGCACAGGCTACATCGGCGCAGACCTTGTCGTCAGTAAAAACCAGCAGTTCCGGTTGTTCCTTCAAATCCCAAAAGACTTTCGATATTTGTTCTGCCGTGTCCGCATCGACGTCAATGCAATGAAACATCCATTCCGGGCGGATCAGGATACCGCAGTTCCTGCATAGCTCCTTCAACGCAATGGAACGGAGATCTTTGAGATTGGCAATGATACCGACTTTCCGGAAATGCCGTGCCTTCAGGAATTCCACGGCGCGGGCCGCAGTGTTTCCCGCATCGATCATTACCGTATCCAGCAGTTCCGACGTCCTGCGGTTGCTGAAATGGACCGTGGGAATATTCAGATTTTCAGGATGGCCCGGCAGTTCCCAGGTGATGATCCCGTCCACCTTCAGAGACAGCAGAGAAGAGAATATCTCTTTTATGGAATGTTCCATGCCCCACAACCCGAAAACCGCCGTATACCCGGCTTTGTAAAGATGAGCCTGGATCGCTGCCATCATGCCGGCAAAGAACGGGAGCATGGGCGACGGCATGGCGACGCCGATCAGACGGGTCTTGCCGCTACGCAGGGCGCTGGCGACGGAATTCCGGCAGTATCCCATTTCCTCGACCAGAGCCAGGATCTTCTCTTTCGTCTTCTGGGAACAGCGGACCCGGCCGCTGCCGCGCAGGACAGCCGAGACTACGGTCGGGTCCACCCCCGCCCTTTGTGCAATATCTTTCAGCGTAACACTCATATTTAAGTCCAACGTTGTATCATCTGCTTTTCAGTAAGTTATCACGGTTTTTGAATTTGTCAAGGTATTTTTTGAAAAAAACGGATTTTCTGCTGCTGGCAAAAATATCCCCGCAGCCGGAAAACGGTTGCGGGGATGAAAAAACGATCAATTACTTGTCATTCGTTTCCGAAGGCACCTCGTCCATTTCGAAATCATCGAAGAAGGTGGAAGTATTGGTGCCGGTCCCGTCCAGAGTCAGCAGGAGATTGTCGCATTTCTTGCCTTTCCCGGTGTCCGGGATCCGGTATTTCAGGACGAGCTGCTGCCAGTCTTTGGCCGCAGCTTTCCGGACCATTTTGGGGTTCAGTCCGACAAACTTGTTGCCCTGACGGAACTGGATCCTCATAGTGATCCGGTTTTTGTCGGCGGGGTTGCTCTGTCTGGCCTGGACTTTGAGCACGTAAGTCTTGCCCGGTTCGACCGTGAGCGTCCGGGTGAAACAACCGCCGGACTGTTCGGTGTTTTTCTGCTGCAGGCAGGAACTGCCGTTGATCCCGCCGTCCGGACTGAGCATGAACCGGACGGTTTTGTTTTTGCCGGAATATCCGCTCCAGACCTTGCGCATCGGGTCTTTGATCGGGAAGCCGGACAGCGGCGGGAATGCCACGATCCGGAACGACCGGGCGGGAACGCGGATCTTGAACTTGCCGTCCTTGACCGCGACCGGTTTGCCCTTGTATTCTTCCATGGCCTTGAAATCGCCCGGAGCGATCCGGCTCACATCGATTTCGGTGTTGTAAGGCCGAATGTCTTTATTGGCGAGGAACAGCACATAGCGTTTTTCCGGACAGCTGTAATAGGTCACGCGGACTTCCGGTTCGGAACTGGTGATCTCCTTCTGTTCATGATAAAGACGGCAGACCGTATCTTTGTGCTGGACGCCGTAGAGGGCCAGGATGTCCCAGACTTTCTGCAGCGGTTTGCCGGCGGCCCAGTCCTGGGAGGTGTCGATGTCGTGGCTCTGGAGCATGCAGATCATCGCTTCCGTGTATTTGTAGGCGGGTTCGCGGAAATAGGCGCGGTTGGCCTGTCCGAGCGCGGGCAGGTGGATCACGCCGATCCCCAGCACGTTGCGGTTGAATTCGCTGCGGTAGATCGCATCGGACACCTCGTCGGTGTAGCCGTAGGGATTGCGCTGCAGGAGCGAACCGTACTGCTCGCCCGGGAAGTAATAATCGGCCAGGCCGGTCATCATCGGGATAAAGTCCCGCTGGGCATGGATCATCACGGTCTTGCCATACTTATGGGCATGGGACACGGTGCGGCGGATCAGGTCGCGCTTGTTCAGCACATTGAACGTCTTGATGTCGCGTCCGAACTTGTCCTTGAAGCCGCAGCCATGCAGCGGATTGCTGCAGAGACCGTCGCCGCAGAGGTCATAATAGACCTGCCAGATCTTGCTGGCGAGCTTATGCGTGTAGAGCTTGTGCTGTCCGTAGAGCAGATAATCGTTGATCGAGCAGCTGTTGCAGGCGGACAGGGAAAAATAATGTTCGTGAACATATTTGCCCAGGCCGACCGGACGGGAATAGGGCATATTGTAGCTGTAGGCGCCGGGGACTTCCCAGTATTTGCGCAGATAGCGGCCGACTGGGGAATAGGTGGTCAGTGCACTGGAAGCGCCATAGACGGAACAGCTGTTGTCGATGCCGTTCTTGTGCCGGTATTCGAAATCATACGGATGGGGTTCATGCGTGAAGACTTCGTTGAAACCGCCGTTGCCGCCGCCATTGGTCATGTGCTTGTGTCCGCCGCGGGTATCGCCGTACTGGATCACCCGGTTGAGTTCCGGCAGGGGCCGGGTCGGGGTGGCGATGAACAGCGCCGTGTAAGGCGTCGATTCCGGCAGCTGCACTTTTTTATTGATCATTTCCACGCGGCATTCGCCGGTGGCCTTGTCGGCGAACAGCACGGGCTTGTTGGAGTCGTAAACCCAGTTGGCATCGTGGAGCATGGTGTAGGCGAAACCGCCTTTCTTTTCGGTCACGAACCAGAGCAGTTTCGGATTCCCCGCGGTCTTCGGATAGAGGAAAGCCTTCTGCTGCGCTTTGGTCTCATCCACGTGCGGCGTCATCAGGAACTGTTTGTTTTCCGGAGAAACGCACCAGACCAGTTCCATGCGGCCGATCTCCGGCTTGCCGTCGACCGTCCATTCGAATTTGATCAGACCGTCGAATTCCACGGTGGTGGCATACTTGATCTTCGCCTGTCCGATCTTGCCGGTGCCGGTGAAAGTGACCGTGCGGTTGGTCCGGGAGGTTTTCCCGGCGGTCCAGACCGGTTCATTTCCGTCGATCAACAGCCGGACCCGTTCCTTGAGCAGCGGCTTGCCGTAAGCGAGGATTTTTTCGGGCAGGGGGCCTTCGCCGAACTGATAGGTACGGTTCCAGACCGTGATGGTCCGTCCATCGAGTTTGAAATCCTTTTTCCAGATCGCGGGCACTTCGTCTTCATCGCCGTAACCGTTGCCGATCCAGGAGAAATCGGGACGGTCGATCGAAACGGTGACGGTTTCCTTGCCGATGCGGGATTCGAGCGAGTATTTGCCGACCTGGTTGATGCCGGAAAGCAGCCGCACTTCCATCGGCTTGGAGAAGGTCCAGCTGCCGGTCTTTTTCGTGCCGTCCGGCGCGGTGAGCGTATAAGCGGCCTTGAGCTTGCCGGCGCTGAGCAGTTTCTGATCGGCATCGGACAAGGCGGCAAAATCAAATTCGGCTTCCAGCCGGTCGATCTTGTCCAGTTTCTTTTCCTTGTGTCCGGTGTCCACACCGTTCAGCGTCACGGAGAAGGCCTGCGGCTTGGCGCCGGAGCGGTCCTTGAGCAGGTTCAGATACTGGTTGCGGATCTCCAGATCGGTCATCGGACGGCCGTAAATCGCAAAATCGTCGATGCCGACGCCCCAGATGTGCTTGTCTTCATAGAACGGGCTCTTGATGCCGATGAAAGACTTTTTATTGTTGACAGCCTTGATGTCCGCGGTCATGGTGACTTTGCTGGGGAGGGCGGTCTCTTTGATCTTTTCACCATTGAGATAAATTTTGAGGCGTTTATCATTCCAGGTGGCGGCGATCTGGTGCCATTCGCCTTTGCGGATCTTCTTGCGGGGAACGGCGACGCGTCCGACGGAACCCCAGCCTTGGGGACCGTCCGAACTGCGCCAGTCGAAATAGACGTTTTCCCCGTATTCATAGAGCTGATATTCGATGTGGCGGGAACCGTTCTGGACCCAGATGTGGGCGAGGGCGATATTGCCGCGTTTTTTGCCGTTGGTCATGGCTTCGCCGGGGGAATAATCCATGCCGGCAGTCCACAGGATCAGAGTCCCCTGATGCGGATCGACGTTTTTCTCGACGGAGAACCGCAGCGCTTCGCCGGATTCGGCCTGATATGCCGGCTTGCTGTCAAACCCGATCACGCCGCGCAGACCCAGGTTGGTGTCCCGCATGGTGGTCGAATATTTGTCGCCTTTGGCAAAATCGGCATTGACGCTGTGCTTGTCGAAGGTGACCAGGAACAGCAGGTCTTTGGCCTTGCATTTTTCCGGGGTGTCTTTCGCCAGGAATTTGGCCTGGCCGAAAACGCTGCCGGCCAGCAGCATCACGGCCGGGATCAGAAACAGTTTTTTCATGATTTATTCCTCGGAATTGCAGAAAAATTCGAAATCGTCGAACCAGACACAGCCGGGGGTGCTGCCGCCGGTGCCGAGAGTCATCAGTACGAAACCGGCATTTTTCCACTTGCCGGAATCGGGGATCTGAAAGGTGAAGACCATGCGTTTCCATTCGCGGCAGTCTTCGGCTTTGATCTTGGTGCCCTGGACGCCGGTGCCCAGGAATCTCTTTTTGGCGTCCTGTCCCTGAATGCTCATGCCGATCGTGGTTTCAGGCGAAAGGCCCTGACTCCTGACGAAGACCACGAAAGTGTATTCCTTGCCGGGCTTGACCGGGAAATGTTTGGTGAGACTGCCGCCTTTGTTCTTCGGATTGCCTTCCGCGACGACGATCTGGGCTGCGCCCGGAGCTTTATTGCCTTCTTTCCGGTCGAGATTTTTGGTGACTTTGGTGCCGGGCGATTTCCAGAATCCCCAGGCGTCGTAATCGAACGTGTCCTTGTATTCCGCGGTCATATCGACTTCGGACATGGAAAAATCATCGAACTGGAGCGTGGTTCCGGCATCCGCATAACCGGCGGCCAGGATCTGGATCTGGTCGATCCCGTTCGGGACGGAGAATTCACCGGCGACCATGGTCCAGTCCTTTTCGACCGGAATTTTGGCTGAGGCGAGGATAGTCGAATGGAACTTGCCGTTTTTGAACGCCTGGACGCCGATGTTGGCAGCACTTTTCTGGTCGGGCGTCTTGCTGCGGACCATGCATTTGACCCGGTAAGTCTTGCCCGGTTCCACCGGCAGTTTTTTCAGGATCATGGCATTGGCGCCTTTCTTGTGCGCGGCGGCAAAAACCATGTCCGCCGAACCCGGTGCGGTCAGTCCTTCTTTGGCATTGAAACGGCAGATCCCTTTGCCGCCTTTGGAGTACCATTGACCCCAGGTAAATTTGTCGAATCCGTCTTTGACTTCGGCGGCGGTGATTCCGAAAGAAGCGGCCAGCATGAGGGGAACGAAACACTTTTTCATGATCATTTTGTCCTTATGTGAATGATATTAATACGGATCGGCTTTGAAGTCGCTGGCACTGTTGTAATAGGCATGAGCCGCGACTTTCCTCACGATCTTCTGCTGATGCAGCATCTGCACATGTCCGTCCACCATAGCGCTGTTGCTCTGACCCGAATGCGCGGGGAATTTCTGGGAGGGAGTATTCACGCTGCTGACGGTCTTGTGATACTGCCAGTTGTTGGATGAACGCGAAGCCCAGCTGTTTGATCCGGTTGACGCAGGAGATCGCGCGGGCTTTTTCCCGGGCCCGGTTCAGCGCCGGCAGCAGCATACCCGCCAGAATGGCGATGATCGCGATCACGATCAGAAGCTCTATCAGCGTAAAATGCCGGAGCATTTTACGCTTCATGCGTGAGGCATGAGAGATGCGAGATGAGGTGGAGAAATGACTGCTGCTTGCTTTGTGAAACATTTTGTTTTCCTTTGTTTATGGATCAGTCGATGGGGGTGTTGTAGGCAACGGAATTGTACCGGTAAGAACAGGCTTTCAGCTGTCTGGTAAAATCCGCTTCCTTTTTGTTGCCGACATGTCCGTCGACGTAAAGCGCATTGAGCGTTTTTTTCCTGTCATGCGGCGGTCCTTTTTCGACGCCGGTCGGGTTGGGACAGGTGGAACTGTAATAGTGCCAGTTATTGAATCCCTCGGAAAAAGTGAGCGAAATACCGCGTGAGATATCCGCATAGTAAATAAATTTGGAGCCTTGCTTAATGGATTCCGGTCTGAAAAATCCGCCATAGGTATTGCTTCCGAATTTTGTTCTTTGCCAGTAACCGAAGGGGCTGGGATATTCACTCGTGCTGTTGCCGAGGTGGATATTGGCTCCATAATCCATCACATAACTCGAATGATAGTAGTGGGTCCTGCTGGGACAGGCCAGCAGTCCCTTCGGTTTCTGCGGCGTGTTGACGGCCAGTTCATTAATGGTGGCATATCCGGTCAGAATTTTGGATTCGATCAGGTATTTGAAATAAAAATGTCCCTGAGTCGTGTCGCCTTTGCCATAAGGGACCTGTGCCCAGCCGTCGGAATCCAGGGCATAGCCGAGGTGGATCAGTCCGTGCTGTTTGAGATTGGCCAGGCAGGCTGAGGTTTTTGCCCGTTCCCTGGCGCTGTTCAGCGCCGGCAGCAGCATGCCTGCCAGAATGGCGATGATCGCGATCACTACGAGGAGCTCTATCAAGGTGAAATCCGCACGTTTTTTCATTCTCTGATCCCTTTTCTGCATGTTATTCTGTTACATCACAAACTTTTTCTGACTCTATCTATTATAACTATAAAACCCGATTTGTCAATAGCCGCTAAGAAAAATTCTTGAAAAAATGAAAGCAAGGTAATCGGTCAGTCCGGTCCAGGAGAACGCGAACATGGGAAGGATGGGTGACATGGGCAGAATAGGTGAGAACGCGCTCTACGTGTGATGGCGGACTGCCATTCCCGCGATTTTTACCTCGCTCTCCCTCCATCAAGAGCCCGGCAGTACCGGGCGTTCCCAGTATACCCATCGAACCCGATATACCCATTCGTCACCGTCCTCCTGAGCATATCTTTGGCTGCGTCAGCGTGTCGATGTCACCCATGCTGACCGATTACAAAGCAAGACCCATACACAAAAAAAAGGCGGAGCCGGAAATCGATCCAGGCTCCGCCCGTTGGAAATGCGGTTCGGACCGTCAATCTTCCTTCAGGATCTTCTGCGCATTGCGGTAGAGGATGTTCCGCATGTCGTCTTCGGTGATTTTGGCCGAAAGGACGCCGCCGACTGCCTGATATTCGTCAAACCAGGGCATGTCGGTGCCGTAGACGATCCGGTCGCTGCCGACCGCTTCGACCAGCTTTTCGATCCGTCCGTATTCACCGGGGATGGCGGTGAGTTCGAGATAGGTGTTGCCGGGAGTTTCCTTGACCACGCGGCGGGAATATTCCCAGTCGCCGTAAATGCTGTGTCCCATCAGGAACGTGGCATTCGGATATTTCTGCGCGACTTCCAGCATGATGGGGCCGTTGCCGCAGGTGCAGCTGCCCCAGGTGTGGTTCAGGATCGGCAGATGCCGCTCATTGGCAAAGGAGAGCGCATATTCGTAAGCCTTGTCGGAAACTTTGACTTTGTGATAACCGGCCAGGAATTTCAGGCCGACCGCGAACGGAGCCCACTTGTCGAACAGCGCCAGATCTTCCCGGATGTTGTCCTGGAAATGCGGATTGATTGCCACATAGACCCGGAAGAGGTCCCCGAACGGTTTGATCATTTCGATGACTTCGGCATTGCGCATTTCTCCCCAAAGGGCGAGATGGTGCGAAAAGACCAGATGTTTGACCCCGATGCGGCGGAGATGGGCGGCCATTTCCGGAGCTTCGCAGCGTTTGAAATAGATCCCGTAATGCTCGCCCATGTGGCCGTGCATATCATAGATCGGAAAATCGGCCTTGCCGTTTTTCCAGAATTGTTCGGCAATGCTGCCGGGTTTTTCCCAGATGGAACAGCTCATAATTCAGCTCCTTTCAGAAGTCTTTCGAGGTTTTTGCCGGCGATGAGTTCCACGTCGGCGGCCGGCAGATTGGAATGTTTCACCTGGAGCATTCCG
>SUWI01000176.1 GCA_015061565.1 Lentisphaerota bacterium
AAAAATCATAAACAGGAGAAGAACCATGAAAAAAACAAACATTGTCAAGTTCGTCCGGAAACTGGGGAAACACTCTTTCACACTGATAGAACTTCTGGTGGTAATCGCAATCATCGCGATTCTGGCAGGGATGCTTCTGCCGGCGCTGAACAAAGCCCGGGAGCAGGCCAGGATGATCCAATGCCTGAACAACCAGAAACAGATCGGAACCGCGGCCGTGTCCTATCAGAATGATTTCATCGGTTATCTGCCGGGACTGAACAACGGCGGATTGAGATTCTATTGCCATGAGCTATGCTCCAAGTTCGACATGTTTCCTTTCAGAAACTTCCTGCACCTTTACTTCAAATACGATTTCAAATGGTGGAATGTCATGAATACTTATGGATTCAAGGCGGGCAACGTCGGAATCTGCCCGTCGGATACCCGGAACAACGACCATTACAAAGGAGCGGGCCATACCAACAGTTACGCGACGAATTATTACGTCAACTGGAGGACGCCGCAATCGGAGCCCCAGATGCACCGCCCCTACCGGATGCGCCAGCCGTCCAAGTATATCTGGCTGCTGGAGAACCAGAATCCGACCTTCGGAGCAAGCTTGTTTTTCAGCGTGAACAATTATCCGATGAAATCGGATGCAGACGCTAAGCAGGGAATCGAGTTCCGGCACAACCGGAAGGCCAATGCCCTGTTCATGGAAGGTCACTGTGAAAGCGTGGATATCGGCAAACTTCTCGGGACGTCTGGAAAATACGTTTACTCGACCAATCCGTAATCAAACAGCACGAAAAGGAAAAGGAGAATGCTATGAAAATGAGAACCGTATTGCCGGCCTTGCTGCTGATCGGATCATTCCTGAATGCGGCGGAATTCACCATTTCGGATGCGGACGTGAAGGCGGTCATCGACACCCGCGGGGGCGCTCTGAAAAAACTTTCCCTGAACGGCAAAGAACTGATCCCCCTTTCAGCGAAAGTCCCGAGCTTCACTGAAAAAGTGATGCGTTCCGAAGGAAAAAATGCGATCCTGGAAGATTTTTCCCAATTGGAATTCACGCCCATTTCAGTTCGGAAAAATGAGATTGCCTTGAGCGCAGCCGGAGTGAAGAATTTTGACTTCCTGCGGATCACGAAACGCTATTCGGTCAAAGGCAATGAACTGGTTCTGGACGTAACACTGCAAAACCTGTCGGATAAGGCGCAAAGCGCCGGTTTCTGGGTCCGCACGATGCTGAGGCGCGACAACGGCATGGGAATGCGCAACACCTACTTCTACCCGGTAAACGGCAATTGGGTCAGCAGGACGCATCCGGGCGACCCCAAAAGTGATGAATGGTTCACTGCTCCGACCTCCGCCGCTGCCGGTTTTATGGGTAACGATGACAAGACCGGCAGTGTGCTGCTTCTGCCTCAAGACCGTCTCTGCGCTTTTTACAGCTGGTTTTCCGCCGACAAGGAAATATCGACTCTGGAATATTTTCTCAGGGAAACGGAAATTCCCGCCAAAGGAACATCCGCGTATCAGATCAGGACGGTCCTTTCGGAAAACGTTCCCGCCGTGCTGGCGCAATATAAAAACCGACCTTTGCAGGAGGGAACGGGAAAAGCCCCGGTCCTGCTGGACTTGCATGCGAAAGGCGACAAAGAAGTAGCGCAGGTTTCCGGCGGGCACAATTATTTTGTCCCCTCCGTGCAGACCCTGGACATCCGCGGCCGAAGGCAATACTGCGATTCGATCCGGGGAGTCCGGATCCCCGGCACGATCAAGCCTGACTTGATTTCGGTTTATCAGCTGGCCAACGGTGCGCCCGAATACGACCGGCCCGTGCCGTTCACCGTGAAAAAACTCGAAACCGGCGAACAACGCATCCTGGTTTCCGTTCCGGGGGTCAACAAGATCGGATATTATTACACCACGTTCAAAAATGGCTATGCCTGGAACACACGTTCGTCCCGGAATCCGGTGTTCTGCGGCCGGGAAGATTTCGCCTACCGGATCTGTTTCGACCGCAAACCGGAAAAAACTTATCCGCCCGAACTGTTCGAAGGCGGCCCCGACCTGGTGAACAACGGGGCCTTCGAAAAACCGATGGAGAAAGCTCCATGGCCGGAAAGTTATTACTGGAGCTGGTATGTCCGCGACCGCAAGCTTTACCAATGGGTCAGCGAAGGTCCGGACAATTCCAAATGCATCAAGGTCGTCCGCTGGAAAGATTCCACGCAATACAGCATTTTCCCGGTCTTTTTCCGTCCGGAAAAGGGCGTCAAATATACATTTTCCGCGGATCTGAAGGGAGAAAATCCGGAACGTCGGTGGCTGACCTGCTTGATCGAATTCGAAAATACGGCGAAAAAATCCCTGCCCAAACAGCGGATCAGTGTCGCCCTCGGCAAAAATTCCTTCCCTTGGAAAAAGGTCGAACGTGCATTTTATCCGCCGGAAGAAGCCGATTACGGGTCACTCCGTTTCGGGATCTGGTCTCCGGAGCAGACGCTCTGGCTGGACAATGTGAAAATCGTTCCGGAGGATTTCACCTACATTGCGCGTTCGCCGCTGGAAATGCTCCGCGACGAGCTTAAAGGCAGCTCTTACCCGGCCGTGGATATACTGGAGAAGATTTCACACGAATATGTGACGCCGCATACGAAGTGGCTGGCCGATCCGGTCGATCCCATGCCGGAGATCCTTTACCTGCCGCTGGGAACGAATCATCTGACCCTTTACACCGGCAAACGGCAGATCGTCGAATTCGCCCAGCGCATGAAGCTCAAATACCATTACATTCCCCTGTTCCGCAAGGTGGACAGCGGCGGCGGCAGCTGGGGCATCACCTTCGGCAAAACGCTGGAACCCTACACCATCGCACAGATCAAAGCGCTGACCGCAGCCCCGAAGATCATCATTGTCCAGGACATCAACTTCAAAACCATGGTGCAGCAGGAATTTGTCGATCTGCTGAGGAAATTCCAGCAGCAGGGCAGCGGGATTCTGTTCTACAACTGCGTCAACGTGCCCGCCGGACTGTTGGGAAAACGTATCGCACGGCCGGAAAACATCTTCGGGAGCGTCCCGGCTTTCCGCAAGGTTCCCTCGGGACTCGTCGACCGGTCATGCACCGTTTACCGGAACGGCAAGTCGAGGGTCGTCTGTTTCCTGCGGAACAAGAACGAACATTATCTCGAGTCGTATCTTTTCGCCTGCGTTCCGCCTGCTTTCGCGCGGGAAACCTGTCCTTCCTACGTCAGTGCCGATTTTCCGTATTGGGAATACATCTACGCATCGGCGCTGAAAGCGCTACGTCATGCGGCCGGCATCGAACCTGCCGTCAAGGTCGTCTCCAACCGGGATAAAAGCGTGATCCTCCAGGCGGCAAAACCGGTCAAGGCGCTGCTGAAAGCGGAGATCAGGGATATGCACAGACGGAAGGTCGGCTCTTTCGAACAGAAACTTGAGCTGAAGTCCGGTGCCAACCGGATCGACCTCGAGCTCCCTGCCCTGCCCGGCGGTCCTTACATCGCCGATTACCGGGTCACCGATCCGGAAGGACGGGAATATGATTTCGGCGCACTGAATTTCACCAATGCCGATCCGAACAGACTGAGCATCCGTTTCGCCGATCCGGAAAAGGTTTTCGAACGCGGCAAGGAAATTTCGGCAGAAGTCGGCATTGCGGGGAAAATTCCCGCGGGCGCCGTTCTGGCGTATGAGGTGGAGGACACCCGCGGCAGGATCGTCCGCGAAGCAGAAATCAAGGCCGAAAAGGTCACGAGGATCGCTTTCCGGATCGCTCCGCCATACACCACGCTTTACCGTCTCCGTCTTTCCCTCAAAAACGGCAAATCGGAACTGGCGAGGGGCTTTGCGGAATTTTCGGCTCCGGCCAATTGCAAGGATGTCACAGTGCTCGACGCGCTGGTCTGGATGGAACGGACGCCTTTCATGCAGCCTTCATCCGAACTGGGCTTCACCATGTGGATCACCGGTCTCATGCAGGACAGCGAAAAGATGGGACGTCTGAAAGCCATCAGCAATGCTAATATGGGGTACGTCATGTTCGGAGCCGGGAATGTGAATTATTATGCTACTGCGCTCAAATACCGGGGTGACATTCCCAGCGATCCGGTCAGGAATCCCTGTTTTTCCGATCCGGAGCATTGGCGGAAAGTCGAGGCTGTCCTCCGCGAAAAGGTGAAATCGCAGCGGTTCCGCTATTACGGCATTGTCAACCATGAGATCGCCGACGAGGCGTATCTGGGCAGCACGGTCTGCTATTCGCCTCACTGTCTGAAGAATTTCCGGGCCGAGCTCAAGCAGCAGTATGGCACGCTGGAAGCCTTGAACCAAGGCTGGCAACGTAATTTCAAATCCTGGGATGAAGTGGTCCCCGTGCAGCTCAAAGAGGTGAACGGCAAGGGAAACCTGGCGCCCTGGCTGGACCACAAGATGTTCATGGCCAAAGTCTTTGCCGCGAAATGGGTCGGCAATACCGGAAATATTCTGCGCCAATATATGCCCGGCAGCAAGGCGGGCCTTTCCGGAACACAGATCCCCGGATACAGTTATGACTGGGTCCAGCTGATGAAACATATTGACTGCCTCTCCTATTACGGCGGCATCCAGCGCAAGGCGGTCCATGATTTCGCGTCGCCGGGATTTGTCTCCGGTGCGTGGAGCGGTTATGAACCGGCCGAAACCGTGAATGAATTCGCCCAGAGATCCGCGGTCTGGTCGGATATGCTGCTCGGCGCCAACCTGGTCAGCAACTTCGCCGCCGGATACGCTTTCAACGGGGACCTCACCCCGATGCCCAATACGAAATTCTATACGGACCAGGTCAATGAACTGCGCGGCGGGATCGACCGGGTCATCCTCAACGGGAATGAGGTCGGACGCGATATCTGCGTGCTTTATTCGCAGAGTTCGCTTTTCGCCTCGATGGGCAGCATCGGCGGCGGCATCTGGCACAACTCCATGACCGGCTGGGCCGCGCTGCTGGAAGATCTGCAATGCAGTTATTACTACCTGCCTTATGATTCCCTGGAAAAATCCCTTCCGGCCGCCAAAGCAATCGTCCTGCCGTGCGCCATTTCCCTTTCTCCGCGGGCAGTGGAAAACCTGCGGAAATTCACCGCGGCAGGCGGCATGGTCATTGCCGATTTCGCCCCCGGCTGGTTCGATGAACACGGCACCCGTTCCGCCGACCGCGGAGTGGAAAAACTGTTCGGTATCGACCGGAGCGGAAGTTCGCTTTCGACGGCGGCCGTCTCCGCCTCCAGCCGCGCGGACGGTCCGATCCCGGCCATGAAGGGCGATTTCCGTATCGGTGAAAAAGGGATCGCCGAAGCCGGAGCAAAATCTCTGGGCAGCGGGATCCTTTTTGTGAACCGGCACGGGAAAGGTTCGGCTGTTCTGCTGAATATCCTGCTCAGCGGCTATCAGGAAGTTTCCCTCGGCGGCGTCGGCGGCGAAAATACCACCGTCAAGAGCGGATCATCCGTTTTCTGTGAAAATATGCGCAGTCTCATGAAAGGGATCCTGAAAAAAGCCGGGGTCGCCCCGGTCTGCAAGGTCACCGACCGGAAATCCGGCAAACCGTATCCGTGCACCGCCATGCTGCGCCGGGACGGGGATAATCTTGTCTTCGGAATTCTCCGGAACCAGAGATCCGCCCCCGACGGCAAATATCCGATGCTGTTCGATAAGAAGTTCCTCCGGAAAGTGAAGGTCGAACTGCCGGTCGGCGGATTCGTCTATGACCTGCGCAAGGGTAAATATATCGGCAATACGAACTCATTTGTCATCGACCTGATGCCCGGCGACGGACAGGTGTTTTCCATCCAGAAAAAGAAAATCACCGGCGTCACGGTTTCCGCTCCCGGACAGATTCAGCGAGGCCGGGAACTGGCCGTGAAATTCAAAGTCGAAGGCGCGGTCGGCAAACAGGTCTGCCGCATGGATCTTTTCGCTCCGGACGGCAAGCCCGCCAAGGTTTACACGATGACGGGACACTTTGCTCCGGAAGACGGGAAATTTGTCTTCCAGTTCGCCATGAACGATCAGCCGGGCTCCTGGACTTGCCGGATCACCCATGTGAACAGCGGTCAGACCGCCGAAGCAAAAATCCAACTCGAATGAGTCCGATCCCGATCCGGAATCGGTTGATTTCGAACGGAGAATACGAAGAACGCGCATAGCTCTGCTTTTCCGGATCGTCCGAAAACCGCGGGTCTCCGGCCGGGATCGAACAATCAGCTCAGCTTGCCTAGCTGGGCGGCACAGGTGAAGAGACATCTGGGCAGATGGAACATGGTCTTCCATTTGCCGCCTTTGAGCGTGTGCGTGACTTCGCCGCGGCGGTTCAGATACGCGAACCATTCCGGATATTCCGGATCGCGGAAATGTTCCCAGGTCCAGGCGTCCAGTTCGGTGAATTTCTTCAGGAAATATTCATCATGCGTCAGCCGGTAGGCAAAAAGACATGCGATCAGAGCTTCGCAATGCGGCCACCACAGTTTCATATCCCACTGCAGTTCGAGATGCGGTTTGTGCAAGGCGTCCATGAAATAATAGATTCCGCCGTATTCGGTGTCGGTGCCGAACGCCAGAATGCCTTTGATGATGTCGGCGGCCTTGGCGATCAGGGCGGTGTCGTTTTTCTGTTCCGCATGCTGGAGCATGAACCACATGGATTCGAGGCCGTGGCCGGGATTGACCATGCGTCCTTCGCAGGAGTTCAGATCGAACGCGGGCCCTTCGGCATTGATGTTTTCGAAGAGGATCCGCATTTCCGGATTCCAGAAACGTTCCGTTACGGCTTTCACCGCCTGTTCCGCGGCCTCATCGTATTCGTGACTGCCGAGACAGGTGCGCATTTCGTAGGCGAGGTTCGCCAGCATCATGAAATGGCCGTGAGACAGCCGTTTCGGCTTGCCGGACATACCTTTTTCCCAGCGCCCCTTGGGATCGTTCATGCGGCGGATGTAATTGTGCATGGCGGAATCGGCTTCCTTGCGGTATTTCTCCTCGCCGGTGGCCTTGAACATGGCCGCCGCACCCATGGCCGCGAAACAATCGGAAAAGATGTTGTAAGGCGCCACGGAAGGAACGCCCTGACGGTTCAGCGCGAAATAATAGGTGCCGTCTTCGGATTTGCCGTGCTGCGTGAGGAAATCATAACCCTGTTTTGCAATGGCCAGCCAGCGGTCGTTTCCACCTTGCGCCACGGCGAATTTGGCGAACATGTAAACGATCCGCCACTGCATCCACATATATTTTTCGGTGTCGTAAACACTGCCGTCGCGGTCCAGCGAGGTGAAATAACCGCCGAACTCCTTATCCACGCAATGCTGTTCCCAGAACGGGATCACGCGGTCGTAGAGTTCATTTTCATAACGTTTTCGGGTTCCGGCAAAATCAAAATCAGGCATGATCTTTTCCTTTACTGTTTTGAGCTGAACGATGAGAGTTGAAACAGAAGTTCCGCCCGGACGGGACGATGGTCGGAGGCCAGCGGTTCGTCCAGGACCCGGCAATCGACTGTTCTGGCCGCATCGGCGGGATACACGCAGATATAATCCAGCAGCGCGGTCGGCTTTTTCGCCGGACAGCTCAACATGTCGCCGTTGAGGCTGTTCACGATGCGGAATCCTTGTTCCTGAACCTGCCGGATGACGGGACTGCCGACATGGGAATTCAAATCGCCGCACAGCAGGACGGGAGAAAGTTTTTTCTGCCGGACATAGCCGGCGATGAGATCGATGCTCTTCAGCCGCTGTTTTTCGACCTCGGGCTTCTGCTCATAACTCAGGTGCGTGGCGATGACATAATACGGCTTCGGGGCGCAGATCTTCACCACCAGTGCCGAACGGGATTCCCGCGGAGTCGCAGGCAGATCGAGCACCGCCAGTTTTTCGATGGGATAAACCGACAGCACCGCATTGCCGTAAACACCGCCGGGACGGTCGCTGGCACGGCCGAAAACCGAGTTCATTTTCAGCTTTCCGCCGAGGTATGACGCCTGGTCCACACCGAAGGAACGCTTCGTGCCGACATCGACCTCATTGAGCACGATCGTTTCGGCCGAGATCCGGCGCAGCGCTTCGACCGTGCGGTCGATATTGTAGCGGCGGTCCATCCCGCGGCCGATCTGGATATTGTAGGTTGCCAGCTTGACGGGTTCGGACCCGGAGCCGGAATTCAGGCAGCCGGCTACCGCTGCCGCCAGAACGGCGCACAGCAGGACCGGAAACAGTTTTCTTGTCATCTTACCACTCTTTCTTGCTGAAACTGCGCGGGGCGGGACGGCCTTGATCCGAGCTCAATACTTGCTGTCGGCGTAATCCACCCAGCCGCCGGCCTTGACCAGTTCCAGGTCGAAATCGCCGACCTTGAACGGATAGACTTTCGTGGTCTTGCCGTTGGTGATGGTGAAGGTGAATTTCTCCATATCGGTGGTGCATTCCGCCTCGGTCCCGGCAAAGGTCTTGAAAATCTCGTCTATCGTCTCTTCGGGCAGCGAGACCGCCATCAGACCGCAGTTGAACATGTTCTGCCGGAAGATGCGGGCGAAGTTAACCGCGATCACCAGATTGATGTTGTTGTATTCCAGCACCCACGGAGCGTGCTCGCGCGAGGAGCCGCAGCCGAAGTTGGCGCGGGTGACGATCACGCTCTTGCCCGCAATGTCCTTTTTCGGGTCGAAGCCCGGCAGGGAAAGATCTTCCAGACAATAAGGGATCAGGGCCTCTTTGGTGGATTCGGTCAGGTATTTGGCGGGAATGATCTCATCGGTATTGATGTCCGAACGGTCCAGGAACAGGATTTTGCCACTGAAATTTTTCATTTTCGGTACCTTCTTTCAGCCTTTGAAGAGCGGGGAATTGGTGATATGGCCGGCAATCGCGGTCGCGGCGGCGGTGGCGGGGCTCATCAGATGGACCATGCCGCCCTTGCCCATGCGTCCGTTGAAATTGCGGTTGCTGGTGGAGGCGCAGGATTCGCCCTTGGCCAGAATGCCGTTGCTCATGCCCAGACACGCTCCGCAGGTCGGATTGGTCACGCAGAATCCCGCGTCCATGAAAATCTTGATGATGCCTTCGTCCAGCGCCTGCGAGAAGATCTTCGGGGTCGCCGGCGAAACGATCGCCCGCAGTTCGGGACTGATTTTTTTGCCTTTCAGGATGGCGGCGGCCACGCGCAGGTCTTCGATCCGCCCGTTGGTGCAGGAGCCGATATAGACCTGATTGACTTTGGTGCCTTCCATTTCACGCACGGTTTTGACCTGGTCGGGCTTGTAGTTGACCGTCACGACCGGCTCGACCTTGGACGCATCGAAATCGATCACCTTGGCATACTGCGCGTCGGCGTCCGGCAGCCACTTGGAATATTCCTTGAGCGCGGCTTCCTTCGAGGGGAATTCGTCCTTGATGAACTCCCACAGATATTCGACCGTGGTCATATCGGGATAGCAGATGCCGCAGGTGGCGCCGGCTTCGACCGACATGTTGCTGAGCGTCATGCGCCCGTCCATGCCGAGCGCGCTCACCGCGGGACCGGCGAATTCGATCACCTTGTCGGTGGCGCCGTTCACGGTCAGCATTTTGATGATGCTCAGGATCAGGTCCTTGGCATAAACTCCTTCGCGGAGTTTGCCGGTCACGTTGATCTTGATCGTTTCCGGCGCACGCATGGTGCAGACGCCTTTGAGGATGCCGACTTCGAGGTCGGTGGTGCCGACGCCCGCCGCGAACGCGCCGAACGCGCCGTGGGTGCAGGTGTGGGAATCGCCCATGATGACCGTGAAACCGGGCCGCACGAAACCTTTTTCCGGGAAGATCGCATGGCAGACGCCGTTGGCGCCGATGTCGAAGAAATCCTTGATGTTGTGCCGGTGTGCCCATTCGCGCAGGGTCTTGCCCTGTTCGGCGGTCTTGGAATCCTTGGCCGGAGTCACATGGTCGATCACGGCTTTGATCTTGGACGCATCGATAACGCGGTCCTTTCCTTTGGAAACCAGATCATTGATCGCGATCGGGGTCGTGATCTCATGACAGAACACGCGGTCCAGCGAAAGCACATACACGCCGTCGGCCGGAGTGTCCACCAGATGTGCTGCGAATATTTTCTGTGCAACGGTTTTTCCCATAAAAGCCATCTCCTTTTTTGGTTTTTCATCTAATTAGATAATATAGCGCAGGAACGGCAAAAAATCAAACGGTTTTCCGGTTTTCACGCCGGGCATTTCCGGCATTTCCGACCAAAAGAAAAACGCGCATGCGGAACAGCAGCGTCCCGGCATGCGCGCTTTTTTCCTGCAAATCGTCTTTACTGGTTCAGCAGATAATTGCGGACCGCGTTGGACGATTCCGGCCATTTTTTGATCTCGCGGTCGCCGAGCAGGATCACGCCTTCGACGATGCCGCGGGTCATATATTCGCGGGCTTTGTCCAGCTGATAGGTCAGCAGCTGCGGCAGGTTGCCGGCATCGGAGATCCCGTATTCATGCAGGAAGATACCCTGGATGATCGGCTTGCCGGGGAATTTTTCCTGGCACAGACGGATGTTGCGGTCGTAATCCAGGATCTCATTCATGTGCCAGAACCACAGGTTGACCGTATCCATATACGGCTGGATCAGCGAGAAATCTTTCTGCGAGAGCTCGTGCACATAGATCACACCGTACATCTTCAGCTTGTCGTTGTATTTCTTGAGGGCGTTGTAACGCGCCTTGAAGGCATCCGGCAGAACGATTTTGCGGTAATGCGTGGTCACATCGTCGCACATCGCGCCGACGATGTTGGGATATTTCAGGGAGAGACGGCTCAGTTCCTCCGCATTGCCCTCGTCATCCATGTTCCCCTGCGCGCCGGGCGTGCGGCACTGGCTGTTCACCTGGCACAGCATCCGCTTGAATCCGGAGTGCAGCTTGAGCATTTTGTCGGTCGTGGGGCCATACACATACACCACATTTTTCGCATCGAAGAACTGCGCGCCGCGGACCAGCGTGTCGTCCGCCATGCTGCCGCCCCAGTAGGGAGTCGGGCCGCCCCAGACCCACAGATTGTCGTCACCCAGTTTGGTGAATTTGGACGTGTCCGTTTTCGGC
>SUWI01000177.1 GCA_015061565.1 Lentisphaerota bacterium
CTTCCGCCACTGTCATTCTCCGGTCTTTCAATAATTCGCAGACTTTCCGGATCCGCAGCGCGTGGATCTCCTCCCGGACCGTACGGCCGAAATGAGCCTTGTAAAGACGGCACAAGCGTTCCGGAGAAAGATGCAGTTCGAGCGCGATTTGGCGCAGGGAGATGTCCGCGGTGTAATTTTTCCGGATATGCTCCTGCACATAGAGCGCGGTCCATTCCGGATGGCGGCGGAACTTGCGTTCGCTCTGCCGGATCAGCAGGAGCAGCAGCTGATGGAAATAGAGCCGGAGCATGGCCTCACGGTTCAGTTCATTGCCTTCGAATTCCCGGTGGAGGGTCCGGATCAGGGAGCAGATATTCCGTCCCGCGCTCATGATCTGCCACGGCGCGGCGGTTTCCGAATCGAGCTCGGGCGAGAATATCTGCTGCATGCGGAAGGGATCATCCAGCTGTTTCAGTTCGGCCGGGATCATCGTATTGTCGAACAGGATGTTGTAAAGCATGATTTTCCGTCCGGAAATATCCCAGGTGGTCAGTTCTTTCGGATGGACGATGATCAGCGTATTTTTGCGGAAAGGGAATTTCCGGTCTCCGGCCACGAAATAGCCGCTGCCTTCGGTGATGAGCGTGATTTTCCAGAACTGCCGCTGGAACCGTCTGCCCAGGTTGAAATCTTCCGTCCGGTTCTCCGCATAGCGGATCGCGAACGGAAAGTCATTGCTGAAAAACGACTGGCGTTTATAATATCCCGGCTTGATCCCGTTTTGCATCGGATCCGCATTCTCCTGATTGTTTGGCTCATCTGGACTATAATATATCGGATCAGGCTGATTTTTCAAGCGGGTTGCGCGAACTGATACGGACGAACACGGACTTTACACGGACTGACACGGATGTCGCGGATGGCAATGTGATGACGCGAGATCCGGAAAAATCGACGATTCCCGATTTGAAAATTGAGGAGGATGTTATGAATGAGAAATGGATCGAAGAAATCAAACGCAACGATGAAATGAGGATGCTTGACCGGTATTTTCCGGGGAAAAGCTGCGGCAATGCGGAATGCGAAAGACTTTGCGCCAGTGCTTGTGCAATAGCGAAAAAAATGAACGTTTCTCCGAATGAGTTGGTTGATTATGCCATACAACAAGAAATAGTGCCACGTCATGCGTGTAAAAAAGTTCTGCAACTCGCCGACTATCCGAATTCTAAAAATTATCCCAACCAAGGAAAACCGATCCCCGGTTGCAGATTCGGATACACTTACGGCAGCCATCCCCCGAAAACGGATGATCAGCTTGAAGCTCAGCAAAAATCTTCAAAAACTTCATCCTCTCCGTCGCGCTGGAAAAAAACCAAAGAGCAAGCTTCCAATGCGGTTCAGGCGGTACAAACCGGTGTTGAAACCGTGCTTGGACCAACAGGAAGCGGAGAATTGACCGGTGCTGTTAAGGCTGGGACACTAATCGTAACCGAATTGCCAATTCAGGCGGCTAAAACAAAATCACTAGCACGCGAATTGGAAAAGAAAACAGGGGAAGACATGGCAGAGTATTATTGGCAAATCAACGACTGTCTTTCAAAACAAGATTTCAAAAGACTTCTCATCATTCAGGGGAAGTTGAGAAGGAGGCTGGAAGAGCTTGAAAAAAAGGGAAAATAACCCTTTCTTCATTTGCAATCCGCCGGGCGGGATGATAAAGTAAGCAATAAAAACGAGGAGGCTGTTATGTTCAAAAAATATTCATGGCTGATATATGTTTTCATTATTGCATTTCTCCTGCCCGGAAACTTTTTTTACCTGCTGGCGAAGAAAAACAGAAAAGCCGCCATAACCCGCCTTATTCTAGAGAAAGAGGACCCTGTCAACCGGTTTACCGCAGCCAATGACCGGCACATAGTGTTTTTTGAAGACTCGGGGAATTTGCTGACGTTAGGTTATGTCGGGAAAGTCAAACCGAAAGTCGATTTCGCTGTTTTTCTGGCTAAAGGATTTTCGCCGATTTGGCAAATCACTTGGAACGGGGATGATTATTTTGACTACAACGGAGACATGATCTTCGATCTCAAGATGCCGCGCGATGCCCGAAAGAATGGCTTCATGTTCTCAGACGGCGGGATATGGAAACCATGCTGGGCCGTAAAAATAACAGGAGGAGAGATCCTGTATAATGGGAAACCGTATGTTTTCAAGGACGGCCGGTGGCAGGAAAAGAAGGAAGTCCCATGCGGAAAACCCTGAAATCCAGATGGAAGAAATTGACTCTGCGGAAGAAAATATTTTTCATCCTGGGTTCGATCATCGTGTTCTTTTTCATCCATGACCTGCTGGAACTGCTGTTTCTGGCCCATCCGACAGAAACAGCAATTTACCGGATTCGCGAGGAGCGTTACGATCCTCCCCTGAAAACCCGGGTTGAAGCAGTAAATGAAGATATTATCACCGAGCCTGCAGCCATATCCGTGGAAGCGGGGTGGCTGTCTCCATTGCCGTTGCATCACTGGGGAAAACGGGAATATTATCTTGTCTCCATTCAAAAATCGTCGGAACGTGTTTTCATCAGCAGGAAAAATATGACCTTTTTTCTGGGAATGGTCGGTCAAGCAAGTTACGAAATCAAAACGGAACCTGTCCGGAAAAAAATCTACGATCAGGCAATTTGGAGACTGGCTGAACTGGATCGTCCACCCGATGATGGGAAATAATCTGTCTTTTGGATAAAACTCCCTGCCAGTAGGATTCTATCCGCCCGGCAGATGCAGCTCCGATCTGTGTCTGCCGGATTTTCCTTGCACATCGGCTCGTCGGAAAGTCCGATACAGAAACTTGAAAAACAGGAAAAATAACCCTTTCTTCATTTGCAATCCGCCGGGCGGGATGATAAAGTAGGCAATAAAAACGAGGAGGCTGTTATGTTCAAGAAATATTCATGGCTGATATATGTTTTCATTATTGCATTTCTCCTGCCCGGAAACTTTATCTGTTTGTGGGGATTGAAAATCAGAAAACCCGTCGTTACTTACATTATCCCGGATAAAAAAGATCCGCTCAACCAGTTCGGCATTGGCAATGAACTGCACCTGATGGATTTTCATGACGATGAAAGCACTTTGTATTTTGGTTATGTCGAAAAAGCCAAGCCGAATATCCATTTCGGTATTATCTTGTCCAAGACTGAAAATCATTTACCGATCTGGAATATCACCTGGAACAAATATGAATATCTCGACTACAACGGGGACATGATCTTCGACCTCAAGATCCCGGAGGGAAACATGAAAGGTTCCATGTTCTACGACGGCGGCGAATGGAAACCATGTCAGCTCGTCAGAATCACCGGAAAGGGGGAAATCCTGTATAATGGGAAACCGTATGTTTTCAAGGACGGCCGGTGGCAGGAAAACTCCATCCCATCAACCGTAACCGGATCCATGCGTCCGCGCGGCGCGAACTGATACGGACGAACACGGACAGACACGGATTCTCCTTCGCCAAGGCTGCGGAGGACATGGAGCGCGGAAGACAGGCGCAGACACGCGATCCCGAAAAAGAGACAATCTTACAACATACATTTTCATCGGGAATGATCATTCCGGACTTGCAATCCGTAACAGAAACGCTATATTAGCAGGATTAAATTGAGAAAAATCCTTAACAGAAGATAAGAGGTAGTCAGTTATGATGGCGGAAATCGGCAAATGGATCAGTCAGGCGGATGCGTTCTTATGGGGACCGCCGCTGCTCATCCTGCTTCTCGGAACCCATTTGTTCTATACGTTCCGGCTCCGGCTGGTGCAGAAATATCTGGGGTCCGCTTTTAAAGTTCTGATGGAACGGGACAAACGGATGAAGGGGAATGTATCGCCCTTTGCCGCGCTGGCGGTCGCGCTGGCGTCCACGATCGGGACCGGCAACATCGTCGGCGTGGCGACCGCGGTCTGCATGGGCGGACCCGGCGCGGTGTTCTGGTGCATGGTCACCGGACTCTTCGGCATGTCCACGAAATACGCGGAATCCCTGCTGGCCGTGAAATACCGCGTCAAGGATCGCGAAGGCGAGGTCCACGGCGGTCCCATGTATACCATCCTCCGCGGTCTGAAATGGCGCTGGATGGCGGTATTTTTCAGCGTCGCGGCGGCCATTGCCGTGCTCGGGACCGGCAATCTGGTCCAGACCAATGCCATTGCGGGGATCATCCATAAGACTTTCGATGTGCCGAACTGGATCTCCGGCGTGGCCCTGGCCATTATGGTCGCGCTGGTGATCATCGGCGGACTGCAGACCATCGCGAAGGTCTGCACCTGCATGGTGCCGCTGATGTCGGCGGTCTATCTGGCGGGCTGCGTCACGCTGCTGGTGATCAACCGGGCGTGTCTCTGGGATTCGGTGAAACTGATTTTCGAGTGTGCCTTTACCCCCAAAGCTGTTGCGGGCGGCGCGGCCGGGTACGGCATGATGCTGGCGGCCCGTTACGGGATCGCGCGCGGTCTCTTTTCCAATGAAGCCGGCATGGGTTCCGAGCCGATCGTGGCGGCGACCGCCAAGACCCGCAACGCCGTCCGGCAGGGACTGGTCTCCTATACCGGGACGTTCTGCACCATCATCATCTGCGCAATGACCGGACTGGTGCTGGTCTCCAGTCTGCTGGCTCATCCGGATAAGATCAGCCTGAACAACAAAGACATTCTGACGCAGGTCTGTTTCGAACAGATCCCCTACAGCGGCAAATATATTCTGGCCTTTGCGATCTTCGCCTTTGCCTCGACCACGGTGCTGGGCTGGTTCTACTACGGAGAACAGTGCATCCGTTTCCTGGCGAACCGCAAATGGGTCCTGAACGGTTATAAGATCATCTACATCCTGTTCGCTTTCCTGGGTTCGATCGGTTCTCTCTCCATCGTCTGGGATTTTGCCGATCTGGCCAACGGACTGATGGTCATCCCCAATGTGATCTCCCTTCTGCTGCTGCACAAGGTCGTGGTCGGGGAAACCCGCAAATATCTGTGGAGCGGCCGTCTGGACGAGGACGATCCTGCGTGCACCGGCCGGGCTCTGGCGCAGGAAGAAAAACAGTAAGTTATTCGGCGAACCGTTCGGTCTTGAAGAATTTGCCGCCTTCGCGCGGGAACCAGTCTTTCCCGACCGGATAGCCCATGTGGTATTTGAGCGAGCCGTGGAGACGGTTTTCCGGATCCCAGAGCCCGTGCGTCATGTTGGAAACTTCCGGCTGATACTGCGGCGCGCCGGGTTCGAAATCGATGCTGCCGATCTCCACATAACACGGACCTTTCGGCATGCCGAACAGATTGCATTCCGTGCTGGCGAGGATCTTCTGATCATGCTGCGCCACCACATGCCCGATGCTGCTCAGATGCGAGCAGTCGTGGAACACGATCGCCTGTTCGCAGTTGTGGACGTAAAGATAATCCGCCACCACATGTTCGCCGAAGACGAAGCCGTAGCGGAAGCCCTGTGCCGCCACGTTCCGGAGCACGTTGTTGTCGTTCTGGTCGCCCGAGGCGATCAGGCCCGCGGTATGGCACGGATTCGGCAGCAGGTGTTTCCCCGATTCATGGTCGCCGACATTGTTGGTCAGACAGAACTGGCAGTCCTGGATGTTGATCCGGGAGATGTTCTGCAGATTGGCCGCGCTCTGGGTCGGATACATGATATCGGGATTCAGTTTCGCGCGGAATTCGAGGTTGCGGATCGAAAACATGACAGCACTGAATTTGCCTCTGAGCGAAGTGCCTTCCACACATCCCAGCAGGGACCACGGCCGGGCCTGGGGATCATGTTCCTCCGGCGCGTCCCAGTCGGAAAAGATCCTCGTGTTGTCAGTCCGCAACTGGAAAGAAGTTCCTTTGGTAATGCCCAGCCCCGGCATCGGGGAACGGACGATATAGGCATTCAGCATCCGGCAGGGCATCTCGCCTTCCAGAATGATGTTATGGACCCCCGGCGGGACGACCAGCTGGGCGCGGGACGGTTCCGTGGCGGGCTTGGCGATCCGGTAGCCGCCTCTGGTGTAGGGAAAATAGATTTTCCCGCCGCCGCGTTCCGCCGTCAAATTGATTGCCGCCTGAATGGCGTCCGTGTCGTCAGTAATGCCGTCGCCTTTCGCGCCGGATTCCAGAATGTTGATCCCGCCGATATAACTCGTCTGCATTTTATTTGTCTTTCCTTAATGTTTGTCAGAATCCGGTTCCGGCCATCCGCCGAAACCTGTGTTTCGGCTCAGTCAATTTTGAAGTCGGAGTCTGCGACGGCTTTCGGCATTACGGCGTCTGTATGCCCGTCGGCATAGAGGTGATTGTTGCTGTTTCCGTGTTTGGGTTTCACTTCCAGCTGGCTCGATGCATTGAAAGGTTTTCCCGGTAAAAACTGGGCTTGTAAAATTTCTCCGTAGATATAGTAGACCGTTCCATCTTTCCGGAGGTTGCCGTCGACCAGGCAGATGACTTTGGAGAGACTGCGTTTTACCGATGAGATCTTGCCCTTCGCATAATAATTGTAAGAGTAATTGGAAACCGATTTGGTGAACTTGGACCAGTGGGCGTCGTTGTATTTCTGGCTGGGACAATGCTGCGCTTTATTCACCCCTTTGTCGAATCCGGTAAAAGAGTCATTCAGCTTGTACCACCACAGCGGGTTCCGGCTGCCGACCATGGATCCGCCATGATCATCCGCATATACAGTCAGATAATTTCCCAGCTGACGCAGATTGCTCTTGCAGCTGCTGTCATAGGCTTTCTGTCTGGCCGCGTTCAGCGCCGGCAGCAGCATGCCGGCCAAAATCGCGATGATGGCAATCACCACGAGGAGCTCTATCAGCGTAAAATGCCTCAGCATTTTACGCTTCAGGTATGAGAGATGAGGTATGAGAGATGAGGTTGCAGCAGTTGATTTTTTCATCTTGTTTTCCTTCCGTGTCTGTTGAATTTATTGGAGATTTTATTGATGTTCCTGCAAAATGCCCGGTTTCCCCCAAGGTGGAACCGGAGGCCGTCCGAAACAATGGGCCGGTTTCCAGTCGCCCTTGCCGTCGAATGAAAACAGGGTCTCTTTTCCGGAACCGATATTCAAACCCGGTCCGGTCAGTTCGAACACCAGACCGGTCGGACCGACAACATTTTCCACTTTGAATCCCAATTCATTTGCACCCTGCTTCAGAAACGGTGCTGCCTTGAATCGGTTCACGATACGGAATCCGGTGATTTCCCCGAGCCTGCGGCCATTGAGAAAGATCTCCGCAGAATCGTCGGCCGAAGCCAGCAGATATGCTTCGCCCGGAACATTTTTCAGGGTGAAAGTCTGCTTCGCATATACGGTTTTTGCAGAGCCGCGAAGATATTCCGGATGGGCCGTCCAATCGCCGTTTATCAGAACGGATTTTCTGTGGATCCCGAAGTTATCGGCTGGGGCGGCGGTTTGCCGGACGAAACGCGGCGGTTTCCGGATGTCGAGCGGCTTTTCCGTAAGGATCAGCACGCCCTGCGGTTCGATGGTCTTGCCTTTATATTCAGCCGTTTTTTGGGGATGTTCATTGACGATCACCTCGAAACCCTTGCCTTTGATGCCGGAGAGACCGGCAGGGAGACCGGTGATTTTCGTGACCGGGGCTTCCAGCATGAGCCGGGTGACGGCGCGGAGTTCCAGATTGACTTTGGCAAACCCCTGCCACCATTCGGAATAGACATCGCGGGCACCGGCGCCGAACCAGAAAATTCCGGTTGCGCCATGGGTGATCGCATTCCAGACCATGAAACGCAGCTGCTTTTCGGTGGGTCTCGGCCGGGCGGCATTGAGCTTCTGCTTGTTTTCTTCACTCCAGCCCATTGCCTGAAGGATCATCCAGACCGGTTTGCGGCCCCAGGTCAGTTCCCGGCTGAGATCGGCATATTCCCCGACACAGGAGATGGTGGTGTTGTCCAGATTGTTGTGACCTCTGCCTTCCGGCACAGGATAAATATCGACCCCCGTCACATCCGAAGCGCGGGAATACGCCCGGGCCGACTGGAAAGACTGTTTCGGTTCTTCCGGATCCCCGGTCAGACGCGGGGCATTGTTCAGCCAGCTGATATAATTCGGCAGATATTTGTAATTGAATGCATAATCCCGGCGGATGGCGGAAAGTTCCCAGCCGAGCCAGAGTGCTTCATCCGCAAGAAACCCGATGAAGCCCTTGTGTCTGGCCAGGATTTCGGCGATCCGGAGATTCTTTTTCCGCAGAGCTTCCGTTTTGATGTTGGCCTGGATCCCCCAGTTGTTCCAGGCAAAGCAGGCGATATTGTATTTCCCGAGGATCGAAAACAGATAGTCCGCCATTTGCGGTGAAGTCAGCACATTCGCACTGATGACATTGATCCCCGATTCGGAATATACCCGCAGACTGTCCTGTTCGGAGGACGGGGTGACGATGCCGACCGGAAAGAACCTGCTGCCGTCCAGCACCAGATATCCGGATTCATCGAAATAACTGCCCGCAGCCGGTTTGTCCATCAGCCGGAACCATTCATGATCGGTCAGATTTCCGCTGCTGAACCGCAGTTCGTAAGCGCTTTTTTTCAACGGGTCCGGAAGGGTCATTTTCACAGAAGTCTTGGTATTCGGGACGAGTCCGGTGAAATTCCATTCCCTGATTTTCGGTCCGTCGATTTCGAACAGTTCGACCTTCAGCTGTTTTTCCGGCAATTGACATTCCAGTTCGATATCGCCCGGCACCGCGGGGGAATAAAAAGTGTTGGACATCGGCATTTTCGAGGAAATGCGGCAATAATTGCCGGAAATCAGCTGCAAAGCCTTTTTGGGTACCGCATCCGCGGGTTTCAGGGAGACTTCATCAAAGGTCAGAACTCCGGCATTCATCAGCTGGACATAGATATTGGCCGAGGCCGGGAGTCCCTTGGGCAGTTTGAACCGGAGCCGCTTTTCTTTCCAGCCCACATAGATCGTCTGGTTCGATGCGGCATAGGTGCCGATGAATTTGCCGTTTTTCTGCCGGAATTCGATGTAAAAACGGAAAACCGTCGCCGGATTCCCACCGGTATTGGCTTTCAGGGAAAGCTCCATCTCCGTTCCGGGTTTCAATCCCTTGAAACATTCCTCACGCAAATGATGTCTCCACGCCAGCATCCCATTGGGCTTTTCTTCACAGCTGAGACGGAATGCCCGTTTCCCCTCCGAGGCGGCTGCTGTCGTGGTCTCCGCCGTGCCTTTGCCTTTCCTGATGATCGTCCAGCCCGCCGGATCGTTTTTTTCGTCCAGTTTTTCCGCATTGCCGTTTACGATCAGTTCTTTGGACCGAACGGTTTTCCAGGGATTTTTCCCGGCCGGTCCGAGATATGCGCAGTCGAATACCGCACGGCCGTTTCCCATCAGCTGAAGACAGACGTATGGTGCGCCGTAATTGACATCCTGTTTCTTGAACTTGACCGTGATCTCGGTCCATTTGCCCGGTTGGAGTCTGGCTGCTTTGAGGTAAGTCTTTTTCGCCTGCAGCGATTCGAAATAGAGCCGGGCGATACACGGTTTTTCCACTGCGGCGGCGCGGACGGAAAATTCCAGATCCGTTCCGACCGGGATTTTTTTCAGAGCCTCCCCGAAATTTCCCTGCGACCAGATCAGCGTTGCTTTGGCTGTCGCGGGCAGGGCATTGTCGAGCTGGACGGACCGTTTTCCGGAAAATGCCTTTTCGCTGTTCAATGAATGGGTTGCCTCAAAAGATCCTCGTTTGATGACAGTCCAGTTTTCCGGCATGGCGGAATCCTGCTCGCTCTGGATTTCGAACGATGGATTTTTCAACAGATTCTGACCTTGAAGGACAAGCACGGCCAGGAACCCGGTGATACTCATCAGCAGCTTCATTTTTTTCTCCTTTGCTTGTCATAATTGGTTTGATTTTACAACTTGACATTTTTGCCTCTGCATATTAAATTATACTCAGATTCCGTAATTCGCAATGGATGAATATGACAATAAATTGCGTTTTTGTGCCAAACCAGGAAAGGCAGCATGGAAAATCAGACTTATGATTTGAGGAAAATCCGCAGGTATCTGGACTTCCCGCTGAAAATCGAAACCATTGGTTTCCGCCCGAAAAACAACTGGGTGCATCGGCATAACCGGATCACTCAATACTTTCTCTGCTTTGTAATGAAAAGAGAAAAGCCCGTTTCCATCACGAGAGTCAATGGTTCATTGCAGGAATCCTCTGCACAGCTTGCTCACATGGGGCTGGTTCGTCCGGGAACTGTAATGGATTCAGTCGAACCCAGCTGCCAGGACGAATTGTTTTTCACTTATTCACCCTCGGTTGGAGAACAAATCGATCATTTCCATCTGCGGCCATGCAACTTCGAACTTACCCCGGCTTTCAATGATACGCTGCAAAGGATCAGGAATTCTTTTTCCCGGCTGCAGTATCCGGGCGTGGCCGACCGGCTGGATTGCCTTGCCATCGAGCTCGCGCAGGAAGCCATGATCGCCTCTTTGTCCTGGGAAAAGAATCCCGCCTCGAAAATGATTCCGGATGAACGGATTTTCCTGATCTCCAATTATTTCCAGATGCATTTCGACGGTCCGGTCGATCTGGATGCACTGCTGCGGAAACACGGCATGACCCGGCGGACCTTTTACCGGGAATGGAAGAAATATTATACGGTCACTCCGGCGCAGTACCTGATCGATCTGCGGCTGCAATGCGCCTGCGAACTGCTGCGCGACCCCGGGAAAAAAATCTACGAGATCGCTGCGGAAAGCGGGTTCAGCGATCCGATGTATTTCGATCACTGTTTCGCCCGGCGTTACGGCTGTTCGCCGCAGGCTTACCGGAAAAACGCCGTCCGGGGATGATCTTACAGCTTTTTGCAATAAGTGACGGAGTACAGCAGGCTTTTCTGGCAATGACAACCATGGGTTCGAGGTCGGAAGGTTGAAATAATCGGATCATGATCACTCCTGTCCTTGATTGATCAGTGCGGATGTTCTATTCCTCCGATCGATAAAACTTCCGAATTCCGGGAACGGCGCCGGTCGAATTCAGAGTTTTCCCGGTCTTTATCAGCGGCGGCAGCCGAGGACTGACAGGA
>SUWI01000178.1 GCA_015061565.1 Lentisphaerota bacterium
CGACCGCAAAGTCGATTTCGTCGTCTGGGAAACCGGTATGGGCGGACGGCTGGATGCTACCAACCTGGTCACCCCGCTTGCCTCCCTCATCACTTCCATTTCGCTCGAACACAAGGAATATCTCGGCGATACGCTGGAGAAGATCGCTTTCGAAAAAGCCGGGATCGTCAAGCCGGGCGTCCCCGTGTTCTGCGGCTGCAATGTCCCTCCGGAAGCCATGGAAGTCATCCGCGCCAAAGCCGCGGAATGCCGTTCGGAAGTGACGCAGGCGGTCATGCCGGAAGATGCGTCGATCCGGTTCGAGGATGACCAGCCGTTCCAGACCTTCTGCGGCGGCAAGCTCGCACTGCGTCTGCCCGGCCGTTTTCAGCGTGCCAATGCCGCGCTCGCGATGCTCGTCCTCGAAAATCTGGCAGGGCGTTTCCATTTCGACCTGAACAAATCCGTCACAGCTTTGAAAGATGCCGTCTGGCCTGCCCGTTTTCAGGTCTTCCCGCATGAAAATCTGCTGTTCGACGGAGCACATAATCCGGAATGCGCCAGGGAACTGGCCTCGGCGCTCAGGGAAGTTTATCCCGGCGAAAAATTCGATTTCATCTACGGTTCCTTCGCCGACAAGGAGACCGATCTTTTTCTCAAGCAGCTGATCCCGCTGGCGGCATCGTTCCGCTTTGTCAAAGTGGAATCCGCCCGCAAGAGCCGCACCCCCGGGGAACTCTGCAGCCTCCTGAACGGACTGGCTCCGGAAATCCCCTGTTCGGGCACGACTCTGGAAGCCGCGCTGAGCCAGACCATGCCGCATCGGCAGGTGCTGTGCGGTTCGCTGCATCTCTGCGGCGAGGCGCTGGCGATCCGGGAGAAAGCGGACTACCGTTCCAGCCGTTACTGACGGAACAAGTCCCGGTTTCAGCGGTCTGTTCCTTTTGGAATCCGCCACCGGATTCCGGGAAGGAGGCAGTCTTCGCCAAATGGAAATGGAAACCGCTGAGGGTCCCGCCCCGGCCCGAAATCATCCGGGAACGCTATGCGAAATTTTTCCGGGAACAAGCCCGGTTCCTGAAAAATTACAAAGAGCTGTATCTGGCCGCCATGAACAGGAAGTTCGACAAGGCGTCAAAACGTTTTTGATGAAATAACGTTTTATGACATGAAAACCGGCTGTCTGCGGCATGAAAAAGCGGATTTGCTGAAAACGGCAAAAAATCCGCGTGAAAAAATGGAAATGAACTGCCGCAGCAGCCTCTGAAATCAGCCTCAAATCACTTTTTGCAGCCGCATCGCAGTGTCCGCTCGGTTCCCGACATCAGTCAGGCGGAGACGATGGGTCCCCGGTTCCAGTTTCCGTCCATTCGGCAGAATGCCGGTGCATCCGGCGGGGATTTCGATCACGGTTTCCGTTTCGTTGATTTTCACCCGGATATTGCCGGAGGGCGCGGGGATCCTGCCGGACGCAAATTTCAGGTCGAACCGGTTCGGGTCGAAACGGAACAGCCGGAATCCGGGCTCGAGCGGTTCCACGCCGAGGACCATGGACTGCAGCACATTGAGCGGGATGGTGCCGAAAGCATGGCAGAGACTGCCGGTCCCGTGCATGGCTTCCTTCCCGAACTTGTGGATCCCCGCCTCATACAGTGTCGGCGACCCGGCCGCCATGCATCGGCCCCAGTAATGCCGGATCCGGCGGAGCGATTCGGCCTCAAGACCGGCGATCCGGGCCGCTTTGAACCAGAAATAATGGAGATAATATTCCGGGATCAGGCAGTCCGGATCGGTGAGCGCTGCAATGACCGCATCCCGGTCGGCGGCCGGAACTTCGCCGGTCAGCAGCCACAAAGCATGCGCCAGCTGCGTCATCACAGTTACTGTTTGATTTTTCACTCCGTCGAATGCCTGATCGACCAGACGTTTTTTCGCGGGATCGAAGAAGACTTTTTTCAGCCCGGCGGCGGTTTTTTTCCAGCGCCGTTCCTGTTCGGCGGCATCGAACGCATAAGCAAGTCCCGCGGCTGTGCGGGCGAACGTTTTGGCGGCGATGATGAACAGGCTGCTGAGCATGGATTCCTTCTGTGCGAAGAGCGAAAGATTATTGAGTTCGAACGACCAGTCGTAAAAATGCCACATGGGGACGTCCGGATCGGTCAGCAGAATGCCGTCGTCATCCGCCATCCGCCACAGCGAATCCAGGATCCGTTCCATATCCGGCAGATATTTTTTCACGGTCGCGTCATCGCCGGTATAGAGCCGGTAGTCGTCGAGGACCAGCATCATGAAAAGGTTGGTGGCGGGGAAGACCAGCATGTAAGGATCTTTTTCCCGTTTCGGCTGCGGACAGATCGCCGGGATCATGCCGTTGCCGCAGACCTGCGAAAACGCCAGCTCATAGCAGTGCGGATGGATTTCCCGGCCGCCGAAACAGGTCAGGTTGACCAGATTGTTGACCAGCAGATCATTGACCCAGAATCCGCGTTCGCGCCAGGGACAGTCGGTGAACGTATCGCTGGCGCAGGCCGAGATGGTTTCCACGCAGACCTCCCAGATCCGGTTCAGCAATTCGTCGCTGGAATGGAAGGCGGCGCGGAGGGGTTCCGGTCTGCGGCGGTCGATCCCGTGCACGCTGCGGATAGTGACCGGCGACTGGAAGTTACGGAGCACCACCTGAACGATCCGGAAACCTCGGTCCACGAATTTCGTTCCGATCCTGCTGTGGCCGGCCTTGAGCCGGTAATGATCGGTGAAATGGTAGGTCGCGCGTTCGAAGGCCGAACAGATCCGGTCCTTGACGATCTCTTCGCCGTAAGTGACATCCGCCGTGGTGCCCGCCGGAGCGTCCAGTTCCAGCTCGAAGGCGCCGGAAACTTCATGTGAAAAATCGAACAGCAGCCGGACGCCCGAGCCGGGCCGGATCACGCAGTGCCCGTCCGGCGTCATCAGCGATGCCGGAGCCTCGATCCGGTCCGGCGGCAGGGGCAGGGCCGGTTCGTCCTGCAAAAACCTTCCTAAGTGGAACGGATCATCGCAGCCGGTTCCATCGGCGGTCAGCGGTGCGGAGATATCCGCGGGCAGGAAAATCTGTTCGGCGAGCGGCGGCAAACGGTTTTCGCGCAGTTCTTTCCGGGGCGGATTTTCGGGCGTGACCGCTTTCCGCCATTCCGATTCCGGCAGAAGGTCGTCGCGCCATTCCATGAACCCGAGCTGGGTGGTGAAATGGTCCACCTTGCGCCGCCAGGAATTCAGGACTCTGGAATCCCAGTCCGGACCGGTGGCGAAAATTCCTTCGAACTCGGCTTTCACTGCCGCGCAGACGGAATGGAAAGTGAAATTCTGTTTCCCGCAGCTGTAGACTTCGATCCGGATCTCATGCTTTTCCGTCCGGGGGTTGAAATGCACGGCAAGACGGTCATAATACTGGATGGAATCGGAGTTGCGGACCGGGCCGGATGCGACGAAAACGCCGTCGGCGAACAGCCGGTAACGGGTATCGGCGGTGATGTTGATCATGACCGTTTCCGGCACGGGAAAGAGCGTGAATTCTTTCCTGACTTCAAAATAAAAATTGACTCCGCCGTCATAGGCGGGATCGGTGATCCATTTTCCGTTCATTCAGAAAGTCCCTTTCATCAGATAAATACACGAGTCGCCGGGGATCAGGGGGAGCGTGAAGGTGTCGCCGGAACGTTCCACGGCAAATTCTTCCAGCTTGCGTTCCCTGTCCACACGGAAAAACTGACAAGCCCCGGGCTGCGGACCTTCGAATTTCAGCAGGGCCTTCTCCGATTCCGTGCGGAAACTGCTGATCAGCACACCGAAAGAATTGCCGCTGCCGACACCGGCCAGTATGCGCAGATTTTCCAGGTCCGATCCGGCCTGCCGCCGTTCCGGATAACGGGTGATTTCCGTAAATGCCTTCATCCCGTAATAGAGGGGCAGGACGCGGGCCAGATAAAACGGAGAAAACGCGCCGTTTCCGCCGATGGTGTAGAAATAACCCATATCCAGCGGCGTATCCTGCCAGGCGGTCAGCACCGAGGTGTAATGCGCAGCCGCGGTGATGGAGCCCGGCGCATGTTCGCCGTTCACATAATAAGGTGTCCCCCATTGATGCATATAGTGCCATTCGGTATTATGCAGTTCGGTATTGGTGAAACCGAGACCGTCGAGCATTTTTCGGGCTTCGGCGGGTTCGTCGATCAGGTCGAAAGGCAGTTCGGGGCTGGAATAACGATGCCAGGAGAAGAAATCCAGCGGCAGCCGTTTTTCGCGGCAGTATTCCAGAAATTCCCGCATGAACGTGTGCCGTGCCGGATCTTCGGCATTGTTGTGCAGTTTCCAGAAACTCGCCGCGCCGATCTTGAGCTCCGGAAACGCTTTTTTCAGTTTTTTCGCTGTCGTTTCATACAAACGGCAGAACTGTTCACAGTTGCCCTGCCACATGTAGGAGCCGTTGTTGTCGCCGGAATCGTCGGGCTCGTTCCAGACTTCCCAGTAACGGATGTTCCAGTGATGTCCGTTTGCCCAGCCGTCGTTGTAATGCCGCACAATGTTCAGGCAGATATTGCTCCATTTTTCCATGTCTTCGGGCGGTTTGGCATTGTAGCGGGGTCGGGAGAATTCGATGCTGCATCCAAGACGGTACATGATGTCCGAGCCGCAGCGCCGGATGGTATCAAGATAATGGTCGGTCTGATCGAAATAATAGTTGTGTTCGTCCTGCTCGTCGGCATACCGGCTGCCGAAAATATGATGGATGTCCACCAGCCGCATGCCGGGGTTCGCCAGGGGTGCGTCGTGCAGTCGGGTGATCGGGACTTCCAGCTCGCGGAAACGCTTTTCCATCTCGGGATTGTCATGGTTGATGTTCGGGCCCAGGTTGCCGCCGTTGAGCCTGCGGATCAAACCGGCGCTTTGCGCAAGGTTGACTTTCAGATGGGAGATCATGATTTACTTTTTCCCTTTCAGCTGCAGCACATCCCCGGAACCGCAGCAGTAATCGTAATGGTCGGGCCGGTCGAGTTCGTCGTAGACCGAGAGGAAACACTGAAAAGTTCCTGCGGGGATCGGGGCGGAGACGGTTTTGCCGCTGACCTGTGCCGGAATGGTTTTCCATTCGCGGAAACGGGGTTCCTTTTCCGGTCCTTCCTGCGTATAATTCAGTACGGCTTTGCGGATGCCTTTGCCTTGGGAAAGGATCTCCGCACTGATGGTGCTGCCGCTGACCTTGTTCTTACCGAGTTTCGGCAGACCGGGGGCGCCTTTCAGAAATTCATCGGCGATGCGCCGGCATGCGGTGAAACGGAATCCGACGTGGCTGTGCGGCAGACGGCAGATCAGTGTCTTGTTCCAGGTTTTTGGACATTCATCGAAAGCCGCCTGCAGGGTTTCCGGAAACGCATGGCGGTCATTGGTGCCGGCGATCCAGTACATCGGGATCTTTGCCGCATGCAGGAACCGGCCGTTGGTGAACAGCGCGTTATTCTTGCGGTCGCCGCAGTAGATTTCGATCGCAGCTTTGAAACGGGGATCGACCGCCGCCGCCATGGCGCCGTACCAGCTGCCCCAGGACAGTCCGAGCAGCGCGGTCTTGTCCGGATTCACCTTGGGGAGACTGCGCAGCAGGGAATGGGCCAGCACGATGTTTCCGACATTGGTCACATGATCCTGGCGTTTGCCGCCTTCGAGCGGGATCTGTTTTTTGCCTTTGCTGCCGACCGGCCGCTGATTGTACCAGTCCATGGCGATGACGGCATAGCCGTACTGATTCCAGCGTTTGACCGCCCAGGCGTAAGCGGTCCCCCCGCCGCCGTGGACCATGACGATGCCGGGAAATCCGCCCTGCGGAGCCGGTCCTTCCGGATAACCGACATACGCGAAAACCGGAGCGGGTTTCCCTTTGTAAGGGACGCCGTCGAACAGGATCGCCTGCATTTTCGGATACTGCGAATCGGGAAATTCCGCCTTGCGGTATTTCGGAGCATTTTTGAGCTGGTCGAAATCCCAGTATTTTTCCGGATTTTCCCGTTCCTGCGCGAGCAGGACGCCGCAGAACAGCAGCGGCAGAACAAGTTTCAGTTTCATGCTTCAACCTTTCGAATTAATTGTTCCCGCGAAATGCGATCCCGCCCGGCGGCAGGACTGCGGCGGCATTGCCGTCGCAATCTTCGATCCGGTCCGCCTCGAATGGCAGATCTTCTGCGGAGAGATTCATCAGAATAAAGTTTTTTCCTGCCGGGGCAGGGGGGATTTCCGTGACGGCGGCAGCGATCATTTCCGTTTCGTTTTCCACCGTGAACGAGGCGACATGGCCGAAATCATAACGGATCGTCCAGTGTCCGGTCCGGAACGTTGCCAGGTGATCGTGATAGAACCGCAGGAACCGCCGGATGACCGCCAGGTGTTCCGGACTGATTTTCGTGAGGTCGGCGGATAGCATCGGCACGCCCGCCAGCGAGGCGATCATATGCCGGGCGACATTGACGCGGCTTTCCTCCGGGTGGAAACAGACCGGGTCGGCATGGACCGGAACCCCGTCTCCGAGGATCATGCGGATCTGGCAGCAGCGGTGCAGATTTTCCAGATAATCGAACGGCACGTCGTTGGCCCGGAAATTGGTGGCATAAGGCAGCATGGCCGGGGTCGTGTAGCGCTGCCGGAATTCGATCAGCGCATCCGGCTTGACCTCCCTCAGCTGTCCGGCCAGGTCACGGATCTGCTTCAGGCATTCCCGGCCGCGCGGAACCGAGAGGGACGGATGGACAAAATCCACAAAATCGACTTTCAGTCCGTCAAGTTGGTATTTCCGGAAAACCTCCATGATACGCGGGATCACCACGTCCCGGATCAGTGGGCACGCAGGATCGACCGCGGCGGAACCGTCATCGCTTTCCAGCAGAATGGCATCCGCTTCTTTCAGCCTGGTGTAAAGTCTGCTGCGATTGCCGGTGAGGAACGGCGCGAACCACAGCACATAATGAAATCCCATTTCCTGAATTCGTTTGACATGGCCGGCAAAATCAGGAAGTTTCCGTTCGGAAAGGATCCAGTCGCCGTTTTCGGAAAACCATTCGGAAACCGTGGAACTGTTCAGCCGTTTGGAGGTGTCGTAACTCCAGCCGTCATCGAGGATGAAAGTGCGGAAGCCGAGTTCGCCGGCGAGCGCGGCATTCTTTTCCAGTTCGGGGATCGTATAGGCGGCGTGGAACGCATACCAGGTGCAGTAAACCGGATCCCAGGCGCCTGCGGGAAAAACCGGATTTTCGGGGATCAGACGCTGCCGGAAAGACGCAACCGTTTCCGGAAACGGGAGTGCCCGGCGGTCCGCAACGAATTCGAACGGCCGAGTTTCCGAAGAAAGCCGGATGGTCCACTCCAGCCGGAACGCCGAATCGGACTGGCTCAGCCGGGAATGGAGCGAGGCATCGTCCGCCGTATCGTTGAGATAAAATGCAGCCTGGGTTACCCCGGCCTGATCGAACCATACCAGGAACGGCATTTGCCGCTGGGCCGCGGAATCCAGCTTCAGACCCCAGGGCAGCTGCATCTGCGGACGGTATTGGTCGCTCGTCCAATAACCCTGAATGTTCCGGACCGGCTGTTCGAACCGGATTGTCAGCGTGTCGCCGGCACGGCGGATCATCTCCTGCGTGACGGCAGCGGAATGGACAGTTCGGGTATCCGGCAGTTCTTCGGTATGGAACACCGAATCCCGGCTGTCAGAAAATGTGATTCTCATGGTGGTGCTTCAGATTTATCGGAATGACGGTTTATTTGGATTCAGGCTGGACTTCAATCAGAGAAAGATTCCGGATCGAGATGGGTTCCGTGCCGTAGCAGCTGAGGACTCCGTAGGAAATCTTCGCAATTTCCGGGAACGAGAAGGTGACCGAGATCGGCTGCCATTTGTCGTTGCCTTCCATCTTTTTGGACTCGAAAGTCTTCCATTTTTTGTTTTCCTGATAGGAAATCTTCAGATAATCTTCCTCTTCGGCTTTGAATTCGGCGCTGAAAGTATATTTTTTCCCGGCCTGAACGGGCGTATGGACCATAATGATGCGGGCTTTATCCGCTTTGTCTGCACCTTCCACGATAATCGTCGGCGCTCCGTCTTCGATGACAGCTTTCCATTTGACATTTTTGCCGACCCCGGAGAAACTGGCCGGCAGTCCGGCTTTCGTGCGCTGGAAGAAGGTTCTGTTGCGGATCAGATTGGCGTTTTCTTCGAGCACGGGCGAACCGATTTCCAGCGTATGCGCGCCTTTCGTCGAGATGCCCAAATAGGGCGCAGCCGTAAATCCGCTCATCTTCACCGGCAGCGCGACCAGCTGCCAATCTCCCGTACCGAGCACCGGATGGGTCGAACAGGTCTGGAATTTCGGCTTGGCCGCCTGCACGAAGACTTCATATTTTTTCCCTTTTTCCGCTTTGACCGGAATGGTCAGCTGATATGACGTATCGGATTTCATCCCTTGGGTCGCGATGATGACTACGGTGCTTCCTTCGGTATGGATCAGCTTGGCATGGGCCGGCCCTTTTTCCGGTTTCACGATTTCGGCTTTGGCGTTTTTGCCGATCCGCATCCAGCCGTTCGGCAGTTCCTTGCCCGCCGCGACGGTGAATTGCGGATTGACGATCAGATTTTCCGCGGCGATGATGGAACAGCCGCCGAGCAGGAGAGAGAAAAACAGTGTTTTGTTCATATTGAAAAAATCCTTATGTTACATGTTGAATTTCAGTTCAGCGGATCCGGATCAGGGTATATCCTTTGAGCAGCTCTTTCGGCAGGGTCAGCGTAACGGTGCCGTCGGCATTATATTTGCCGGAAATTTTTTTTCTGCCCTCGAAATCCGGTGAGACCGCATAGATTTCGTTCTTGCCGTACGCCGGGACGGTGATGGTGATGTCCCGGGTCAGCGCGGGGAACGGTGCTTTCTTGAAGGTGTTCGGCACCTGGTCGCCTTTGCTGTGACCGGACGCCAGACCGTTCAGCAGATGCACCAGCACCTGATCCTTTTCCCGGTAAAGGGTCATGAAGACCTTTTCCGGAGCATCGGTCTGCAGCAGCGACGTATCGCCGATGATCTTCCGGAGAATGCCGCGGTAGAAAGCGGCGAGCTCGGCATCGTATACGAAATCGCTGACTTTACCCCAGGAAACATCCGGGCAGTAGAACAGTTCTTCCAACCTTGCGGGGAAGAAGAAAATTCTGCCTTTGCCGACTTTTTTCTCGATCACGCCGGGAACCAGTTCACCGGATTTCATTTTGAGCTGGAACAGACTTTTGCCCGTCGCGGCCGGAACAGTCTTGACGCATTTCAGGTCGCGTCCCTGCAGCGGAAATTCACTGGTCCCGTCGGTGATCGCGACGACTTTCTTCATTTTGGGACGGACCGTGAAGCCGAGCATATCCTCGAACGGCCACCGCTTGCGCCATTTGCCGAATTCATTGCGTGTTCCGGCGCGTCCGGTCAGGAGCACGGTCCCGCCATTCCGGACGAAATCGCGGATGGCCTCGATCTGCCGGTCGGAAAGACACGCCGCGGCGCCGACATAAAGCACTTTCAGCCGCTTGAGCAGCTCGGAATTGATGCCGTCGTCACCGAGGAAGACATAGGGCATGTGGATCTCTTCCAGGGTCTGGGAGAATCCGAACGTTCCGGGCGGCATTTTTTCGGTCTGGTCGTTGCAGACGCTGCCGAAGGAATACAGGATGCCGGTCTGCGCCATTTCCCGGCAGAGCCGCCGGTTCATCACGTCCGGACTCTGTTCGAACGGAAGGAAGTCCATCGCTCCCGGCGATTTGTCCTCGAATCCGCCTCCGTAGTCCAGCGGCAGCTGGGCGTTCATCAGACAGGTGGAGAAGGCAAAATAACTGGTCTTCCAGTCCTGCGTGCTGCACCAGGTGTAGATCGGAATGCCGAATGCAAAACGGAAATAATTGTAGAACTTCTGGCTGGCCACAAACATCCGGGCGTTGGCGATCACGTTCGGAGACAGGCATTCCTTGCCCATCAGGCTGGTGCCGCGGCCGGTTTTCATCAGATTGGAGTTCCACGCCCAGAGCCCCCAGGGGGACAGCACCAGGTGGAACGCGCCGTAACCCGGCATCGCCAGATTCGGATTGATTTTCCGGAATTCCTTTTTGATGTTCGTTTTCCACTCCGCGGATTTTTCCCGTTTCCAGTTGGAGAAGGCGCGGTAGAGATCGTTGTCGTAGCTGTGGTAGCAGCTGTTGGTTTCATCCACGGGCAGATACCAGCCCGTTTCCTTGTGGAATTCCTCCCGGCAGGAGGGACAGCTCCCCGCGTGATTGCAGAATGTGAGCTCATCCAGCTGCAGCGCATCCGCTCCGGCTTCCACCAGCCGGCGCAGATAATCCATGCACTGTTTCCGGAAATACGGGGACAGGATGCAGTACTGGACGCCGGGCAGCTGGCTCGCGGTCGAACGGTTGACGCCGTCCAGGGTTTCCGCCAGCAGACGGAAGCCGCCTTCCGAATTCCAAAGCAGGGTCGTGTCATGATGATTGATCACTTTCAGACCGCGCTTGTGCGCTTCGTCGCAGAATCTTTTGAAATAGCGGATCGTGCGATCTTCGCTGTTGCGGTAGGTGTGACGGGAATGCATGCCGCTGAACATGATCGTATTGCGGCCTTTTTTCACGGCGTCGTCCAGAATGGCCGCCATGACTTTCGGGTCTTCCATTTCCTCGAAACTGGCGGTGTTGTTGCCGACTCGCTCGATTTTCGCATCGAAGAGCCAGTAATTTTTCGGATCATCGAAATCCACCGGGATCCTCGGGGCCTGCCAGTCATGGTATTTCCCGACCGTTTCCCTGCCGTGCGGCGGCAGCACCGTTTCCTTCACCGACGGCTTGAACTCCGTGGCGTATGGCCGGTAATTCGCATTGGTGAACAGGGCGGAAGGTTCATGTCCGTCCGTCACCCAGAAGCCCCGGCGGCACTGGAAATCTTCCCGGTTGGAAAGCAGGAACTGGCTGCAGATCGAGGAGACGATATAATCACCGTCGAGTTTGATGTCGGCGG
>SUWI01000179.1 GCA_015061565.1 Lentisphaerota bacterium
GATGACTCGGCGGTTTTCTGGTGGTGCATGCTGAAGGCCGGACGTTTCAGGAGCCTGCTGTGGCGGCACAACCGGATCGATTCCTATCAGATCATGGAGTCGGACGATCTTGTCCGTCTGCTGGATCAGACCTGTTCCGAAGCGGGCAATCCGGCGGCGGCTGCCGAACTTCAGCATTTTGTCGGCGGCCTGATCTGCCGTTTTTTCCGGCTGATGGATGATTCGCCCCCTCCCGCCGCAGACAGTCTGCATCAGGAAACCGCCGTGCAGAAGGTCCTTGCCTGGCTGGAGAATCTTCCGGCGCTGAAATGTTCGCTCCGTGAAGCCGCTTCGCTGGCCGGATACAGCCAGACTCATTTCCAGCGTCTTTTCAAACAGACCACCGGCAAATCTTTTTATGATTATCTTCAGCATAGACGCCTGGAGCGTTACCGGGATCTGCGCAGCAGAAGAAATATCATCAGGAAAGAACTTGCCGGTCTGCTCGGTTTCGCTTCGACTGCCGCCCTGAATCACTGGGAACACCGGATCAAGGCGGCAGACAGACAATAAGCCCTTCGCTGACAGCTGTTGCCCCGTCGGCACCGCCGGCTGCTGCAGCCGCGAACAGTCCGATAATCCCGGTTTTCCCTTGCAATGCGGTTTGAAAACTTGTTTTCCCGAATTCCCGGATTATATTACCTGTTAATGAAAAAGACGTTCGGATCAGGAGGTATGCAAATGGACTTTTCGGTCAAATATGATGTGGCGGTCATCGGCGGCGGGATCGGCGGGGCCGCAGCCGCTTTGCAGGCGGCGCGTCTGGGCAAAAAAACCGTGCTGGTCGAAAAAACGATCCTGCTGGGCGGTCTGGCCACTTCCGGACTCGTTTATATCTATCTGCCGCTCTGCGACGGCAACGGACATCAGGTTTCCTTCGGGATCACCGAGGAACTGCTGCGCCGCAGTTATCAATACGGTCCGGGCGAGATCCCCGCAAACTGGCAAAATGAAAAAAAAGGCAACAGCCGCACCCGATTCGTGGCGCGTTTTTCGCCCGCCGCCTTTATGCTTTCGCTGGAGGAGATGCTGCTTGAAAACGGGGTCGACCTCTGGCTGGACACTCTGGTCTGCGATACGGAATGCCGGGACGGCCGGATGACGGCGGTCATCGTGGAAAACGAAAGCGGACGCGGAAAGATTTCCGCCCAGTGTTTCATCGATGCTTCCGGATCCTGCATCACTGCGCGCCGGGCGGGGGTGAAGTGTCTGGAAGAGGACAATTACCTGACGATCTGGTCGCTGGGACATCAGCCCGGCGCCAAAGGCGATTTCGGAAGCGACGTCAATATGTTTTTCTCCACCGCGGCGAATCTGGACGAGCCGCACAACCTGTGGCTGAGCGAGGAATTGCAGAAGCAGCTGTATCCCGGCATGAACGCCGATGAGATCAAACGTGAGGTCACCTATCGCGGACTGTCCGGCCGGACTGTGACGAGATTTGTCACGGAGTCGCACCGCGTGCTGCGCGAACATTACAAGTCCGAACAGGAAAAGGGACTTTCCCGTCAGGAATGTTATCCGCTCAAGCTGCCGCTGATGCCGCAGTTCCGCAAGACATACTGCATCCCGGGCGAATATGTGCTTAAAGCGGGGGAAAACAACCGGCATTTCGACGATTCTGTCGGATTGCTGCCCGACTGGCGCAAAGCCGGGCCGGTCTGGGAGGTCCCGTTCCGCACCCTGTATACGAAACAGCTGGGCGGACTGCTGGCGGCGGGACGCTGCACCGCGGCATCGGGCGATGCCTGGGAGGTCACCCGCGTCATCCCCTCGGCCGGCTTGACCGGACAGGTCGCCGGACTGGCCGCCGCAATGTCCATCGAGCAGAAAAAAGAGGTCTGGGAACTCGATATCGGCGAACTTCAGGACAACCTCCGCAAGCTCGGATTCCGGATCCATCTGGCGGAAGCCGGTCTGGTCTGATTCCTGTTACGGACAAGGATTTTTTCATGAATAAAAGCATCGTCTTTTCCTTTCCGCTGACGCGCCCGCATTGCGGCGTTCCGCTTTCCAACGGCAATTTCGGAGCGCTGGTCTGGGGCGGGGATACCCTCAATGTCACGGTCAACCAGAATGACCTGTGGGACCACCGCGGCGGGGAACTGGTCGATGAACGCGATTCCTACGCCGGTCTGGTCGAATATGCGCAGGAGCATCATTTCGACCATTCGGTCTCCCGGCAGTTCCATCGGACGCAGCAGTTTATCGGGCGTCCCCGCCGGCTGGCCGTCGGACGGTTTGAATTCCATTTTGCGGAAGGAATCGTCCCGCTCAAGGCGGAACTGGATTATGAATCCGCGATGCTGCATGTTGAGACGAGCGAAAACGGAGTAATCACCCTGATCTGCGTGCTGAAACAGAATATTCTCTATGTGCTGGATTCCGACAAGATAATCCGGAGTGTTTCCCTGCATCCTGCCTCGGATTTTCCGAAAGTACGGAAATTCAATGCGGATCGCGGGATGGGCGAATATGAACGCATTCCCGACGGCTGGAAAATCTGTCCGCCTGACGATCCGGAATTCATGGTCCGTGCTGAAAAAACCGCATACGGCTGGAAAATCTACACGAATCAGGATGGTGATGATTCGAACATGACTCAGCAAGTCGCGTTTACTGCGAAATGGTGGCGCGGGTTCTGCGCGAAAACCGCGCGCGTCACCACGCCCGACGCCTGGTGGAACCGGTTCTACGATTTCAGCCTCTACAAACTCGGCGCCGCCACCTGTCCGTTCGGTAAAGCCGGAGGACTGCAGGGACCGTGGCACGAGGAATATCAGGAAGCCAAATGGTCCGGCGATTTCCATTTCAATGTCAATATGCAGATGATCTACGGACCACTGGCGAAACTGGGCGTGCCGGAACATCTACTCCCGCTTTTCGACATGATCGAAAGTCCGGCGTTCCAGGCAGCGATGAAACACAATGCCAAGGCTCTGTTTGGGGTCGACGATGCCCTGTGGCAGACCCATGCGGTGGATGACCGCGGGATGCAATGCGGCTGGATTTCCTGCGGATCGGTCCTCGACCCGGCCTGCGGCGCCTGGACCGCACTGCTGTATTACGATTATTTCCGCTGCACGAATGACCTTGATTTTCTGAAAAACCGGGCGTATCCGTATATCTACGGGATCATGCGCGGTTACGAGGAAATGCTGCGCGACTTCAATATCCCGCTGGCGATCTCTGCGGAATATGCCAGTTCGAACCGGAACATGAGCACCGTGGCCGGTAGGAATCCTTCGTATCAGCTCGCGGCGATCCGCAAGCTGGCTTCGATCCTGATCGGACTTTCCGCCATTCTGAAACGGGAAGAACGTCCGGTCTGGCGGAAAATTCTGGAGAAAATGCCGTATTTCAGCGTGGTCGGAGGTTATGATTCCTATTCCGGCACCAATGAACAGCGCATCGGCATCTGGGAAGGTCAGGACCTTGAAGTCTGCCACCGCCATCATTCGCATCTGGGGTGCATTTGGCCGTTCGATTCCCTGCCGGAAACCTTCGATCCGGAAATGGAAACGGTCCTTTCCAACAGCATCGACCACTGGATCTCCATGGGCATCGGCAAGTGGAGCGAATGGTGCATTCCGTGGGCGAACATCATCTATACCCGCATGGGATTGCGCGAGGCTCCGATGCAGCTGTTCGATATCTGGCGCGAGATCTTCGTCAACGAAGGCCTCTGCACGGTCTATCTGCCCCGGATGTTGAGCCTGATCGCCCATCGCCGTCACGATATTGCCAAACCGAAGGATGAGAACGAGATCATGCAGCTGGACGGCTGCGGCGGTTTCCTGGATGCGTTCACCCAGATGTGTGCCTACGATCGTTTCAACAAACTTTATCTCTTCCGCGGCATGCCGGAAAAATGGCCGGAAGTGACGGTCGAGAATCTGCTGCTGCCCGGCGGCGGACGCCTGACCGCCGATCGTGCGGCAGGCACTTTCCGAATCGACGGCGGATCCCAATCATTCACGCCCGTCCGGTGATAAAAATATCCCTGCCTTTTTCCACAGTCAAGGCAGGGGTGTGATCAGGATCGATCAGTTGGCATTACAGCCATTTGACCGGGATCCATTGTTTCGATTTCCGGTCGCTGACGCCGAAAACAAAACTGATGGTCTCAATGCCGTCGAGCGGGGCGATCCCGGCCAGGAATTCATGGGTTCCGGCCGCCAGTTCCATATCCTTGAACTGATTGCAGGGGGCACGGTGGAAACTGGGCGCCATTCTGCCGCCTTCACGGCCGAACGCATAAGCACCGTCGATCCAGACCCGGCTGTTGGCATTGGTGTTGAACATGATCCGGACCAGCCGGGCTTCTTCCAGCTCGAAACGGAACCGCATCATCAGCAGTTTGTCATGCGGAAATTCGCTGCCCGGCAGAGTCGCGAAATTGCCGGGGAAACTTTTCCGGAAAGTCTGTTCCGGCAGTTTCGGCGCAAAACGGTTGTCGTCCTGATGGAACCACGGACCGAACCAGCCGCAGTCGGCGGAGATCGTGAATCTGCTCCAGTCCGGCTCGGGAACTTCCCCGGCTTTTTCGTTCAGTTTGACGCGTTTGCCGAGGCTGATCACCAGATCGGTGAACTTGTCGATGGTCGCCGGAGCCTGAATATTGCGGATGCCTTTGTTCAGGACCAGCTTGCGTCCGATCGGGGCGAGCCATTTCGGATCCATGCAGTCCGGATCGATGAGGCCGAGCAGTGCTCCAACCGTGGCGGTGGAACAGTCCGCATCGCGTCCGCAGTTGACTGCCAGACAGATGGACTTGCTGAAATCGCCCTTGCCGAGCATCAGCGCCATGACCGTGAATCCGCCGTTCATCACGCAGTTGGTGAAACTTTCGCTGCCCCAGCGTTCCAGAATATGTTTGCGGAGCGTCCGCGGATCGGGATTGGACACACACTGCTGGCGGACGTCCCGGACCATATCGGCGAACCGGCAGTCCTGCGGGATGACCGACAGACCGGTATCCAGCAGTTTGTCCAGATCACTTTCCGCGAACGCCATGCTTTCCACGGCGGACCAGAACTGTTCCGCATAAATCCCGTCCGCGGCATGATCCACGCAGGCGTCCTCATAAGCGAAACGGGCGGCCAGCTGCGGATTGCCCGGCGCCAAACAGGCCCAGAGTTCGCTGCGGATCGCGGCGCCCAGACCCTCGGTGAACCAGTTGTCATAGCTGCCGGAATAAGGAGCCGGGATCCCCATTTTCAGGTTGCGGATCGCGATCCCGTATTCATCCCAGGGAAAATCCACATGATCGAGCCAGGCCTGACCCAGCACGTGCCGGTCCACCATGGGCTGTTCCATGGCGTCCATCACGCAGCTCCACAGCACCTGCAGATCCAGGTCGTCGTTGGGGACCATGTCGGTCGGGACCGGATCGTAAAAGGTCAGATCGTTCGGACCGTCGCAGCCCTCATACGGCTGGCCGAGCGTGCCGCCGACGGCTTTGCCCAGCCAGCAGCCCATGACTTTTTTTCTGAACAGTGCGGCGTCCATCGCTCACTCCATGCTGATCACGACTTTCAGAGACTGGCTCTGATAATCGAAACGTTTGAGGAACCCTTCGTTGATCCGGTCCAGAGGAACGATGTGCGTGACGATCTTGCTCAGGTCGATATGGTGGTCGCGGATGAATTTCATGTTGTCTTCGTATTCATTCGGGGTGAAATAGAACGACCAGACGAGGGTGCGTTCCATGTATTCCGGCATATTGATGGGGGCCTGGCCGTTCAGTCCCACGAAAGAGCAGATCGTGCCGCATTCCTTCGTGCATTTGAATACGGTTTCGGTGGCTTTGTCGTTGCGGACATAGGTATAAGCTTTGTCGGCGCCGATGCCGCCGCAGATGTTCCGGACGGCGGCCACGGGATCTTCCGCGGCGGGATTGACGGTATGGGTTGCGCCAAGCTCCAACGCCTTTTTCAGCCGGAAATCAACGGTATCCAGCCCGATGATCGTCTTGACGCCCGCAGCTTTCAGGAACATGACCTGCAGCAGACCCAGCGGACCGAGACCCCACACGCAGACCTTGTCGTCCGGTTCGGGTTTGACGCGGCGCAGACCGCGCAGGGGCACACCGATGGCATCGGAGAACAGCGAGGCGATCGCGGAATCGGCTTCCGGCGGGCAGGGGAACAGACGGTCGTCTTCGTAGAGCGCGTATTGCTGGAAGCCGCCTTCGATATACTTTCTGCCGGACTGGCAGTTGGTGGGATTGCCGGCCTTGCAGTAAGCGCATTTGCCGCAGCCCTTGATCGCATAGCAGACCACGCGGTCGCCGACCTTGTAGCGCGTGGCGTTGGCGCCGCATGCTTCGATGATGCCGACCGCTTCGTGGCCGTGGACCGGTTCATTCGGTTTCGCCGGCTTGTCGAACCAGGTGTCGGATCCGCAGATCGCGCAATGGCTGATATGGACCAGATACTGATCCGGACCCGGAACGGGCTTGGGCACTTCGCGGACGGTGATTTCTTTGACTCCGGTGTGAAAAGCTGCTTTCATGATCATGCTCCTGTGATGGTTTGATAGATTTGTTCAATGACTTCGAGATCGCCGGCGGCCTCGTCCAGATCGGAACTGCAGCAGCCTTCCTTGACCTTTTTGATGAAACAATCGGTTTCCAGCTGGAATGCCCACCGGCGGGTGTCTTCCAGCACGAGATTCTGATGCAGACCGCTGCTTTCCGAATAGATCTCGACCACGGCGGAAGCCTGCCGGTTCAGCGGCGGCGGGGTGAGGATGCGGACCGATGCCCGCTCGAAATACAGTTCCGTCACCTCGTCCCAGCGGTCCATCCGGAAGTTGACGCAGAATTCCAGTTCGCCCGGAGTTCCGGCAAAATCGAAATGGACCACGGTCACGCCGTTTCCGGCGTTCACTCCCAGCACTTTCGGAACCACGCCCGCCAGATGGTGCAGCAGATTGACCGAATGGCAGCCGGTGTCCAGCAGACTGTAATACGGGTTGTCGTAGGAATAGAATTTTTCATCGCGTTCGCCTTTCAGCCAGGCGGGAGCGGGGTCCAGATTGGAGAGATCGAGCGCCTTCTTTTCATCGGAAGTGACCGGCTTGACCAGCTGGTTCAGCGCGCCGTTCCACTGTTTGCCGACAAAAGAATGGTTCCGGATGAACAGCAGTTTGCCCCAGTCGGACTGGCTTTGGATCTCCCGCATCTTGCGGATATTGGTCTCATGCTGTTTCATGTAGCCGACCGAGACACCCTTGCCGGGGATCGCGGCGAGTTCGCGCACGCCCGCGGCGGACATGGCCACCGGCTTTTCGGTGAAGACTGCTTTACCTGCCGCCAGAGCTGCCTTGATGTTGGCAAGATGGGCCGGCAGCGGCGTCAGAATGTAGACGGCATCCAGATCCTGTTTGAGCAGTTCAGCAATGCTGTCCGTGGCAAAAGGAATATCCCATCGACGGCAGAGATCAGCGGTGACTTTCCTGCGGAAATCACAGATCGCGGTCAATTCCGCATCCGGATTGGCTTTGATGGACGGGATATGCGCCTGCTGCGCCATATTGCCGCATCCGATGACTCCAACTTTAACTTTGTCCATACTTGCAGTCCTTTCATTTTCGCTTGCCGTCTGGTTGAAAACCAGAATTATCGCTATACTAATTTAGCACATCTGCGGGAAATGTCAAGTCTGCGGACAGGAAAAATTTCATTATTTCAGGTTGTCCGCTTGCAATTCGAAACAGGAGAAGCTATTTTACCTGAAACTACGGAAGGAACGGATAAGATGAAGCGGGAAAAACCGAAAAAATATTCCCTGTCCACGATTGCCGCCGAGCTCGGGGTCAGCAAGAGTGCGGTTTCATTTGTCCTGAGCGGAAAAGCGCATAACCAGCGGATCAGCCGCGAACTCGAAAAGAAGATCCTGGATTTCTGCACCCAAGTCAATTACCGTCCCAACATTCACGCTCAGCGGATGAACAGCGACCAGGTCAAGAATATCGGCATCCTGCTGAATGAAAACATCTCGGTCTGCCGGAATTCTCCGTTTCAGGACCTGAATGTGGCGAGCATCATCGGGGGCATAGCGGATGCGGCCGATGCGGCAGGCTACCGTTTCAGCTGTCAGATCCATACTCCGAAAATGCAGGAAAACGCGGTTTTCGACTGGTTCCGCAGCAAGGAGATCGCCGGTCTGATCTATTACGGCACTCCCATGCCGGCCTGCTGGATCGAAACTTTCCGCCGGGAAAATTTCAAGGCGGTGGGAATTTCCATCGATCCGGCCGACGGCGTGCCGTGCGTGAACGTGGATAACTACGGCGCCTCATACGAACTCACCCGGCATCTGATCCGCCGCGGTCACCGCAGATTTCTCTATATCTCCGGCATTGAATCCTCGTATCCCGGCAGGGAGCGTCTTCGCGGATTCCTCGGTGCTCTGAAAAACCATAAGATGAGTCTGTCTCCGGATCATATTATTCCTGCTAAATTCGACCGGAAACAGGCGGCCGCCGTGATCCGCTCCCTGTGGATCCATGGCAAACTGGATGCCGATGCCATTGTCTGCGCGAATGATTCCATGGCGATCGGAGTGATCCAGACTCTTCATGAAGCCGGGATCAGCATTCCCGAACAGATCGCGGTGGTCGGAGCCGACAATACCGATATGTGCGAGATCATTTCACCGTCTCTCACTTCGTTCGACTATCAGACTTTTGAAATGGGGAAAGCCGCTTTTACCCTGCTGAAAGACCTGATCTCCGGTCTCGAACCGCGTAATGTGGTTTTGAAAACCACCCTGTCGATCCGTCATTCGGGATGAGCCCTTTCGCCTCTGTTTGATGCCGCCGGTCCGGAAAAAAAGGTTTTTTTTATCGAAATCTCTTGACATTACTGATTTTTCGGTTATAATATATAAAGCTATACTAGTTTAGTTTTTGAGCATATTCAGCCGAAAAAAAAGGAAGGAGAGACCATGATGGACAGCAAACGAATGGAAAATCAGGTAAAAACACGGGATTTCACCCTCATAGAACTCCTGGTAGTGATTGCGATGATCGCTACATGACTACGCTCGAAAATTGATGATTACTTGCTTATAGTTGCTTGTTCTTTAATGGATGTTCATTTATTTGCAGAACATTTTATAGATTTGCCAATGCAAGATGACGGTAGGGTATGATACATCCAATCTCTCCGATCCGATGCGGCGGATGAGATACAACGGCCCGGTCCGCATCAACCATTACGGCAAGCCGATCCCGAAAGAGGCGCACGGCTCGGTCAATCTTGAGCGTTTCACCTCGTCCGGCAGGATCATCACGGGAGCGATGATGGGGCTGTTCGACCGCTGCGTCGACCCGAATCTGCTGGTCCGGCGAATCACAGTGGTGGCGAACCACATCATCAGCGAGAACGACATCCCGGTCGATACGGACGCCGACCAGCCCGATCTTTTCACCGATTACGAGGCGCTGGAGAAACAGAAAGCCGAGGAACAGGCGGAACTGGACAAGGAGAAGCGTCTGCAGCAGGCGATCATCGGCATCAAGAACCGGATGGGGAAGAACGCCATCCTAAAGGGCACGAACTTCGTGGAGGGCGCGACCGGCAAAGAACGGAACGAACAGATCGGCGGTCATCGGAAGTGACCTGCGATTTTTATAATAACATCAATTGACATGGAGAATGTAAAATGAAATTCCAGCAAATCAGAAGTGCCACCGCCATTGTGACATTTGGCGGCATCCGTTTTCTCATCGATCCGTGGCTTGCCCCCAAGGATGCCTGTCCGCCCATTCCGGGCTCGGCCAATCCGGAACTGCACTGCCCCGTCCATGAACTGCCCCTGCCGATCCCGGAGATTTTGAAAGTGGACGCGGTCATCGCCACCCATCTTCATTTCGACCACTTCGATGAGACGGCGATGAAGGCCATTCCCAAGACCATGCCGATCTTTGCACAAGACGAAGTTGATGCGGAGTCCCTGCATCAAAACGGCTTTGCCGATGTGCGCGTCCTCAAATACGGAGGAATTGATTTCAACGGAGTCACGCTCATCAAGACGGACTGCATTCACGGTCAGCCGGGCGAGATCGGCCGTCTCTATGAAAATCTGCCTATCCGCAAGGAGGCCTGCGGCGTGATGATGAAATCTTCCGCCGAAGCGAAGACGCTCTATCTGGCAGGCGATACGGTGTGGTGCGAGTATGTTGATGCCGCCATCCGCGATCATCGCCCCGATGTCATCGTGGTCAACGCTGCCCGTGCGGCGGTCGCTCCCTTCGGTCCGATCATCATGGGGTTGGTGGACATTGAAAAAGTTTTGGCGGCAGCGCCGAAGGCAACGGTCATCGCCAGCCACATGGACAATGTCGGACATGCCACGGTCTGGCGCAGGGACATCCGCGAGTTCATCGCCCGGAATGGCACGGCAGAACGGCTGCTCGTTCCCGAGGACGGGGATGTATGCGAATTTTGAAGCGGAACAGATCGGATGACACTGGAAATGAATATAGAACTGCGACCGCTGGATAAATCCGAGGAGGAGATTTTTGTCCGGGAGAATCAGATCGCTTTCGACAAGGCGGCGATAGAGGAATTCGGTCCGCAGAAGGAAAGCGTCATCGATCGAAAGACGATAGAAGAGTGCCTTCACGGGAAATTCGCGGATGCGTTTCGGATCATCGCCGACGGCAAGGCGGTCGGCGGCGTTATCGTGGATATTCATCCGGACACCCAGCGCAATGAACTGAATCTGCTTTACATCAATCCGGACTGCCACAGCCAGGGGATCGGGCAGACCGTCTGGCGGATGATCGAAGCAAAATACCCGGACACGAAGGTCTGGGAGACGCACACGCCTTATTTTGAAAAGCGCAATATCCACTTCTATGTGAACAAGTGCGGTTTCCATATCGTGGAGTTTTACAATCCGCACCATCCCGAACCGCGCGAAGAGACCTGCGATACTCCGGGAGGAGAATACT
>SUWI01000180.1 GCA_015061565.1 Lentisphaerota bacterium
CTGTTGATCGGCTTGATCTTCCTGGGACTTGACCAGCTCACCAAATACTGGGTCATCAGGGAGATCCCGTTTGCCTCGCGGCAGGTGGTGATCCCCGGATTTTTCAATCTCACCTATGTGACCAATACGGGGGCGGCCTGGGGGATCCTTTCCGGCCGCTACTGGATCCTGCTGGCCATTTCCGGCACCGTGTTCTTCGCCGCCATCTGGTTCCTGCGGAAGCTGACCGAAGGATGGAAAGAACGCTATTTTTCCATCCTGCTGATCCTGTCCGGCATCCTCGGCAACTGTATCGACCGGATTTTCCGCGGCGCAGTCGTGGATTTCCTGCAGTTCTATATCGGAAAATATGTCTGGCCATCCTTCAATGTGGCCGATTCCTGCATCTGCGTCGGAGTGTTCATTTACATCGTCTCCTCCCTGATCCGTCCGGAACGGAAAACCGATCCGGATGCCCTCAACTATGTCCATTTCAAGAAGTAAGCCCCTGCCCTTTCCGGTGATCATGGGGCCGACCGCGTCGGGCAAGACCGCCCTGGCGCTGGAAATCGCCCGCAGGATGGACGGCGAAATCATCTCTGCCGATTCCATGCAGATCTACCGCGGTCTGGATATCGGCACCGCCAAACCCACCTTGGAAGAGCGCAGGGAGATCCCGCATCATCTGATCGATATTGTGGAGACGACGGATAAATTCGATGTCTTCCGGTTCGTCGACGAAGCCGAAAAATGCTTGACCGAAATCCGTTCGCGCGGACATCTCCCCATCGTGGCGGGCGGCAGCGGCCTTTATCTGCGGGCAATGCTCTATGGACTCGACCCCATGCCCTCCGACCCCGTCCTGCGGGCTGACATCGACCGCCAGTTCGACAACGACGAACATTTCCCCGAACTTGCCGCGCTGATGGAGAAGGCGGATCCGGAAGATCTCGCCAGATTTGCCGCCAACCGGAGGAAACTGCTCCGCGCCTGGGAAGTGTTTCAGTTGAGCGGCCAGCCGATGGTCCGTCTGCAGGAACGCTGGAAAACCACCCCGCCGAGGCCCGATGCACGTTCTTTTGTTCTGGTCTGGGATCCCGCTGTGCTGAAACAGAGGATCATGGAACGCTGCCGTGCCATGCTCAAGGCCGGATGGATCGAAGAGGCGGAACATTTCCTGGGCGCAGGGCTGGATCGGGCGCCAACGGCCTGGCAGGTGCTCGGATACCGGGAGATCGCGGCTTATCTGAACGGCACGGTCCCCCTCGCCGATCTGCCCGGCCGGATCGCGACCGCCACCTGGCAGTTCGCACGCCGTCAGAACACCTGGTTCCGCACCCAGCATCCCGAAGCGGTCCGGATCCCCATGCCGTCATCCGCCGCGGAAACGATTCTCCGCAAAATTACGGAACCTGCCTCATAAGAAAGTGAAAACGCAGATTTCCCCGGCCAAGGAAAATCTGCGTCCGGCCCTGGCTGACTGGTAAAAATCAGTATTCGATCGTCAATCCGTCATAACAGACCTGGATGCCGTGCGGATTGTAGTTTGCCTCCAGTTCGGCATGGGTGGCTTTCCCGTTATGCGAAAAATGATTGATGTAATATTGCGTGGAAGAAGTGACGCTGCCGATCTTTTCCAGCCGTTCTTTGGTCATCAGGACGTATTTGCCGCTCATGTGCCCGCGTTCGTTATCCAGCAGACCGCCAGTGCAGTCGGTGATGACCAGATCGAATTTGAATTTCTTCCCTTCCAGGAACTGCCAGGTCTCCTCGCGGAAATAACCCGTGTCATTGGCGACCATCGCCCAGGATGATCCCGTCCGGAAGACGAAGAACTGCGGGAATTCGCCCGGTATGCCGATCATGTGGTCCGCATTCAAAGGATAAAATTCCATGTCTTCCTCTTCCAGGACCACGGGCTTGAATGACTCAAGCACCACGGGATTAAGGCGGAATTTCTTCCAATCCCCATTGAAGGTGCGCTTGTTCCAGAAAAATTTGAAGAGCTCGCGGATGACCCCCTGGTTTCCGTAAATATTCAGGATATTCGTTTCATCGACCACGGAAAAACCCGGCATCCGGTAGTGCAGCAAGTCGGTCACCCAGTGATCTTCATGGTTGTGGGTGATGAAAAGATGCTTCAGGTTTTCGGAATGCAGCTGATACCGGTATTCCTGCGCGATGGAATCAGGGCCGAAATCAATGCGGACATGATCGTTGATTTTATAAGCCGCGCGCAGCCGCATGTCCTTGCCCCCGTTCTTCCACGCCTCACGGCACACGCGGCAGTTGCAGAAGATCGCGGGAATGGCTTCCGCCGCCGCGCTGCCCAGGATTTGAATTTTCGCCATAACAGAATAACTCCTTCGGAATTGTAAAAAGAAATCAGGAAATCAGTTGCGGAAAGCATTGCCGTAGGGATAGTATTCCCATTCGGCAGGCTCGTTGAATGGTCGGGGACTGACTCCGTCCCGTTCATAATCGGTACACGAAACCAGCAGAAACAGAAGAACGAAACAGAAGAAGAGCCAAAAAAAGTTGTGCGGAACTTTTGCGGCAGTCATATAACTGAATGGATCAGAACATGCCGTAACACTTCATCTCCAGGGCCTGCATGACCAGGATCGCCACCAGAGAAAGAAAAGTCAGAACCGCAGTAACAGTGAAAATCGGTGATGAGAACATTTGGCCATCTCCTTATTTCTTGGCGGTTTTCGGCTTGGCGGAAAGAGCCTTTTCGATATCTTCATCCGTGAAGAAAACCACATCGCCTTCCTGTATGTTTTCAGATTTTCCGGTGAGAAGATTGCAGACGGAAGAACTGTCATCCACTTTTGTGACTATGATCTTACCGATAAAAACCGGATTGTCTGAATCAGGATTGCGAACCACGGTCATGATCTTTCCGGCCTGCAGCGGGAAAAGAACCCGATTCTGCTTGGTCCCATACTCCTGAATAAAGGAATAATTCTTACCGATATTGATGGTGACAAAACCATAATCCTTGTCAATGTATTCGATGATCCCTTTGACATATTTATAGCATTCGGGATCTTTGGACGTGAGCAATTTTTCCGGGATCTTCAAAGTACCGTCCTTGCTGAGGATATTGTTCAGACGGTTGATTTCTCTCTCTCTGGCATCTTTCAGTTCGCTCACACTCTTCAGCGTTTTCGTCTGCTTCTCCAGCTGAGCGGTCAGCTGCTTGGTCTTCCGCTGTTCAGCAGCCAGCAGACTCTTGGTCTTATTGAACTCCGCGGTTTTCTTTTTGACGGCGGCCACCGTTTTATTAAGTTCGGCGCGATAGGCCGGACCATTCACATTCGGAGCAGCGACTCCGGCCGCTCTGGCGAGCTGTCCCAGAGAAGATGCATACGTATTTCTCCGGTCAAGCGCATCCTGGATCTGCACATTGCCTCGGTCGATTGCTTCCCGGCTCCTTTTGGGATCGTTCAAATCATTTGCGGAGACGGAAACCCCGAACTTGCTGAAAGTATTGGCATATTCTCTGGAAACGGTATCACGGCCGTTCCGGAAATCCTGAACGCCTTTCAGGAAGATGCGTTCCTGGTCCTTATAGGCCGTCACACTCTTGATATTCTTCGAATCCACGCCGGCAATCGACAGTTTCGCGGCTGCATCCTGCATGGATTTCGAAAGATCATTACGCTGGGTTATCACTTTGGAAATATTGTCTTTCAATTTCGGCAGGACCTGACCCAGTTCATCGGAATTGGTATGTTTCAGTTTCGCATCCGGCAGATCCTTGACCGCCGTGGTACCCGATGCGCCGCCGTCATCCAGTGTTTTGGCCGCAGTCGTAATGGCCGAGGCCATCTGCGCCCACCCGTTCACCAGTTTCTCCCGCTTGCTGAAAAGCAGATACGAAAATACCACCGCCGCAATTGCCGCCAGCAGGATCAAAATATTCATGACCCGATTCAAAATAACCATTGTCTATCTCCTGTCAACTTTTATTTATAATTTGTTATTTACATTACATTGTTTTTTCCGCTTTTCAAATGAAAAACTGCCGGATTCTGAAAAAAAACAGCTTTTTTTTGCAAAAAAAACCGTTATTCGCCGTTTTTAAGCCTCTCGATCAGTAAAAATCGCGATGCTCCCAGTTCCCGGATCGTCTTCAGTCTCCAGTTTTCGGGAAATACTTTCAGCTGACTCCGATAATCCGGCAGCTCCCACAGCAGCAGCGCATCACCGGCCCATTCACTGAAATCCCCGTTCCGCAAAATACCGTCCAGCAGACCGGCCGATTCCGCATACGGCGGATCCGCAAAGATAAAATCCGGCGACACCGCTGCAGCCGTCAGCTTGTGCAGACATTCCGGCAAGGTGCCCGGCAGGATCTGAAACACCGTATCCGGACAGCTGGCCTGGGCATGTTTCACATTGTCCCGGACGGCCGCCAGGGCAGCCGGCGCTTTTTCCACCAGCAGGACATGAGATGCGCCGCGGCTCGCCGCTTCGATCCCGACCGCACCGCTCCCTGCAAAAAAATCGCAGAAATGTTTTCCGGTCAGATCGCCCAGCATGTCGAACAGCGCCCGCCGGGACCGCACCGAAGTCGGCCGCACTTCCCTTCCCGCGGGGACCTTGAGATTCATCCCTTTTGCCAGACCGCCAAGTATTTCCATCGTCAGGGGCCCGCCGCTTTATTCCCACTCGATCGTTCCGGGCGGCTTCGAGGTGACATCATAGACCATGCGGTTCACTCCGCTCACCTCGTTGACGATCCGGTTGGAAATACGTCCCAGCAGATCATACGGCAGCTCCACCCAGTCGGCGGTCATCCCGTCGCGGCTTTCCACCGCCCGCAAAGCGATCACGCTGTCATAGGTGCGTTCATCGCCCATTACACCAACCGTTTTCACCGGTATGAATACCGCAAAAGTCTGCCATATCTTATAATACAGCCCCGCTTTTTTCATTTCCTCGACTATGATCTGGTCGGCATTCCGCAGGATTTCCAGATCATGCGCATTCACCGGTCCGACGATACGCACCGCCAGCCCCGGTCCCGGGAACGGCTGACGCATCACCATTTCCTCCGGCAGCCCCAGCTTCCGGCCGACTTCACGCACCTCGTCCTTGAACAGACGGCTCAGCGGTTCCAGCAGCTTCAGATTCATCTTTGCCGGCAGACCGCCCACATTGTGATGACTCTTGATCATCGCGCTCGGATTGCCGTCGATCGGCACGCTTTCGATCACATCCGGGTAAGTAGTGCCCTGCGCCAGGAATTTCACATCCTTGATCTCGGAAGCGGCCTCGTCGAACACTTCGATGAATTCATGTCCGATGATCTTGCGTTTCTTTTCCGGTTCGCGCACATCGGCCAGTTTCGACAGGAAACGGTCGGTCGCATCCACATATTTGAGCGGGATCTTGAAAACTTCGCCGAACAGTTCGCGGACCCGTTCCGCCTCGCCTTTGCGTAAAAGTCCGTTGTTCACGAAAATGCAGGTGAGCTTGTCGCCGATCGCCTTGTGGATCAGCGCCGCCGCCACCGAGGAATCCACCCCGCCGCTGAGCCCGAGAATCACTTTTTCGCCCTGCGTCTTTTCCCGGATCTCCTTCACCGCCGTTTCGATGAATGACGCCATGTTCCAGTTGCCTTCGCAACGGCAGATCAGACGGCAGAAATTGGAAAGCATCCGCTGTCCGTTCACCGTATGCACCACTTCCGGATGGAACTGAATGCCGTAAATCGATTTCCCCGCATTCTGGATCCCCGCATATTCCGTATTGGCCGTCGAGGCAAACGCGGTAAAGCCTTCCGGAATTCTCGTCACCTTGTCGCCGTGCGACATCCAGACCTGACTTTTCGTCGGAACGCCCTCGAACAGCGGGGACGGTGCAATGGTCTCCACTTCCGCCTTGCCGTATTCGCGCGCCTTGCCGCGGGCGACTTCTCCGCCCAGCGTCTGCACGGTCAGCTGCATGCCGTAGCAGATCCCCAGGATCGGCAGTCCGAGTTCGAAAATCGCCGGATCGCACTTCGGCGCATTGTCCTGATACACGCTCGCCGGTCCGCCGCTCAGGATGATCCCCGCCGGCGCCTCTTTCCGGATCTCCTCCGCCGTTGTACGGAAGGAAACGATCCGGCTGTAAACATTGCACTCGCGGATCCGCCGGGCGATCAGCTGACTGTACTGCGAACCGAAATCCAGCACCAGTATCGTATCTGTTCTGCTCATTTTTCCGTTCCTCTTTTATTCGAGGGTTTTGAGCGCATCTTCCACTCGTTTGAGTTTTTCCTGCATTTCCGCCAGCTGGGCTTTGGTGTTTTCGACCAGCTGCGGCGGCGCTTTCGCCAGAAAGCCCGGATTCTTCAGCTTGCCTTCCAGACCTCTCATCCAGCCCTGCAGTTCCTTCTGCTGTTTATGCAGCTTGGCTTTTTCCGCCTCCAGATCCACCACGCCTTTCAGCGGCAGATAGATCAGACCGGCATTCACCAGCAGCGAAGGCGCCGCGGAACCGTCGTCCGAATGATATTCTTCCAGCGAGACGGTCACTTTTTCCGCGTTCAGCATCCGCAGCAGGCCGGGCATTTCCTGATTGAGGAAATCCGCCATTTCCTGCGTGTTGGCTTTCACATGGTAATTGAGCTTGCGCGCCGGCGGGATGTCGTAGGAGACCCGCAGATTGCGGCCCGCGCGGATCAGCTGGAACTTGTCTTCCACCTGGTCCAGCACGTCGTCGGCGTCATCCATCAGCTTGGCCAGCCCCAGCGCCTCGAAGGTTTCCGGGAAATGCGCATACATGATGCTTTCGCCGTCCTCGATGAATCCCATCTGATGCGCCAGTTCCTCCGTGATGAACGGCATGAAGGGATGCAGCAGACGGAGCAGTTTCCACAGCACGAAATCCAGCACGGCCAGCGCCTGCGCCTTCTCTTCCGGAGTGCCGTGCAGACGCGGCTTGCTCGCTTCGATGAACCAGTCGCAGAACGTGCTCCACACCATTTCGTAGATTTCATGCACTGCCTGGTGGAATTTGAAACCGTCCAGCGCGCCGCGAACCGCTTCGATCGTGCGGTTGGTCCACGCCAGGATCCATTTTTCGTCGGCGGAAAGTTTTTCGATGTCGATCCCTTCGAGCTTGCGGAAGCTCGGCGAAACCGGCCCCTGCAGCGTGCGGAAACGGCACGCATTCCACAATTTGTTCGCAAAATTACGCCCGATCTCGCATTTCTCGTTGGAATACTGGATGTCCAGTCCGATCGGGGCAATGTAGATGATCGAGAACCGCAGCGCGTCCGCGCCGTATTGCGCGATCACGTCCAGCGGGTCTGGCGAGTTGCCCAGCGATTTCGAAAGTTTACGTCCCAAATTGTCGCGGATGATGCTCGTGAAATACACGTTGCTGAACGGATGTGTTCCCTTGAACTCGTAGCCGGCCATGATCATGCGCGCCACCCAGAAGAAAATGATGTCCGGACCCGTCACCAGATCGTTGGTCGGATAGAAGAATTCCTGTTCCGGCGTCTTCTCCGGCCAGCCCATGATCGAGAACGGCCACAGCCAGGAGCTGAACCAGGTGTCCAGCACGTCCTCTTCCTGCCGCCATCCCTCGCCTTCCGGCGGATTCACGCCCACATACACTTCATCGGTCGCATCCTTGTACCACGCCGGGATCCGGTGTCCCCACCAGATCTGACGGCTGATGCACCAGTCCTGAATGTTCTCCATCCAGTGGAAATAGGTCTTGGTCCAGCGTTCCGGATAGAATTTGATCGTGCCGTTGCGGACCGCTTCGATGGCGGGTTTGGCCAGTTCGTCCATCTTGACGAACCACTGGTCGCTGAGCAGCGTTTCGATCTCCACGCCGCCGCGTTCGGAAAAGCCCACATTGTGGACGATATCTTCGATCTTTTCCACCAGCCCGAGCTGTTCCAGGTCGGCCACGCACTGCTTCCGGCATTCGTAACGGTCCAGCCCGGCATATTTGCCGCAGACCGAATTCATCGACCCGTCGCGGTTCATCACGTTGATGAACGGCAGGTTGTGGCGTTTGCCCACCTGATAGTCGTTCGGGTCGTGCGCCGGCGTGATCTTCACGCAGCCGGTCCCCTTTTCCGGATCGGCATGCGGGTCTTCGATGATCGGGATCTGACGGTCCGTCAGCGGCAGATTCACCGTTTTTCCAACCAGGTGTTTATACCGCGGATCGCCAGGCGGAACCGCCACGGCGGTATCGCCGAACATGGTTTCCGGACGGGTCGTGGCCACCACCAGATACCCGGAGCCGTCGGTCAGCGGATAACGGAAATGCCAGAATTTGCCCTTGACTTCCTTGTAGATCACTTCCTCGTCGGAAAGTGCGCTCTGCGCCGCCGGGCACCAGTTCACCATGCGTTTGCCGCGGTAGATGTAGCCCTTGTTGTAGAGCTGCACGAAAACTTGTTTGACCGCATCGGAAAGCCCTTCATCCATGGTGAAGCGTTCGCGTTCCCAGTCGCAGGAAGTGCCGAGCTTGCGGAGCTGTTTGATGATGGTGCCGCCGTATTGTTTTTTCCATTCCCAGACGCGTTCGATGAATTTTTCGCGTCCGAGGGTGCGGCGGTCGATCCCTTCCTTTTCCCGGAGGACTTTGTCGACTTTGCTTTCCGTGGCGATGCCGGCATGGTCGGTGCCGGGGAACCAGCAGACTTCCTCGCCGCGCATCCGGTGCCACCGGATCAGGATGTCCTGCAGCGTATTGTTGAGGACGTGTCCCATGGTCAGGATCCCGGTCACGTTCGGCGGCGGGATCACGATCGAATACGCTTTCTTTCCCGGTTTCGGTTCCCCATGGAACAGGCGGTTGGATTCCCAGCTGGTATACCATTTCTCTTCGATGGCTGCCGGTTCGTATGCTTTGGGCATTTCTGGTTTGGTCATATCGCATCGCTCCGATTTATGTTTCAGTTTATCAATAAATTATTAATATACAGCTTTTCACCGAAATTACAAATATTTCACGTGAAAAACCGGAAAAGTTTATCGTCCTCCGGTGGTCCGGTTGATCATGCTTCCGATTTTTCGGCCGTCCCGGCAAAGCAATCACGGCTTGCAATGCGATATGGGAAGGAGTATAGTATGAAGAAATTTGAATGCCGGAGGATGAAAAGATGAAGATGATCTTCGCTCTCTTGTTTGCCTTATCCTTGACCGTTTTATCGGCAGATGAAATTTCTGCTTATTCAAAGGCATTTGAGATTCTGTCCCAAAAACCGGGCTGCACCGGAGCAAAAGTCTTTCAGCGGTCGGAATGGCAGGATCTCTTCGATGCCGCCAAAAAGGATCCGAAACTCTTTGAATTCCTGCTTTCAAAATTCCTGGATCGCGGCCCGACCAAAATCCATATTTGCAACTAGGAAAATGCGTCACAAGGAGTTTTGGCTGTCATGTCCGTTGAAATAATCACCGGTCGTTCCTGGATGTCATACGATGGAAACGACCCCGAGATAAGAGTTGCGGTAAAAGCGGCTGAAACGCATTCCACGCGGCATTCCCCGCTAAAAAAATTGCTGGCGAATCCGAAGTGCTGCCGCGAACTGCAGATCTTTTTCCGCCGGGCATACCATGGGCAGAAACAACCCGAGATACCTCAGACACAAAATCACCGCCGCCGATGATCTCCGCTATGCCTTCAAGGTCCGGCTGTGCAAATGAGGTTTTATTTCGGGGCTTTGGCGCTGCCGATCACATACGGCTCATTTTTCGAACGCACCCAGGCTGCGCCCCGCTGCATTCTCAACGGCCATGAAACGAGAAAGATATCGCCGAGCCGGTCCGTCTGTTTCGAGACCGCCAGACAGACCGCCCGTTTTCCATCCGGCAGAACATAAAAATACCCGACCAACCCCGGCATGGCGTGTTTGTTTATGCGCAAGGCCTCGGTCCCGGTCGGCTTGCCCAGTTCCGGCGGGAAATCAGTCCGTTTCATCCCGTAGCAGAGTTTTCCCGCGCCGGGCAGCGGAACGCCGGAAAGCGCCGGCAGACACCCTTCCGGCAGTTTCCGGACTGCGGCAAGTTCCTGCTTCAGCCACTTCAGTCTCGACCGGAGGAAATCGTGCTTGGGTATGCGGAGCATTTTGTCGTGCTGTTCGCCGGGGAGCAATGCCAGCAGAAAATCATAATAATTGAATTTCCAGGGTTCTTTTCTACTCAGCAGAGATTCCATTTCCACGATCTCCTTTTCGGCAAGGGCAACTTCACCGGACCGCAAGGCAAACCGCGCGAGGGCAAAACAAGTCAGTGGATGCGCCTGATGCTTTTTCGATTCGCGGAAGGCGTTTTCGGATTCCTTCAGATTGCCGCGGTATTGTTCCGCGATCGCCAATACCCGCAGATAATAGGCCGCCGCGACGGGATGTTCCCGGAGCATCTCGCGGACCTTCGGTTTTTCCGCGGCGCGGGTGATGTTCAGGACAGCCGAATCGTAATTGCCGTAAGCCGCGGCCGCCTTGCAACCGAAATCCGCTTCCCGGGCAGGATCAAGACAGCCGGTCAGCATAAAGATCCCGGCCGCAGGGAGCACGATCCGTTTCAGTTTCGGAAAGACTGCCGACGCAATCGGCTTCATATATTTGCAGCATTGAATCATGATCGTCCGCTCCTTTTTTGTTTACCATACATCGCCGCGCGCCGGATATGTTTTTTCCTTCCAGTTCAGGCTTCAGAGAGAAGTCATGGTTTTTTTGAATTTCTTTCTTTGACAAGAATTTCATTCAGACGTTCCTGTGCCTGACTGAGCTCAGCAAAACTTGCTTTCCCCGCCCGGTATTTCAGTTCGATTTCCCGCACCTCTTTCATCAGTTCGTCTTTGCTTTTCCCGGATACGGCAGGCGCGGGAGTCGGCTGTGATTTCGAGAAAGAGCCGACAGCATTGGTATGTTTCGTGATGGTAATATATATCTTCAAAGGCGGGAAAGAGGTTTTTTTATAGGAAAAGCTTTGGTGATGCAGATTTCCGATCATAATTTTTCCTTCCAGGGGAGAGATTGTCATG
>SUWI01000181.1 GCA_015061565.1 Lentisphaerota bacterium
ATGAGTGAAATTTTCGGAACGTTCCCGGGCGTTGAATTTGCGCAGGCCGCAGTAGACCGCATCGGCTCCGGCATCGAAAGCGGCAAGCGCCACCGATGGGTTGCCGGCCGGAGCCAGCAGTTCAATGGCCGGGATTTCAGCCATGTGGACTGTCCTCCAGCAGCTCCGCCAGTGCGCGGAACTGTTCCGGCGTGACTTTCTCCGCGCGAATATCGCGGCTGATGCCCAGCCGGTCCATGGCCGCCCCCAGTTTTTCAGCTTCGAATGCGGCCGCGGCCTGCTTGAACATCTTTTTGCGCCGGTGCGCGAAAGAAAGTTTGACCAGTGTAGTCAAGCGTTTGAAAACCATGGGATCGGGGCGGTCAGAACGGAGCGTCAGGCGCAGGATCACCGAATCGACCTCGGGCCGCGGAAAAAACAGGTCCGGCGGGGCGATCCGCACGCATTTGACCTGATACATGTTCTGGACACGGACGGAAAGGGCGCCGTATTCTTCTTCACCGGCGGCCGCTGCCAGGCGCATGCCGACTTCCTTCTGGAGCATCACGAGCATTTCCGTCGGCGGGGTTTTCAGCGTGAGCATGTTGGCCACGATCACGGTACCGGCCGAATAAGGGAGATTGGAGATCAGCCGGAAGGGTGTGTCTTCGCCGAAAATGGCGGGGATATTGACTTTGCAGGCATCGCCTTCGATCAGGTTCAGCGAAGTGGTTTTATAGCGTTCGCGGAGCCAGGCGGCGAGCTTGCGGTCGAATTCGATGGCGGCGACCTGAGCGCCGGTATCCAGCAGCAGACCGGTCAGGGCGCCGAACCCGGGACCGACCTCGAGGATCCGGTCATCGGGCTTGATCTTCGCGTCGCGGACGATGCTTTCCACAAAATTCTGGTCGACCAGGAAATTCTGGCCGAGTTTCTTGCTGGGCGCCACGCCGAGACTTTCCATCAGGGCAGCCAGCTGTTTCTTGTTCATGCCTGCCTCAATGGTGATGATGTCCGCCGCAACCGCAGCCGCAACCGCAGCTGTGGGAGGCGTGGGGACAATCGGCAGCCTGGGCACAGCCGCTGCCGGAAGGGACCCGGGCGGAGAAAGTCGAAAGCTTCCGTTTCAGTTTGGCGGAATGGCATTTCGGACAGCCGTCCTCCGGAACGGAATTCGAGTTCGGCACCAGCGCTTCGAATTCGTGATGGCATTTTTCGCAGATATATTCGTAAATAGGCATTGGAAGCCTCCTTTCATCGGGAACTGTATGCCCGCTGGATCAGCCAGTAGATCACCAGAGCCAGCAGGACCATGAGACCGAAGAACAGCGGATAGGCCAGATACGAGGGCGCTTTCCCGGCAAACAGAGCGGTAAATTCGGACATGCCGCCCACCCCGGTGAAGAAGGTCGGGACCGAGATCGCGATCACGATGGCGTTCATGTTCTTCATCATCACGTTGAGGTCGTTGTTGATGATCGAGGCCCGCGCATCCAGCAGGCCGCCGAGCACTTCGTAGTAGATCCGGGACTGGTCGAGGAACTGCTGGTTTTCGATCGCCAGGTCTTCGAGCAGTTCGAGATTCTCGGGCGTGAACCCTATCATCCGCGCACCGGTGCCGGCTTCCGCGCTCTTCATGCGTTCGATCAGACGGCGGTTGCCGTTCAGAGCATTCTGATAATACACCAGACCTTTCGCCAGGGTGAACATGCTCAGGAGATTCTTGTTCTCCATCGAACCGTTGGAGGCATGCTCGAGTTCATCGCTGACGGTGTTGATGGTGCGCAGGTGCTGTTCGAAATGCCGGATGATCTGGTAAAGCAGACGCAGCAGGACATCCTGCGGCGTCCGGCACTGGAAACCGGGGATCTTCCCCGTCGGGAAAATGAACTGGTCGTCATCCAATACGATCACGATGGACTGCTCGGCGGAAAACAGAAAGATCCCCATGGATTTGACACGGAAAAAATAATTGTCTTCTGCGGAATAATTCTTCGGGTATTTGATGATGATGGCGGCGTGATTTTCTTCGAATTCGATACGGGGAGTTTCGTTCGGGTCGGTGGAGGAAATGAGCGTATGTTCATCCAGACCGCACTGATCGATCAGGAAACGCCGCTCGGTTTCGTCCGGCCGGTTGTAGACGCTGATCCGGGGAATGCCCGGAGCATTCAGCACCAGTCTGCCGTTTTCAACAGAATATTTTTGCAGCATTTTTTCCCTCCTTTTCTGCTCAGAAAGGCGGACAGGAGGGAAAACCCCGTCCGCCTTCTACTTCCGAATCAATTGTTTTTCCGGAAGGTCTCCATGAGATCGACCAGTTTTTCCACGCCTTCGAGCGGCATGGCGTTGTAGATACTGGCGCGGAGACCGCCAACGGAACGGTGGCCCTTGAGGCCGATCATGCCGTTTTCCGTGACCATTTTCAGGAATTTGGCTTCCAGTTCCTCGGTCGGGAGACGGAACACCACGTTCATGAACGAACGGCTGTCCTTCTTGACCGGGGTACGGAAATAACCGTTGGAATCGTCGATCGCCTTATACAGCACAGCGGCTTTCTCGTTGTTCCATTTTTCGATCGTTTCCAGACCTCCGACTTCCTTCATCCAGTCGGTGACCAGCTTGATCATGTAGATGCCGAAGGTCGGGGGCGTATTGTAAAGGGAGTTGTTTTCGGTGTAGGTGGTGTATTTCAGCATGGTCGGGATGTTTTCCGGGGTGCGGGCGACCAGGTCCTTGCGGATGATCACCAGAGCCAGACCGCTGGGGCCGAGGTTCTTCTGCGCGCCGGCGTAGATCATGCCGAAATCGGACACGTTGACGCGTCTGGACATGATGTCGCTGGACATGTCGGCGATCAGCGGGGCCTTGGTCTTCGGGAACGACCGGTACTGCGTGCCGTAGATCGTGTTGTTGCTGGTGATGTGCACATAGCTGGCGTCATCGGTGAGCTTCCATTCCGCGAAATCGGGGATATGGTCATACTTGGTCTCTTTGCTGGAAGCGGCCACGCGGACTTCGCCGAACGCTTTGGCTTCCTTCATGGCCTTGGAGGACCACGTGCCGGTGTCGACGAAATCGGCCGCGCCCTTCATCAGGTTCATCGGGATCATCGCGAACTGCATGCTGGCGCCGCCCTGGATGTAGACGATATCGTAATCGGCAGAGACGCCGAAGACGTCACGGATATTCAGATTGCAGCTGTCCAGAACCGCCTGGAACGCGGAACCGCGGTGGGAATGTTCCAGGATACCGCATCCTGTTCCGTTGAAATCGCAGAATTCTTTTTGGGCTCTTTCCATGACTGCAGCAGGCAGCATGGCCGGACCGGCGTTGAAATTGAAAACCTTCATCAGCAAATTCTCCTTGTTTGCATCGTTTCGGAATCTGTAATATACTTCGGGACGGTGATTTTAGCAAGGGGAATTTCAAAAAAAAACGAAAACATTTTTCCGCCTTCGACGGGAACCGGCCCATTTCGAAAAACGGCCCGGTAAAAATCCGTTTCAGGGTTGCTTTTCCCGCAGACCGGAATTATATTGCACCCTTGAACTTCAACCGAAAGGATATGAAATGAATTGGAAATGTCAGATATTCGCGGCCGTCCTGTGTGCGATGACCGTGTCCGCCATGGATCTGGTCAAAGACGGCAAGCCGGTTTCAGAAATCGTGGTTGCGGAAAATGCCCCGGAAGGGACCCTGCTGGCCGCGCGTGACCTGCAGCTGCATCTGGAAAAAATCTCCGGTGCCAAACTGCGGATCGTCACGCCGGACCGGGTACAGGCCGAAAACCGGATCTGCATCGGGGAAAGTGAGGCCACACGCAAGACCGGATACCGGATGCCGGCTTTCGAACGGTCCGGATATGATATCCAGGTCAAAGGCAATCTGGCCGTGCTGACCGGACCGGCGACCCGGTTCAAGCCGCTCAAGCCGCTTTACGAAAAGAACCTGCATCCGCAGAGCCGGCTCTTGTCCGGAGGCGCGGAATCTGCGTTTGCCGAGGAAGACTGCGGCCCGATGCATGCGGTCAGCGCATTCCTGGAACATCTCGGAGTCCGTTTCTATGCACCGTATGAGGACGGCACCGTCATTCCGCACCGGAAGTCCGTCAGCGTGAAGGATTTCCGGGAAACGAAAACCGCGGCATTCGCCCGGCGGGTGTATTGCGGCGGCGCACCGGACCGCGATCCGGAAAGCGCCATGTGGTTCCGCCGGCTGAAAAGCGGTTCCAGTCTGAAACCGGCCGGAGTGCTGCCGCTCGCCGCCGTCCTGAAATACGGCGCCCGGCCCGAATGGGCGGCCATGGATAAAAAAGGAAACCGGCTGCTCACCAACGATGGCTGCGTCTTCCCGCGTTTCACCGACCGGAGTTTCCAGCTGGCTTGTGCCGAGCACGCACGCCGGATGTTCGATGCCAATCCGGAGATGAAAGAACTGGAACTGGTCCTGCCGTCCCTGCGCGGTACCAACGATGAACGGGATCTGGAGACCTGGCTGACGAAAAAGGTCTTTCCACAACCGGTGAATGATGACATCATGGCCGCTTTCTATCTGGCGGTGGCGGCGGAAGTCCGGAAAACGCATCCGGACCGGATTCTGATCTGCCGCACGGGTTTCCCGCTTCCGGAATACCGTCAAAAGCTGACCGGCAGCCTGAAATTCCAGCCGAAGAGCCAGAGCGTGGTTGTCTATGCACAGCAGAAAGGACGGGACAAATATGAAAAGCAGATCGCCGATCTGGGGGACTGGTTCGGCAAATATCCGATGCAGCAGCGCGAATGGTGGAACGAGTTCGGGTGCGCGGCGTCTCCGCGTCAGGGATTCTGGTTCATGCACGGCCTGCAGCAGATCCGCAAGGCGCAGCGTCCGCTGGTTTCCGGCGTGGTGATCGATGCCGGTTTCGCCTCGGACCGGCTGGCGGAAGTGCCGCTGACCCATTTGATGTATTATGTCAACAGCAAGCTGCTCTGGGATCCCGATCTGGACTTGGATGCATTGCTGGATGAATATTGCAGACTGTGGTTCGGTCCGGCCGCCGCGGAGATGAAAACTTTTCTGGCCTATGCGGAAAACCTGGCCTCGCAGCAGGACAGGCGGTCCGTTTCGATCCTGAACGAAAAGTTCCGGGCTCTGGATCTGGATTTCGGGTTCGAACTGCTGGCGAAAGCCAAAGCGAAAACAGCTCCGGACACGGTTTACCGCCGCCGGATCGAAGACCTGGAAAAAGCCTTCGCGCCGCTGAAAACCTTCTTTTTACAGCCGAGCGGCACGCTGATCACCGGAAAAATCCTGCCGAAGAAAACGGTTTGCGACGGAGATTTCTCCAAATACGGAAAATGGTTCACGGTCCCCGGTGGAACGGCGGAACGGCATACGGAATTTTCGCTTGCGTTCAGCGAAGACCGCTCCCGGATGTTTGCAGCCGTCCGCTGTTATGATCCGAACATGCCCAAGCTGGAAAAAGCCATTCTGCGGCCGGACGATCCGGCGATTTTCCGTTCCGAGCATGTGAGGATCGAATTCAATCCGATGGGGAAAAACGGCTATATGGCGGCGGTCGACTGCTGCGGCAATTTTGCCGACGGTTCGGCCGATCCGGATGAACTGGCGAAGAACGGCTGTTTTCTCGGCTGGAACGGACCGAAGACCCGCACTTGGACGAAACAGTTTGCAGACCGCTGGGAAGCGGAGATCGCCATCGATGTGAACAACTGCGGCAAAAAGCCGGACTACGGCGATCCGTGGGAAATCTGTGTCATCCGCTGCAGCGGGAATGAACAGCCCGATGCGGGGAAACCGGCCCGGCTCGGCAAACGGTATCCGTATCGCGTGGCCATACCGAAAGTCGATTCGCAAAACCGTCCGCTGACCTTCTATTACGAAAGACATGAGAAACTGCCGGGCACGCCCGACGAATCGGTCTATACGGTCAAGCGGGCCGCCGGTCCGGTCGATCTTTCTTCTCCGTGGGACGGCAAGGACTGGAAAAACATTCCGGAGATCCGGATGGGCTGGGAAATGGTCAACGGCAGATCATCCGGATTCCGGCCGGACGCCCGCGCCAAGATCCAGTATGATAATCAATATATATATGTTCTTTATCTGGTGCGCGACCGGTATGTGCGCGGCACGTTCAAGGACGATCTGAATATGGTGTGTCTGGACAGCTGCATGGAATTCTTCATCCAGCCGGACAAAAAGGGACCTTATTTCAATTTCGAATGCAATTGCATCGGGACGCTGCTGCTGTATGAGGCCATCCGTCAGGGGACCCGGCTGAAGATGGGTCCGGTGACCCAGGAGGAACTGCGTGAGATCAAGCGTTTTTCCACCCTGCCGCGCGACCTTTCGGGCGAGATCGAAAAACCGGTCACCTGGCGGCTGGGACTGCAGATCCCGGTGTCCTTTTTCATGAAACGTGCCGGCGTCAAACTGCCGCTGTCGGGCCAGGTGTGGTACGGCAATGTCTACAAATGCGCCGACTGGACCAGTCATCCCTGCTGGCTGACCTGGAAGAAGATCCCGGCCTTCCATTATCCGGAAGGGTTCGGTGCGTTCGTCTTCGAATAAGACGGAAGGGGCAGATCAGATTTTCATCCAGCTGGAAGATTTGCAGGGGGGAAGTGCAAGTCTTCAAAAAAAAACGTTCTGCTGGAATGTGCCGGGCCGGAAAATCTGCTGGCGCCCTGAGATTTCACAGAATGCCTGATCAAAAAAACGCCGGCAGAAAATCTGTCGGCGTTTTTGCTTCATGACGTTGGGATCCGCTCAGGGATCGACGATCGCAAACAGCATGGTCGTGGCGGAAGCCAGTTCGTTGTCCGCGTAAAGACAGCCCTGTCCTTTGCCGAATTTGGATTTGGTGTCGGGCATATCGATCTCGAGGCGGAGCTGCTGACCCGGGAACACCGGACGGTGTAACTGCATATCGTCAATTCCCATGAAATAAGCCAGCTTGCCGCGGTTTTCTTCGCGGGAAAGCATGTAGATCGCACCGGTCTGGGCGGTTATTTCCGCCTGGACCGCACCCATCAGAACACAATACCCGTCCTCGTAAGTGCGCAGAATCTGTTCGCCCTGCGTGAGGTTCTTGACTCCGATCACATGGCTGCCCTGCAGCTGGCAGACATAATCGACCAGCAGGAACGGGAAGCGGTGGGGGATCAGCTCCCGGATCGCCGGGGCATCCATGATGCAGTTGACGCCTTTGTCAAATTCGCCGAAAGGACGGATCGGAGTGGTGTCCGGAATTTTCGGACGGATCGCCACGGTGCCCTGCGCATTGCAGGCCACGCCGGCGCCGTTCTTGACCACAGCGACGAAATCCGCGCTGTCGCCGTTGATGGCGGTGACATCCAGTTCGATAATCATCCGGTCCCCCGGATTGTTCGGACGGCGGAATTTGACTTTGCGGAGGGATTTCAGATAGAAATCCTGTTTCAGTTCGGGATCAAGTTTTTTGCGCAGGAGGACCTCCGCCAGCTGGCAGATCGCTTCGATCTGCAGCACGCCCGGGAAAATCGGGTGGATGGGGAAATGACCGAGAAAAGTCACCTCGTTCATGGTAATACCTTTCTGACCGACCGCGCGGATCTCGCTTTCAATGACGACCTTGTCCAGCAGGACCATATCCGGCCGGCAGGGGATCATCGCCCGCAACACATTGGAATCCAACACTTCACTCATTTCAACAATTCTCCTTATGATTAAAAAATCAATTCAGTTTTTACAATCCAGCAGGCAGTTCTCCGGTTGCCGCGAGCATTTTCCTGACCGTCTCCACATTCGAAGGATGTCCCGGACGCACGGCCACGATATGAGCGTGGATCCGCTTGCCGGAAAGATACATATCTCCGACCATATCCATCATCTTATGCCGGACCAGTTCATTCGGGAAACGCAGTCCTTCACTGCTGATGATGGCGCCTTCATGCAGGATCACCGCATTGTCCAGACTGCCGCCTTTGGCGAGGCCGGCGGCGAACAGCTGGGCCAGATCGCTGTAGGAGGCGAAGGTGCGGCTGGACGCCAGTTCGCGTTCGAAACTTTCCGGTGTCACTTCCAGGGAAAGGAACTGAGTCCCGAGCGCCGAATCACCGAATTCCACCGTGCAGGTGATCTTGAATTTATCGCTCGGCAGCACGACCATGGTCGTTCCGTTGTTTTCATAGGATACGATCCTGTCACAGCTCCAGATCTTCGCAGGTTCATCGAGCTGCTTCAGCCCGGCCTGTTTGATCATATTGAAGAACGGCAGTGCGCTGCCGTCGCCGATGGGCGGTTCCGCGCTGTCCATTTCCACGAAAACATTATCGACCTGAGCGGCATGGAGCGAGGCCATCACATGCTCCACCAGCACCACATAAGCCTTGGAGAGCGAGGCGATGGTCGTGGCCCGGCGGGTATCGATCACGCAGGCAACGTGGGCCCTTACGCTCGGAGAACCTTTCATATCCGTGCGCCGGAACACGATCCCGGTGTTGGCCGGAGCCGGTTTCATGGTCATATGGACCCGCACTCCGGTATGCAGGGCGATCCCGCTGAAGCTGACTTCCCCTGCGATTGTATTCTGCATTTCCATATTTTTACCCTTAGTTTCAAACTTTTTCTGATTTTTTCGGTAATTTAACCTCTTTTCGGGATGATTACCAGTCAAACTTGTGATATATTGTCAATATTCAGTGATTTTTTTTGAAAAAAAAGGCTTTTTGCTCATGAAAAAGATCAAAATCGCGGTGGTGACCGGTCCAACGGCGACAGGAAAGACAGCTTTTGCGGTCCGTCTGGCGGCAGAACTCGACGGTGAAATCATCAGCGCCGATTCCCGTCAGGTCTACCGCGGACTCGACATCGGCAGCGGCAAGGACATCGGTGAATACACCCTGCCCTCCGGCCGCAGCATTCCGGTCCATCTGATCGACAAGGTCGAGCCGGACTATCCGTATAATCTGGCGGAATTCATGCGGGATTGCCATGCCGCGGTCGCGTCGATCCATGAGCGCGGACGGCTGCCGGTCATCTGCGGCGGCACGGCGCTCTACCTCGATTCGATCCTGCGTTCCTACACGCTCCGGGGCGGTGCGCCCGATCCCGCCGGACGCCAGGCAAAACGCGAACTTTCCACGGAGGAACTGCGCCGTCTGCTGGCGGATCGCGAACCCGGATCAGAGATCCTGAAACGCGAACCCGACAACCGCATCCGCCTGATCCGCCGGATCGAACAGCTTGAAGAAAATCCCGATCAGGCCCTGCTACGGTCCGCCAATGAACTTCATCCCGAATACGATTTTCTGGTCCTGGGAACTCTGCGGACCCGCGCCGAACTGCATCGCCGGATCGAACAGCGCCTCGATGCCCGGCTCGCGGACGGCATGCTGGATGAAGCCGTGCGCCTTCACGAACAGGGCGTCTCCTGGGAACGGCTCGAATTCTTCGGACTCGAATACCGTTACATGGCGCTTCACCTGCAGGGAAAACTTACGTTTCAGGAAATGCGCGACCAGCTGCTGATCAAGATCCGCCAGTTCGCGAAACGGCAGGATTCCTGGTTCCGCAACATGGAACGCAACGGCATCCCCATTTACTGGTTCAGCCCCGATGATTTTGAGGCAGCGCTGAGTCTGACGAGACAATTTCTGGCCGGACAGCCCCTGCCCGAACCGGAATTCAGATTGAGTGAGACTTTTTACGGGCCGCGTTCACAATAATCAACCTTAATCAAAAAAGGATACAATGACCATGATTACCAAAGACCAACTGAAAAAAGATCTGGAAAAACTCGGGATCGAACCCTCGGACACCCTGCTCATACACTCTTCCATGAAAGCCATCGGACCCGTGGAAGGCGGCGCCGATACCGTGCTCGACCTGCTGATGGATTATTTCCGTGACGAGGGGCTGCTGGTGTTCCCGACCATCTCTTACGACAAAGTCAATGCCGCTCAACCCGTCTTCGATGTCCGCGAAACGCCCTCCTGCGTCGGCATCCTGCCGCAGCTGTTCCGCCAGCGGCCGGGCGTGATCCGCAGTCTGCATCCGACCCATTCCCTGGCCGCGTTCGGACGGGACGCCGCGGAATTCACCGCCGGCCATGAAAAAGCGCTCACGCCCGCACCCGTGGGGTCGCCGTGGTGGAAACTGCTTGAACGGAACGGCAAGATCCTTTTCATCGGCACCGGCATCAGCTGCAACACCTTTCTCCACGGCGTGGATGAATGGCTGAAACTGCCCAATATGCGCCGCACCGAACCGCAGTATCTGCAGGTGGTGGATTACGACGGTCATGTCCACTCCGTTCCGCAGTACCGCCATGCCAACGGACGCAATGCCTTTTACGGCAGCTGCGAAGCCCGGTTCGATGCCGCCGGCGCGATCGTCCGGGGCAAGTTCGGACAGGCCGATTGTCACGTCCTCGACTGCCGGAAGATCGCCGCCGAACTCGGTCTGGCTCTGCCAGAATGCAAAAAGTAACGTTTCCGGATTTGCCCCCGGACCGGAAACGTGATATATTATCGTCATTTCAAATCATGCAGGAGTTACATTTATGAATTGGAAAGAAACCTTGCTTGCCCACGGGCAGACCCGTATCGCCGGACATCTGGAAAAAATCGGACCCGATTCCCGCGCCAGGCTCGAAAAGCAGCTCGCGGAGATCGATTTCGACGAACTCGATTCCCTGATCCGCCAATATGTGCTGCACAAGCCTGAAACCGCGATCCCGGCCGATCTCTCCCCTGCCCCGTTTTTCCGGATGAAACCCGAAAACGGCGCACAGACCGAATACTACCGCAAAGCCGAAGCCAAGGGCCGTGAACTGCTCGCTGCCGGCAAGATCGCCTTGCTCGTGGTCGCCGGCGGACAAGGCACCCGGCTGGGGTTCGACGGCCCCAAAGGCACCTATCCGATCTGTCCCGTGACCGGCAAGACACTCTTTCAGTATTTCGCTGAAGAGATCGGTCGTTTTGCCGAAAAATACGGACA
>SUWI01000182.1 GCA_015061565.1 Lentisphaerota bacterium
CTGGTCCATGATACGACTTCCTTTTCCAGTTATGCGGAAAAGATCAACGCAGTGGAATGGGGTTACAACCGTGACCGGGAAGATCTTCCGCAAATCAATTACGGTCTGGTCTACGCGAAGGAAACGCAGCTGCCGTTGTTCTATCGGCTGATTCCGGGAAGCATCACGGACGTGGCCACGCTGGCTACGACCAGCGCGATGCTGATGGAACTCGGATTGAAAAATTTCTCTTATTCACTTGACCGAGGCTATTTCAGCACGGCGAATCTTTGGGAACTGCTCAAGAACAAGCTGGATTTCAACATCGGCCTGCCCATGAATGAAACAACCAGAAAACTGCTGGCCGAACATCGCCGTCAGCTCAATTCAGCCGGAAGTCTGATCGGCGGAAAAGAATTTTCCATTCATCATGCCGAGGCTGAATACGAGCTCCGGGCTTTGGGAAAAGGCCGTCCGCACATCCTTCAGGCTCATATTTACTGCGATGAACAGAAACTGGCGCGGCAGAAAACCGAGCTCAATGTCCTCCTGCTGGAAATCGTGAGAGCCTTCGAATCAGAGCATTTCACCTCCCGATATGATGCGGAAGAGTGGTGCGAACAAAACATGCAGGGCAAGCGGGAACTGTTCAAGCTGAACGGGCATCGGGCGGGAAACATTACGCTGGAAATTTCGGAAAAAGCCTTTGCCGAAGCGGTGAAAGATATGGGAGTTTTCATGCTTTTGACTTCAAAACCGACCGACGGCATGGAAGCTTTGATGATCAACAAAAAGCGGGATGCTGCCGAAAAAATATTCGATACGCTCAAAAATTCCATAGGCGACGGCCGGCTTCATGGTTTTTCGGATGAAAACATTGCCGGACGGCTTTTTCTGGCATTCATAACGGCCATTTTGCACTCGCTTCTGGAGAACCGGCTGCGCAAATACGATTTGCTGAACACGAAATATACTGTCCCGTCCGCATTGGCTCTGCTCAGAAAAATCAAAGTCACGGTCAGCTCGGACGGGACCCGGATTCCCAATGAGATACCCAAAAAGGTCCAGACGCTTCTCAACGAGATGAAAGTCGAACTCAAGAATGTGTAGTTATGCCGATTCCGGCAAGTTCAGGACTCATTCCGCTGACCGAGGCAGTTCATGAACTCGGCGCAGAACTGCTGGGAGATCGCATCTGGAATCAGTATCACTGCTGGCCGGTCTATTCCAAATTTTTCGATAATCTCGGACCTCTTCCGCATCATATCCATCACAAAGAAGAACATGCGAAACTGGTCGGAGAACGCGGCAAGCCGGAGTGTTATTATTTTCCGCCTCAACTGAATAATCACGGCGGACATTTCCCGTTCACCTTCTTCGGTTTCGAGCCGGGAACCACGAAGGAACAGGTGAAAGAGTGCCTGATGAATTTCACGAAAGGCGATAACAAGATCACCAATATTTCCAAAGCCTACCGTCTCGAGCCGGGAACCGGCTGGGATGTGCCTCCGGGAGTCCTTCATGCGCCTGGAAGTCTCTGCACCTATGAGCCGCAGGTGGCGAGCGATGTCTATGCGATGTGGCAGAGTCTTGTGGATGATCAGCTGATCGATGAATCGCTGCTCTGGAAGAATTGCCCGAAGAATAAGATCGGAGATTTCGATTATCTGATCTCGAATATGGATTGGGAGTTGAATATCGATCCGGAATTTGCGAAACACCGCTTCATGCGTCCCGTGGAAAACATTCAGAAGACCGAGGGATGCATCGACAAATGGGTCTGCTACAAGAGTCAGGCTGTTTCCGCGAAGGAACTGACGGTTCTTCCCGGACAAAGTGCGGTCGTCAAAGATGCGGCAGCATACGGTCTGATCATGATGCAGGGACACGGCACGCTGAACGGCATGCCGTTGGAGACGCCCTCGCTGATCCGTTACGGACAGCTTACAAATGATGAATATTTCGTTTCGGAACAGGCGGCGAAAGACGGTGTCAAAATAGTGAATGAATCATCTTGCGATCCGATCGTCATGCTGAAACATTTCGGTCCGGAAAATCCGGATTGGCATTTTCAATTCTCTGTATAAGAAACAGAAGGGGCTTCGGGAAATTTTGCGGGTGAGAACTGAACGCGGGATAGGATGAAGACGAACCGCCATTGGGCAGGAATTCAGGCTCCAGTCATGAATGGCATATCGAACAGTGCAGCCGAAGGTTTAAACAGCAAAATTGAGTTCATCAAACGCTCAGCGTGCGGATACAGAAACAAGGACATTTTCAGAACAGCGATCCTCTTTCACTGCGGAAAACTGAATCTGATGCCGGAATTGGGGAGGTGACTCGGAAATATTGGATTTTTCCAACAGGGTCAAGCTTTTTATGCTTGACAAATGAACGAACAACTATTACATTACAAGGAAAGGTTCAGGTTAGATTGATGTGCAGAATGCTTTACCCGCAAAAATCCCTGAAGAACCCAAAATTTATTGCGGAAAGGCAATTTGACAGTATTTATTCGGACTGTGCCGAATTGATTCGGATATTAGGTTCCACTCAACTCACAATGCGCAGAAAACTGCAGAAGGGAAACAGACCATGAACAAGTTCTCATCATTCATCTCTCATCATTCATCATTTGAGCGTAAAACGGCCAGTTTTACGCTGATAGAGCTCCTGGTCGTGATCGCGATCATCGCGATTCTGGCCGGAATGCTGCTGCCGGCACTGAATGCAGCCCGGGACCGCGCCAAAGCCACCGGCTGCGCCTCCAATCTCAAACAACACGGGATCATGCACCTCGGCTACACCAATGATTACGACGGCTGGAGCCTGATCCCCTACGGCAGGGACACCGTCGGCTGTCCGGCCCGGGTCTACTACCAGACCCTGATCGAAAGCAAGTATCTGACCGGATACACCGTTGCAGAATTCATAACCAATAAATCCCAGAAGCCCAAAGGCATCCTGGCCTGCCCCGCCAGGTCCCGTTATTCCTGGACCACTTGTGTGACCGACTATGCCGCCAGTCTGCATCTTACGGCGAAAACCAGCAAATACGGATATTGGAACCGGATAGCATATCCGGATCCGGACACCAGATACTGGAACTACGGCGGCTGGTTCAAACCGGAATCCATCAAACAGGCCTCCAAGTTCGTTTATTACACCGAGGTCACCCGCGGTTCATCGACCAGTTTCACTCTTGGCGAACTTAACAACTGGGACTATTTCAGCTCCACCTGTCCGGTGGTCACCTGGAACCAGGAAAAAGGTCCGATGCACATGCAGAAGAAGATGCTCAATGTCCTTTACGTTGACGGCCATGTCGGCAGCAAGAAGGAAGCCGATTTCGTCAAACAGCTCAAAGCTTGTTCTTATTATGGTTCCAACGTCACCAACTATCAGACCCCCATTGACTGATCCGGGGATAAATCATGATGAAAAAACTGTTTTGCTGCACCGTTCTCGTCTTTTGTGCTTTTTTCCGTCTGACGGCTGATTTCATCAAAGTCCCGACCGCGGAAAAATTCACGGAAAAAGATCTCCTGTTCGCCGTCACTTTCGACAAATTCAATCTGAACGCCGATTTTGCCAAAGGCGAAAAACGCTCGGTCACCCATCCGGAAGTCCAGCTGATGCTCCGCGGCTCCCTCGGGTTCGACGGACAGCAGGCCTACCGTCCCATACCCGGCGAAAAGCTGAAATTCGATGCCATCGGAAACGCCGATCCCCATGAAGGGACTCTCTCGATGTGGTATCAGGGGATCGACTGGGCGCCGGGCACCGCGCTGACCAACGGCAAAAAACGCGGCAACATCGTCCTGGCCAACCTCAAATTCACCGAAAAATCCCGTTTCATCGAATTCCGGCTGTATCAATATGAAGATACGGTCTATTTCGACTGGTGGAGTTCCGAACCGCCGCACGGATTCAACCAGTATGGACGCGTCGCGGCCACCATCAAACGGGTCAAAGCCAAAGAATGGGTCCAGCTCACGGCCACCTGGAAAGGCAAAAAACTGGCGCTGTATGTCAACGGTGTTCTGGCCAACCATTCCGTCTGTCCCGGCAAATATGAAAAAACCGCCGACCTCAAACCGGAAAAAGGGCCGGATACCTACATCGGCGTCAAATATCCCTTCTACGGCGATCAGCACGAATGGAAAACGGAAGTCGATGATTTTTACATCTTCTCGCGCGCCATGACCGACCTGGAGATCCGCAACCGCTATCTGAAACTCAAACGCGGCGGCGACCAGGAGATCCAGGCTTATGAACTGACGCTGTCCGGTGTCGACACCGGAGACGGACGGAACGCAGACAAACTGGAAGCGCAGCTGGATCTTTCCAGCCTGCCCGAGCCCCAGCTGAAACTGTTGCGCGCGGGCAAACTGAACGCTGACTGGCAGCTGCGTTCCCCCTCCGGGAAAATCACTTCCGGAAAATGGGAATTCCGGAACGCGTCGCCGGTCCGCCTTTTCAAAACCGGATTCGAGCCGGGGACCTGGAAACTGGAGACGAAGATCGCCGGGCTGAAACCGGTTTCTGCCTCGATCGTTCAGCCGAAACTGGATTTCATCGGCAACCGGCTCGGGGAAGACACCATTCCCGAACTCTGGAAAGAATTCGCCATGAACGAAAAGGACCGCTCCGTCCGGGTCTGGAACCGCATCATCCATTTCGGGAAAGGCCCCCTGCCCGATTCGATCAAGGTCGGCACACGCGAACTGCTGGAAAAAGCGCCGCAGCTGCTGATCGACGGCAAAGAACCGGTCTGGACGCCCGGAAAAATCAGCCGGGACGCCATCTCGTATACGCTGGAAACCGTCGGCAAGATCCCCGGCGGGGAACTGCGCTGCCGCACCCGGGTGGAATTCGACGGTCTGACCGCGCTCGGATTCACGGTCCATGGCAAGCCTGAGATCGACAAAATGGAACTGCGCTGGCAGGTGAAACCCGAATTCCGGCAGTTCCTGATGACCCCGCGTCTGTATCAGAAACCGTCCGGGATTTTCGAGGCGCCGTTCCCGAACCCCGCCAACGGCGCCCGGCACAAACAGCTCTGGCTGGTCTCGGAGAAGATCGGCGGCCTGGTCTTTACCATGCCCGATGACGCCAACTGGCGCTACAAACCGGAAAGCAGCGTGCTGTTCGCCAACCGGAAGACCGGCGAATGCCGCGTGGTCCCGGTCGAACTGAAATCAACCGTTCCGGAAGGCGCGCGTTACCGCTTTTATTTCCTTGCCACGCCGACCCGTCCCCTGCCGGTCCGCAACCGCGTCGTCCGGTTCAGCGATTACGGCACGCCCGGGGCGCCGTTCTGGGACGGCTGTGCCTGCCAGGGACAGAACGGAGTCAATACTTTCGAGCCCCACCCCGAAGCATTTGAATTTTACATGCGGCCGCTGGGTCGCCGGACCAAAGCCATGTATGGAACCGGCTGCAGCCTCGCCGACGACAGTCCGGTCGGACGGTATTTCAAAAAATACTGGGACATCCCCGGAGCCGCGGATTACAAGATGCCGCACCGACCCCGCGGACAATACGGTCCGCCCGCGACCCAATACAACAGCCTGCCCGGCTGCCCCGCCACCTGCTACAACGATTATCTGCTCTTCAATCAGCAGAAAGTCTACCGGCATCCTTACGGCGGCAGCGTCGGCATCATCTATTACGACCTGTGCGGCAACGAGATCTGCGCCAATGCGCTCCACGGACACGGCGGCAAAGACGCCTTCGGACGCACCATGATCTCGTTCACGCTGGAAAACAAACGGAACCTGGTCCGGCGGACCGTCGCGCTGGCGCATCGGTATGGCCGGCTGGTCCTGCTCCATGCTCAGCGCGATTTCAATCCCGTCCTCCACGGCATGGCGGACTACTGGTTCCCCGGCGAACAGCATTACGGACTCATCACCAATTCGCATTACGGCTATACCGACAACCTGGAAGACGAGCTGTGGCGCAGCGAATACAACCGCGACGTCCTCGGCATCGGCGTCTTCTTCCTGCCCGTGATCGGATATATCCACAACGGCTACCGGCCCGCCAGCGAAAAATATGCAGTCGCCATGCTCACCATGTGCCAGATGAACGACATCGAATCCTGCGGTGAATGCATACCTCGCGGCCCGCTGTGGCGGTTGTGGAACATCCTCGAAAAATACGGTGTCCAGTCGCCGGAAACCCGCTGCATCCGTTACTATGAACCAGGACTCAAGGTCGTCAGCTCGGATCCGGATGTCCGCGTCACCCGTTACGAATGTCCCGAAGGACGTCATGTGCTCTTCATCGCCAACAAGGAAATGCGCCCGCGGGAAACCGAGATCGATCTTTCCGCTCTTGCCCCGGGCAGCTTTACCTCCTGCGAGGAATGGCAGGAAAAACCGGTCGAAGTCAAAGGCGGCAAATTCCGGATCCGCATCCCCGGCCGCTCATTCCGGATCGTCGCATTCCCGCCGAAACCGACTTTCCCGATCCGCGACGGCATGGAAAAGATGTGGCCGATCTGGAAAACCGCCGACAGCGATGTGCTGTTCGATCATATCCCGGATCTCGGATGCACCGCGCCGCCGTCCATCCGCATGCAGGTCGGACCTTCCGGCAAAGGCGGCTGCTTCCTGCGGAGCTTCCCTGTGGTCCCCGGACGGACCTACACGGTGCGCATCATGGCCCGCGCGGAAAACGCCGACGGCTTTTCGATCTCCCTGCAGCCGGCGCACGGCATGACCAATCTGAAAATCGCTCCGCCGATCAAAAGATTCAAAGCATCCGCAGAATGGACCGAGCTGAAGATGACCTTCAAAGTCCCGACTGCGAAAAACTGGCAGGAAACCGACCGGCTGGCAATGACGGTCAGCGGCCGCGGCAAGAATTATTCGGCCTGGTTCGACGACTGGTCGGTGGAAGAAATCCGCTGAAGTTCATAGCTTCGGATTTTCTTTCATGACATACGGCGGCGGAAAGAAACAGTAGCTGCCGTAAACGGCAAAGCATGGCGGACGGTCCGGCAGCGTGCTGGTCACGGTAATGACCTTCCGGAATTTCGGCAGCAGACGGATTATGTATTCCCTGGCGGGCTCGGCTTGAACGGTCAGCACTTCATCGAACGACCAGCAGCTCGGCATGATGGAAAAATCGGAAACGAACACCGGCATGGGGAATTCCGGCATATCCTTCGAGGCCGGACCGTGTTTCAAATCCGCCAGGCCTGCCCCGCCGCAGAAAAAGCCGAGCGATTTCCCCTGCAAAGATTCCCGGCTTTCCGGGACATAACTGCTCCATTCTTCCGCCGTTACGCTGGGGGAATCCATGAGCATCGCCAGCAGCCGGGCTGCGGGATCATCCCTGTCCAAACCCCGGAAAATATTTTTTGAGGGAGGAAAAAACATCCAGCCGTTCATTTCAACTTCGCTCCTTTGCCGGTAATGTAATCCCGAAAACGGAATTGTCAAGCGCCAACCCGCATTTGCACCGAAGTTCGGTTCAGGGTGACGGGATCACATTCATGGCCGTCCGGAGCTGGATGACCGCTTTGCGCAACTCGATCAGGGCGATCGCCAGACGGCTTTGCGCTTCCACCAGATCGCTTTGCGCGCCGTTCAAACGGGTGATGGTGTCGCGTCCGTTCCAGAATTCGGACTGCACCAGGGCGCGCTGTTCGGCGACCCATTGCAGGGTCTCGCGATAGATTTTCACTTGGTCGCGGGCATTGCAGTAATCGGCATACGCGTCCTTTACCTCGGTCACCGCATTCAGGAAAGTATCTTCCAGCTGAAATTTCGCCAGTTCGGTCCGGATCCGCCATTCACGGACCGCATTGAAGGAATCAAAGCCGCGGAACAGGTTCCATTCGCCGGAAATGCCGTAGGTGAAATCCAGCGTGTTGTGATGGGACCGGTTCACGGCATAACCGCCGTAACGGGCATTGCCCGTGACAAATTGCAGTCCGGCGTCAGCCCGGACGACCGGCAGAAAGGCGGAATAAGCGCTCCATTGCCGGAACTGCGCGATATCCAGCAGCAGGGCGGCGGCGCGGAGGTCGGGTCGGTTCTCCGCCGCCTGCTCCAGACAGCTTTCCAGATCCTGATAAATCTCCTGCTCTTCCTTCGGCAGCGGGGAAAGTTCCAGATCCGGCGGGAAATCGGTCTGTCCGAAACCCATCAGCGAGGACAGGGAATTCCGCGCGGTCTGTTCCCGGTAACGGGCATTCAGGATGGCGCTTTTCGCCCGGTTGGCCAGGATCCGGAAATTCAGCACGGATGCTTTGGAAACCAGTCCGTTGCGGTAACGGTTCTCCGCCTGACGCAGGGACGATTCCTGAAAACTCAAGTCCGCCTCGGCGATCCGCGCGGTCTCCTTCGCGAGAACCGCATCGTAATACGCATAAGCGACAACGCGGACCAGCAGACGGCGGGCATTCCGGTCCAATGCTTTGCTCCGCCGCATTTCCTGCCGGGCGATCATGGCGGAAAATTCCCGTTCCAGACCGTCGAACAACAGCCAGGACGCGTAAATGCCCATATCGGACGAGAGATTGTTTTCGCGCGGCATCACGCCCGCCGGAGGATTCAGCAGGTCATGACTGTTCCGCAGCGAATGATGGATCCCGGCGCGGAAATCCACCGACGGCAGATAAGCGGCGAGGGAACGGTAATACCGGTATTTCGCCCCGGCGACCGCGAGACAGGCGGAACGGTAATCGGGATTGCCTTTCAGCGCCGTTTTCTGCGCCTCGTCCAGAGTCAGGATTTTTTTCTTTGCCAGCGCAGCGATCTCCGCGCGGGGCAGTTCACGGCGGTAATCCTCAAGCGAACGGTAACGGTCGGAAGGATATCGCACACAGCCGGACAGCAGGACAAGAAAAGCGATGATGCGGAATGATTTCAGTGCCACAGGAAGAGCTCCCAGAAAAACTGCCGGACCGGACGCGCCGGGGTATCGATCTCCACGTACGCACTGGCGCCGTGGTGCAGCTGACAGCCCTGATCCGGGTTCAGGATGCGGATCTGCACGGGGAAACGCTGCGGCAGCAGGAACCATTCGTTTTCCCGGCGGACCGCGGGCAGACCGGTCTCGCGGGACATGGTCCGGCGTTCGGCGCCCCAGCCGGTGGATTCCACCACGCCGCGGTAGAGCTTGCCGGGATACTGCCGCAGCCAGATCTTCGCGGACATTCCTTCGGCGATCTCCGAAAGTTCGCTCTCCTTGAAATTGGCCTGGACGCGCCAGCTGCCTGAAGCGATGAATCCGCAGAGGACATCGCCGGGCTTGTAACAGCCGCCGGGCGTGAGGGTGAGATTGGTCACCCAGCCGTCCGCCATGGCCCGGACCACGGTCAGCTCCAGCAGGATCCCGCTGAGTTCCAGACGATGCTGCAGCGCGGCGATCTGCGCCTCCGTCTGCCGGCAGCGGTATTTCAGTGCATCGGTCCGGTGCCGGACGGCATCGACTTTCGCCTCGGAGGCTTCCCTGGCACGGAGCCGTTCTTCGGCGTATGCCTGCGAGACCGCTTCCGCCCCGTACATCTTCTTCGCCCGATCGGAAAGATACCGGTCATTGGCCAGTTCGGCCCGGCAGCGCCGGATCTCCGCGTCGAGACTGCGGATCTCCGCCTGCAGAGCCAGCAGTTCGGCCTGCTTGGCGCGGACCTCGTTTTCCAGCGCCGCGCGGTCCAGCCGGTAAGGTTCCCGGAACACCGTGAACAGCGGATCGCCTTTCCGCACGAACTGATTGTTCCGGACATGGATCTCGGTAATGAATCCGGCCACCGGCGGCGAGACCGGCCGGGTGTCCGCGAAGACAAAGGCGTTCTGGGTAAACGGTTTCCAATGCCAGCTGAACCAGTATATGATACCCGCAGCCACAGTCCCGAAAATCACCAGTTCCCGCCAGCGGCGCAAAATCGCCCCCATCATGCGATCCCCTCCCCTTTCCGCATTCCGTCATAAAAAAAAATGAGAACAGTTCCGATCAAAGTGGCTGCGGACCGCTGGGCCAGCAGCTGGATGAAATGAAAGCGGCGGACATCCCCCGTCGACCAGTCGGCATACAGGGAAAAAGCCATCATGAAAAACACCGTGAACCAGAAGAAATCGCCTTTCCGGTTCAGCAGATAAAAACTGAATGCGCCGAACGGGAAGAGCAGATAGATGAAACGGTAATCGAAAAAGGCCAGACAGCCGAGGAACAGGCCGCCGAGGAACAGCCCCAGGGGAGTGGCGATGATCCGGTCCAGGGAAGCGTCGGCATAACGGCCCGAACCGCAGGAGAACTGGCAGACGAACAGAATGGTCAGCATGATCCAGGCTCCCTGCCCCATTTTCAGCGACTCGGCCAGCCAGGTTCCCACTCCGAGCAGGAATCCCAGATCAAGCGCTTCTTTCATGCTGAAACGGCCGTAAAAACCGTCCGGCTCCGGCTGATGCGAATGAAAAATCGCCGTTGCCAGCAGAACGACGGGGATCCCGAGCGCGATCCCGAACGCGCGGTCGGCGGCCGGCAGCCACGACCCCGGCGCGAAAAACGCCAGATATCCGGCAATGCACATGGAACACGACGTCACCTTTCCCGGCAGGAAACGCATGATCCCCGCCGAGGCCAGAGCCGGCAGGACCGCCAGCAGCCATTTTTCCTCCCGGCAGATCCCGATCAGGAACTGCAGGGACATGGCGCAGAATGCCATCGGCAGCAGCAGCCGGAAACGTTTCCGGCCGTCCGGGACCTGATACAGGACCGATGCGGAAAGGAAACAGAAGGCGACCATCAGCAGATTGGCGTCCGGCAGACGCAGGAAACTCCAGCAGAACGCCATCAGCAAAGCCGCGGTCAGCAAGGCCATCACATGATGCCATGGACCGGAAACCGGCACAAACTCCCCCCGAAACACCATATCCATCCCCCCTTGAATGTATGGCTGCAATGCGGGTAGTATACCCCGCGAAAGCGATTTGTCAAGCGAAGACCGCACCAAGA
>SUWI01000183.1 GCA_015061565.1 Lentisphaerota bacterium
CGGCGGCTCGTCATTCCGCGCAAAAAACAGGCTGCCGGAATGGTTGTACTGAATGCCGTAATACCCGCGGAATCCGCCGGTATGGGAAACGCCCTGCGAGATCGGCAGATCTCCGTGCGTGTTGAAGACCAGTTTTTCATAATATTTCATAATTCCGCCGTCAAAATGTCCATATTTTTGTATTTTTTATCCATTATCTTATTGAAAAACCAGGTTATATTATAAATCAAAATATGAATTTTTCAACCCGGAAAGGAGAAAAACCAATGAAATTCGGTGTTGCAGATTACGGAATGAACGTATGGGACGGCGGATGCTATGATTTCCAGACCCGTCTGGAAGAGCTTCGCACGATCGGTTACGACGGAACCGAGCGGCTGGAATGCATCGATGCCGCGGACGCGATGTACAAAGCGGCGGCGTACCGGCGGATGGGCATGGATTTCGCCACCTGCCGCGGCCCGAATGTGGAAACCACGCTGCGCTTTTCCGCCGCGCTCGGAATGGAATATGTCTGGCTCACGCCCGGCGACGCCACGAGAAAAATCGACATGAACACGTATCTGCGCCGCAGCAACCGGTTCGTCGAATGCGCGGCCAAATTCGGCCTGAAAACCGCCCTGCACAACCATCTCGGTTCCCGCATCGAAAATCAGGAAGAACTCGACCAGTTCATGAAGGAATGTCCGGGCGCTTCCCTGCTGCTGGATATCGGCCATCTGCACGGCGCGGGCGGGGATATCCTCGCCACGATCGACAAATATTTCGACCGGATCGTCGCGGTCCATTTCAAGGATGTATTTATCAAGGATGCCAGCCTCGGTCTGGATGTCTGGAGCCAGCGGCTCCGTTTCTGCGAGCTCGGCGCCGGCAACTGCGACGAACCCTGGGAAGAAGCCGCCAAACTGCTCAGGAAACGCGGTTATGACAAATGGGTCCTGGTGGAACATGACACGCATCTGCGTGACCCTCTGATCGATCTGAAAGTCAGTCTCGACGGACTGAAAAAGATATTCTGCTGAAGACAGCAAACCTCAACAAAAGGATGGATAAAATGGCTGTAAGCAAAAAGAAAAAGAAAAATCCGATCCGGATCGGGATCTGGGGTCTGGGACGTGCCGGCTGGAGCATGCATTGCGGCGAGCTGGACAGATTCAAAGACGAGTTCGAAATCGTGGCCGGATGCGACCTGGAACAGGGCCGCGTCGATGATTTCGTGAAACGTTATCCGAAGGCCAAAGGCTATACCGACGGGAAAAAATTCCTCGCCGACAAGAATATCGAAATGGTCGCCGTGGCGGTCCGTTCGCCCCAGCACGTGGACTATGCGATCCGCGCCCTTCAGGCCGGCAAAATGGTTTTCCAGGAAAAACCCATCGCGATCTCCGTCAAGGGACTCAAGAAACTCGAACAGGCCGCGAAAAAATATCCGGGCAAACTGTTCTTCCGTCACAACCGCCGTTTTGAAGCCTGCTTCAATCATGTGCGCGACATCATCCGCAGCGGCATCCTCGGCGAAGTCTACGAAATCAAGCTCTGCCGTCACAGCTATCAGTTCCGCGACGACTGGCAGACGCTGGTGTCCTGCGGCGGCGGCCAGCTCAACAACTGGGGTCCGCATCTGATCGACCAGGGACTGCGGCTCCTGGAATCCCCGCTCGCATCCGTCTGGGGCGACCTGAAGAATGTCGCTTGTCTCGGTGATGCCGAAGATCATCTGAAGATCATCCTCAAAGGCAAAAACGGCCGGATCATCGACATCGAGATCTCCGGCGGCGTTTCCCTGCCGTCTCCGGTTTATGCCGTCTACGGCACCCGCGGTTCCCTGATCAGCGAAGACGAACAGGACATCAAGCTCAAATACCTGGATCCGAAGATGAAAATGCCGACCGGGAAAGCCCACCCCGAAACGCCTCCGCGCAGCGGCGGCTTCGGCGGCAGCATCCAGCCCAAATGGATCCGCAAAACCATTATGACCGAACCCGCCAACGGCCTCAATCTTACTGATATCTATCATGTGCTGTATCAGGCCATCCGCGAAGGCAAGCCCTATCCGATCCTGCCGGAAGAAGCTTTCCAGGTCGTCAAGGTCACCGAAGAGGTCAAAAAGCAGAATCCTGCGTTCAAGATCAAGGAAGATGAATTCGGCAAATAAGCTCGATTCATTCTGCTGACAGAAACCTTCCGGGGCCCCGCGGTTCCGGAAGGTTTTTTTCAGATCTGCCTGTGTAAAAATCTGAATCTATTTGAATATTGCACTCGCCGCCAATGCCAACAGCAGAACCCAGGCCAGGCATAATATCGGATAAAGCACCAGCCACGCAATAAAGAGGAGTGCCACCCGGATTTTTTCGAACGGGAAATGCAGTATCGTTATACACCCCCATACCAGTGCAATAAAGCCGGAGAGGAAATATCCCCAATATGCAATGGCGAAACACAGCCAATATGCGATGTGACTGTCCATGATGAAACCGAGGATGAGACCAAGGAGGTAAAAACAGGGAAGACATGCCGTGATCAGCATGAATATTCCGGTTATCCGGAGATTCCGTTTCAGTTTGTCATCCATGTTTCCGCTGCCTTGTTTCACCATGAGGCTGAAAGATTTTTCATAATATCATTCCTCCGGACGCTGCAACGGCAAAAATCATTTTTGAGACGGATAACATAATATACTTCCCTGCCACGCCGATTGCAACCGGAAATGCCGGATTTTTGCGTCCCGGATCGGATTCCGCGATTTACGGACCTCACGGACGGGACGGACAAGGGCGCGAAAACAGAAGGCATGTCCGGAAAATGAGGGGCAGGTGGGGAGATTTGACGTTTTCCGGTATTATTGCGATACCGTTTGTCTTCTGCGTTTTTTGTCCGTCAGGTCCGTCCCGTCGGTCCCGTCCGTGAATCGCGGAAAACCGTGGACCCGGACTTTGCTTCAGTGTCACGAGCTGTAAACACGTACAATCGTTTCTCTTTCAGACGGCTTGATTTTTGAACTGGAATGCGGTATATTATCGGGAAAAAATCGAAACGGAAAATGTCTAAAAAAGTTATTCACGATTTCACGGAAGGCCCGCTGTTCGGGCCGATGCTCCGTTTTTCCATCCCGTTCATGATTTCCAACGGGCTGCAGGTGCTGTACTCGATGGCCGACATGCTGATCGTAGGCAAATTTGTCGGACGGCACGGCATTTCGGGGGTGATGACGGCCAGCCAGTCGGTCTTTTTCCTGACCATGGTCGGGATGGGATTTGCCACGGGCGGACAAGTGCTGATCTCCCAGCTGATCGGACGAGGGGAGCGGCAGCGGCTGAGACAGGCGATCGGCACGCAGTTCTCCATCATCCTGACGGCGGGGATCTTTTTTTCCACGCTGTCGGTCCTTTTCTCCGAACCGTTTCTCCATTTGCTGGAAACGCCGGACGACGCGTTTCAGGGGGCGAGGCATTATCTGCTGATCTGCGGGGGCGGACTGATTTTCATTTACGGCTACAACATGATAGCGGCGATCCTGCGCGGCGTCGGCGATTCGGTCCGGCCTTTCAAGTTCATCGTGGTGTCGTCGCTGATGAATGTGGTGCTGGACCTGGTGTTCGTGGGCGGCTTCGGGTGGGGCGTGGCCGGGGCGGGATTCGCAACGATCCTGAGCCAGGCGGCGGCGTTCCTGCTGGCGCTGGCGTATCTTTACCGCAATCAGGAAGGGTTCAATTTCGATTTCCGGCCGGCATCGTTCAAAGTCGATCCGGTCATGCTGAAGGCGCTGGTCAAGCTCGGCATCCCCTTTGCCGTCCGTTTTGCCGCGATCAATATTTCCATGCTGTTCGTGACTTCGCTGGTCAATTCGCTGGGGACGGCGACCTCGGCCGCCTACGGGATCGCCCTGCGGCTGGATGAATTCGCCAACAAGATCTCGCAGGGGGTCATGATGGCGGTCTCGACGATCGTGGGCCAGAATATCGGCGCAGGACACATCAGCCGCATCCGGCGCGGGGTTTATTACGCGTGGGGGATCTGCGGCGGGTTCTTCCTGTTCTTCGGACTGGCGCAGCTGCTCTTTCCCCGCCAGCTCTACAGCATCTTCACCAATGACGAAGAGGTCCTGAAACTGGCGCCGATCATCATTTCCGCGCTGATCCTTCATTATCCCGCGCTGCTGATCATGAAAGGGACCAACGGATTCGTCCAGGGGATCGGCAATGCCTTGTTCGGCCTGATCATCGCCATTCTGGACGGACTGGTGTTCCGGGTGACCTTCAGCTGGCTGTTCGGGATCTATTTCAATATGGGACTTTACGGCATGATCCTGGGCTATGCGCTGGCCACCTACAGCACCGCGCTGCCAAACCTTTTCTATTTCCTGTTTATCCCCTGGTATAAGCGGAAAACCGTCATTTGACGAAAAATATTCTTTTGATTTTCAACACTTTATAAAAATGACGGAGTTTTGATGCTTGCAAATCCGTCATTTTTATGTTATATTACTTCCTGAAGAAAACAGGAAGGGATAAAAGCGATATGCCGGAATTTATTCCAGGGAATCTGGAACAAATCAAAGACCTGACCCTGTACGGGATCAACCGGGCGGCGGTCGCGATCGGCGTTTTTGACGGTGTCCACCGCGGACATCAGAAACTGCTGACGGAACTGCTGTCCGTCTCTGCGGAACTCGATTGTTATCCGGTGGTTATGACTTTTTATCCGCATCCGCGGAGCTTATTGACGGAAAATCCGCCGAATCTGCTGTATTCCCGTGACGAAAAGGTCCGCCTGCTGCATCATTATGGAGTCAAGGCCGTCGTGACGGTCAATTTCACCCGTCAGTTTGCGGCGCTGACTCCTGAGAAATTTCTGGAACAATCTGTATTTACGGGAGATGTGCCGATCCTGGGCATCTGTGTCGGCAAAAAATGGCGTTTCGGTGCCAAAGCCGCCGGCAATGCGGAGTTCCTGGCCCGGATGGCGGCGGAAAAACATTTCCGGTTCAGCGCCGTCGAAGAACTCTGTCTGGAAAACGGGCAGACGGTCAGCAGCACGGCGATCCGTGAGGCGGTAAGTTCCGGCCGGCTCGATCTGGCCGAATGGATGCTGGGGCGGCGTTATTCGCTGTTCGGCACGATCGCGCACGGGTACCACAATGCGGGGGACAAGCTGAATGCGCCTACGGCCAATCTGGAGATCGAGCAGGGTGTCCTGCCGCCCTGCGGAGTTTATGCCGGGATCGCGCATCTTTCCGACCATGAGCAGTTTGCGGCGGCGGTCAATGTCGGGGTCGCTCCGACCTTCCGTGAGCAATACGGCGAAATCGAGCCGCGGATCGAAGTGCATCTGCTGGACGGATTTACGGGGGACCTTTATGGACGGAAAATGCAGCTGGAGCTGGCGGGATTCGTGCGTCCGGAGCGGCAGTTCCCCGATATCGATTCTTTGAAACGGCAAATAACGGAAGATATAAAACAGATCAAGCAGCAGCTGGGAAGGAGTTGAATTATGGAAGGCAAAAACTACACGGTAATGGAACTGGCGGAACAGATCGGCGTGCCGCGCACCACGATCAATGACTGGCTGGCCCGGTATTCGATGTATATCGATACGGTGACCCAGGGCAAGCGGAAAGTCTATCCGGAAACCGCGTTGGCGGTATTGCGCGAAGTTGCCGCCTTGCGGGGTGCGGGCAAGTCGTTCGCGGAGATCGAAACGGAACTGGCGGCGAAACATCCGATCCAGGCCGTGCCCCTGCCGCCGCAGGAAGAAGCCAGGCCCGAAGTGAAAAAGGAAGAGAAGCCTTCCGAAGGGGCAGCTTCACCGCAGCCGGATCCTGCCGCTTCCGGCGAGGGCGGAACGGCGCTGGTGCCGCGTCAGCAGGCCGAAGAGATCGGCCGTCTGATCGGCGAATCGTTCCGGAACATGGATCAGCGCATCAAGGAACTGGAAGGCATATCCACGGCGCAGCGGAAGATGACTTATCTGTGGCAGATTATCTGTGTGCTGTTCCTGATTTTTCTGGCCGTCGGCGGCTACCTGGCACTGAAACTGATGAATCAGGCCAAAGAGGAGAACCGCCAGCTGCAGAACCAGAATGTGCAGAATACCGCCCGGCTGACGGCCTTGCAGGAACAGTCCGTCACGCTGATCAAAGGAAACAAGGAATTTCAGGCCAACATCACTCGGCTCAAATCCGAACTCACCCAGCAGAAAAAAGAATTCGAGCAGAATATCAAAACTGAAAAACAGCGTCTGAACGAACTTCATCAGGCCAAGGAAAAGGCCCTGCTTTCCGAGCGAGACCAGGCTCTGCTGAAAGTGAAGGAGCAGGAGACCCGTCTTGCTCTCGAAAAAGAAAAATTCACTGCCGAACGGCTGAAGATCCTGAATGAGCTGGACGAGCTGAAAAAACAGCATGAAAAGCTGAAAAAAGAGAAGCAGTCGGAGAAACCTTCCAAGCCGGTGAAACCGACAGCCGGGAAAAAGCCGAAGAAATCTGCTCCGGCGGCCAAAGCGGCTGAACCGGAGAAAAAAACACCCGTATCCGAGGAACAACCGGAAGACGCAGCTGAAATCAGCTGGTAATGATTCTGTTCAACGGGCAGGGGTGTCCGGCAGCGTCTGCCGCGGATATTCCAGCCGGTCGGTTTCGAATCCGAGTTTCTTCAGCCGTTCCAGGATCATCTCAAGCTGATCTTTTGCCATGACCGGACGGCGTGAAAGGATCCAGAGATAATTCCGGTTCGAACCGGTCACCACGGCATAACTGTGATCCGGAGCCAGTTCGATGATGCGGTAATCCGAATAGAACGGGCCGAAGAACGAGACCCGGAGTTCACCGGTCAGGGGACGCGCTTTCGGATTTTTCAGCTTGACTTTTCCGACGATCCGTTGTTTTTCGCCGTTGCGGCTGCCGCTGTTGACCACCTGGATCATGCCGTCGGGTTTCAGCGTGTATTCAGCCTGCACATAGTCGAGATCACGCTCGAAATAATGCGGCAGACGCACGATCTCATACCAGACCCCCATGTATTTTTCCGGCTGGAAACCGGAAACTGCGGCGATGTCGGAAGTCGAGCTTGCGCAGCCTGTAAAAATGAATCCCGAGACGAGTGCGATGAATCCTGCTGCGGATTTCTTTTTCATGATGATTCCCCCCTTGAAAATGGTTCATACGGCGGCCTGAAACCCTATGCCGGCCCGCAGAAAACTATTATAGCATCGATAAGGGAAAAGTCAAGTCGGATCTGCCGCGGACGGATGAAAAAATTGAAGCGGGATCATCGGTTGATGGTTCCGCTTCATTACAATGCCAATCCGGAATACTGCCGGAGAAATTTATTTCTTCTGTGCGGGCTGCTGTCCTGCAGGTGCGTTTTCTTCTTTTTTCTGCACTTCGTAAGTGAGATACCCGTTGAGGCGGGACGCATATTCCGGCGGCAGACTCTTCATGACCGTCTTGGCGATCTCGGACTTCATCTGCGCGAACGGAAGCAGCTTGACCCGTGATTCCGGCCGATCAGCATTGTAGCGGTTATAGCAGATCTCCGCCATGCGCAGATGCGATTCGGCCGCTTTTTCATCCCCGTAAGCGAGCAGGATACAGGCTTTCAGCACCATGCCGCTGACCAGGTCCTGGAATTGTTTGAATCCGACGTCTTTGATCTCCTCTTTCCAGTTTTCATAGACGAACTGCTCGAAGGAAACGTGACCGGCCTTGTGACCCATTTTGTATTTTTTGCGGAGGATATTGTAATATTCGCGAGCCTTGTCATAACGCCCGTAACTGAACATGGTCAGGACCGCGCGTGACATGAAGTTCTGATAGGCATGCCGGAACGAAATCACATCGGGATTTTCCTCCATGGCGGTGAGGTAGGACTGCTGCACGGCATCGACCACGGACAGATTCGGGATCAGCAGGAAATCCATGCTGGGTTCCTTGCCGGGGTAAAGCATCCGGCCATTGGTGAAAGTGACCTGAAGCGACTGGGTGATCATACGGCTGCAGTCCACATTCTTGCGCTGGGGACTGCGCTCGAGGCCGAGCACGGCCCAGTAAATGGCGAAGGATTCCGGCAGGAACCAGTCGAGATCGCCGTAGAGATCGTTGACATGCTGGATCCTGGCGGGTTCGAGCATGAAGCGTTCGTAGAGCCATCTGACCCGGAAATAGCTGGTCATGAGTTCGATGGTTTCAGGTTCCTTTTCGAGCGCTTTGACGATTTTTTCCGGCATATTTCCGCCGGAATCGCGGAACGAAGAATAAACCAGGTCCAGATTGGCGAAACCGGCATCGGCGATTTTCTGCCGGAAGGCGGCCTGATCTTTCAGCTTGGCAAGAAACGCTTTTTCCTTGGCCGGAGCCTGCGAGAGTTTCTTCCAGTCGGGATAATGCACTCCGAGGATCTGAAGCATCTCCCTGGCCATCTGCCACTTGTAATAACGCTGGGCATCGTCGAGGATATTGCCGAGCTTATGCTGGTAGATCCAGCCGAGTTCCTTGTAAAGCACGGGGTCGTTCGGATTGTACTGCAGCGCCTCGTGATAAAGGTCGATGCCTTTGTTGACCCAGCGCCAGCGGTCTTCCGGCAGACTGTAAGTGACGGAGATATTGTAGGCCATGTTCCAGCCGAGATAAGCGGCAGAGGCCGTGGATTTCGGCTGCAGCTTCATGATCCAGGAAGCCAGCTGGACCATTTCGAAGTATTTTCCCTCGTCCTGGAGCGCCATGGCGCGGAACCACAGGAAGTCGGCGATGATACCGCGGAATCCGCCCAGGGCCACAGTGGTGAACGCCACCAGCGGCGGCGCCCCTTCCACAAACTGTTCATCGATCAATTTGTTCTTTTTGATGGAATCATCCAGTCTGGACTGCACGAAGACATTGCAGCAGAGCAGGATCGCACCCGCGAGCAGAACAATCAGAAAAAAAGGCTTTTTGCCGTTCATGATCGGTCCTTATTGTTTCATTGTCAGAGCCAGCTCCCTGCGCCAATACAGCCAGATCCCGAGCACGCACAGCGGCAGACCCTTCAATATGATGTTGAAAAACAGTAAATGGCCCAGATAGGAGAATTCGATCAGCGTTCCCGTGGCCAGATGACCTGAAACAAAGAAATTCTGCACCTGGATCAGCAGGGAAGTCATGATGCCGGCCAATCCGGAACCAATCCGGTCGAGAAATTCCAGATTATCCCCGCCCGTCGCCTCGATCGAAGAGATCAGATAGGAGGAAAACAGCCCGGTGATCAGGTAGGACAAGGTCAGGAACACTGCGGTCGGCATGGAAAGGAAAGCCGAGAAGGACGATGCGATCAGACCCAGCGCCAGGATGCCCATGGCGATCCCGAGCATGGCGCGCAGATAGTTGTTGAGGAAAGAGGTCTCTTTCAGCAGCAGCCGCGGGCTTTCCGTAACCTGGAAATGCATGACCTCACTCTCTTTGCTCTGCAGATTGGCAAAACCGATGGAAGCGGTGCCCTTGTAAATCAGGATATCGCCCGGCACGGCGAATTCCTGATAGGAACTGGTCAGGATCTGCTCCGGCGGTTTCTGCAGCGGAATTTCCCGCGTTTCCTTGACCACCGGCTTGCCGTCCTTGCCTTTGATATTGTCATCGATGATTTTTTGAACGTAACGGAAGAACCAGAAACCTTCTCCGATTTTCTGATTTTTCGAACCGATGGAGCCGGAATAGATCCGGTAGCCGATATAAACCGGGGCGTCATAAGACTCGGGGAGACCTTCATAATACCACACCTTGGACTTGCCGGGCTGAACTTCCCCCATCTGCGCCAGGAGCTGGACCCGGACGGAATGGATGAATTTTCTCCGTTCGGCTCCGTTCATTTCCCGGATCGGTTCCCCGATTTTTTTCGCCGTCTCGATCTGCCGGGCCAATTCCTCGTTCACTTTTTTCTCCAGATCGCCGATAAAGGGAGTAAACGCACGGCGTCCGACAAAGACTTCATTCTCGATCCTGGCGCGTTCTTCCGGCGTGAATTTCTGCCGTCCGTACTGGAACATCAGAAAAGCATAGATGAAAACGAAAGAGATCGCCAGCAGGACGAAATGGATCAGGAAGACCCCCGTGAATTTGCCGAACCAGACGGTAATGCGCGAAATGGGCTTGACTGCGATCATGTGCAGCTGTCCGTTTTCCGCATCGGTGCAGAATTCCTTGCAAGCCAGCCAGATGATGGAGGTGGACAGGATGACCGCGACGAAAGCGGTGCTGTATTCCAGCATCACCTGCAGATAGCCGCGCGCGGTGCCGTCGCCTTTGAGCGTGTTGGGCACCAGGATCACGCAGATGATCAGCAGGAAAAGCAGAAAACGGAACACATTGGACCGTATCGCGGACCGGCAGGTCAATTTGACGATTGCAAGAAACGGTGTCATAAATGTTCTCCGTCAATCCTTCCGGTCGCGGCCTGAAAGGATGTCGTTGAGCTTGGCATTGGCCTCGGAAAGATCTTCCGCGGGTTCTTCGGCGGGCTTTTCCTCTTCCCTGGTTTTCAGCCGGTCGTCACTCAGTCCGTCCAGTTTCTTCGTATCGATGACCTCAGCCGGTTTTTCCGGTTCAGGCGGGACTTCGGCTTTGTCTTCTTTACGGGTCAGCGAATCCAGCAGCTCTTTACGGGCCGCCAATTCTTCTTCGCTTTCGGTGCTGCCGTTGGAAAGATAATCGGCGATCTGACCGCCGGATCTGGCTCCGTAAGTCTCCACACTTTCGGCCTGCGCCTTGTTGACCACATCGAGGAAGAATTCTTCCAGGGACATCCGCGGATGGTCGATCCGGAACTGTTCTTCGGAAAGCTGAGAACGCAGGATGGCCAGGACTTTTTCCAGCACG
>SUWI01000184.1 GCA_015061565.1 Lentisphaerota bacterium
GCTCCGTCAATGTATTTTTTCAGATCCGCTTCGACTGCCGGAATGACCGGCGGGACTGCCCGGCTCACGCAGGACATCAGCCGGTCTGCTCCATACAGACTGCCGGCCGGATCCATTGCCTCGGTGACCCCGTCGGTATAGAGGACCAGCGTATCGCCCGGCCGGATTTCGGCCGTCTTGCCGGCATATTTCGCGTTCGGGAACGCCCCCAGCGCCATTGCTCTGGGATGTTCCACCCATTCCGCCGAACCGTCCGCCCGCTTGATCAGCGCCGGATTGTGTCCTGCGGAAACATATTCCAGAACGCCCGTCTGCGGATCGTAGATCCCTATCCAGGCAGTAACGAACATATAGGCGTCATTATTGTGATTCAGCCGCTGATTTGCCATACCGGCCGCTTCCGCAGGCGAAGCACAGCGGAAGAGGCTGGACTTGATGATGGCTTTGGCGTGCATCATGAAAAAGGCGGCCGGAATGCCTTTCCCGGAGACATCGGCGATGGCGACTGCCAGCCGCCCGTCCGGCAGTTCGAAATAATCATAGAAATCGCCCCCGACCATCCGGGCGGGGGTCATCACGGCGCTCACCCGGTAGACTGCCGTCTCGCAGACGCCTTCGCGCAGCTGGGACAGCTGAATGCGGCGGGCGAGCGCCAGATCATCCTCCTGCCGTTTGGCTTCCGCTTCGCGCAAGGCGTCGATCTTGCGCTGGGCGCTGCGGAATTTGAGGATCAGCAGACGGAAGATGATGCACAAGGCAAACAGCAGCAGTCCCGCCACGATCACCGTCTGCACCGCGGGCGCATAATATTCCGCCAGCGGCTGGACCGCATAGATTTTCCATTTGCCGATATCCTCATAACGGATACATTTGCACCAGGCCTCATTGATCCGGGCGTAGAACGGCACGTTCTGCTTTTCCTTCAGGTCGCGCGGCCTGAACCCGAGTTCCGTCAGCGTCCGTCCGATCGCTCCGGAATAGCCGTTGACCGGCACTTTGACCCGGTCGTCGGGGCCCGCAATGAGGAAATAGCCCATTCCGCCGAATTCCGCATCGGCGAGCAGCGGAAAGAAAAAGGTTTCGAACTGTTCTTCGAACCGTTTCCAGGTATAGCCCAGCTGGAGGAACGCCTTGCCGTCCGGCATCGCCACCCCGATGTATTTGGTGTAGGTTTTGCGGTCGGACCGGTTGAGACGGAATTTCTTTTCCTTGACGAATTTTCTGGAGCCGTTCAACAGTTCGATGTAAGGTTTCAGGTGGTCGGGATTGCGATGCTGGCGGTTGAATTCGAACACCTTGCGGTTGTTGGTCGCCAGCAGCCGGCCTTCCCGGTCAATAATATTCAGTTCGTCCACATCGTAATCATCCGCGAACTGCTGCATTTTTTCGATGGACAATTTCCGGGAGGTGTGGATGTTGTCGGCGATGGCGACTGCGTTGCAATGGAGCATGTAGCCGATCTGGGTATCGGAATCGTTTTCCAGCTTCCGGACCGCATCTCTCAGCGCGGAACCGGTCAGATGGCGGGCATTCTGCAATACGGTGACGGTGATGACGCCGAATGCCGCGCCGAAACAGACGAACGCCAGCGTCAGCGTGGAGTAGAAATTGTTCCGCCATCCCCGCCACGACCCGCAGGCGAAGGCGGACAATCCGGCCGCCAGCGCCGCTCCAGAAGTCATGGGAATGACTCCGGCATAGATGACCTCCAGCGCCTGCGCCTGATGGTTGAATCCGAAACAGAAATTCAGTGAAAGATGGAGGATCTCGCCGAACGCCGCAGCCACGGCCGCCGTCACCACCGGCGGACGCTTGCCGTCGAAGATCCATTTGGACAGCGCGGCTCCGTATCCGGCAATGAGGAGCGTGATCGACGCGCTGACCGGCCAGTTGGCCCGCCCCACGCCCCACAGCGGCGTGAGTGCCCGTTCCACCGCGGCAATGAGACCCGCAACGAGTCCAGCGGTCGGTCCGAAGAAGAATCCGGCGGTCAACACCGGCGCTTCCCGCAGCCCGACCAGGATATTCAGGCCCGCAACATCCGCAGCGGCAGTATTGGCGACGATCGCGAGCACGCCGAACCAGATCCCCTGCGCGGCCGGCCGGTCTTTCAGAAAATTCAGCCGGTCGGCTGCCAGTGCGCCCAATGCAGTCAGCACTGCCATGAGAATGATTATGGTCATTGCGGCGCCTCCGGATTTATGCGTTTGCTCAAGGTGAGGATATTACACCCGTTTTCCCGCCGGTATTCGACCTGGTCCATCAGTCGTTTCATCACAAAAATGCCGAGTCCGCCGATCGGCCGTTCCGCCGCAGGGGCCTGGATATCCGGATCGGCTGACTTCGTCGGATCGAATGGTTTTCCGGTGTCCTCGAAAGTCAGACGCAGCATCGCGCCCTGCTGTTCGGCGGATACTTCCACCTGACCGGCTGTGCCGGGATAGGCATATTCTGCAATGTTGGTGAAAACTTCGTCCGCCGCGATCAGCATCCGGCTGGTGATTTCTTCCGGCAGTTCCAATTGACGGGCAAACTCCTGAAACCAGCTCCGGAGCCGGTCGAACTCGGCGATTTCGGTCGTCAGAACCAGTCGTGCAGTGATGTAAGTCGAACCGCATGAAGATTTTACGGAAGAATTATGTATCATGTCCATAATCAGTTTTATCCGTCGTTCATATTCATTTCCGGCGCGCAGCCTCGGCGGGCAATGGGGAATCATTTCACGGAACAGAGTCTCCTGCCCAGCTCATACGCTTTCCGGCAATCTTCCGGAAACACCGTCTCATGGCGCAGCTGCTTAGCTTTGGCATCGAACCCGGCAAGGTGGTAGCGGCTGTAATCCTTCACCTGCATGGTGTCCGTGGCGAGCAGCGTTTCACAATGACCGAAATAGAGCTTCATCCAGTTTTCGTAACGCTGGAAGAGCGCAGAATATCCGAAATCGCCGAAAAGGTCTTTCGGAATGTTCATCGTGAATACCCATGCCGTCTTCTTTGCCGGACTCAGCGGCTTGCTGTAGTCGTCGTAGTTCAGATACTGGAACAGAAAACGTTCGAAGAAGGAGCGCATTTCGCCGGTGACTTCGCTGAAATAGATCGGACTGCCCAGCACCACGGCATCCGCCTCGCGGACCCGGTCCAGCACGGCGGTCAATTCATCACGCAATACGCAGCGGTCCGGGCGCGGCTCTTTTTTGAGTTTACATGCCATGCAGCTCCTGCAGCCGCAGAATTTCAGGTCGTAGAGATAGACCATCTCCGTTTCCGCCCCGGCGGACGCCGCACCGTCCAGAACTTTCTTGAGCAGGGTGTCGGTGTTCCAGTTTTTCCGGGGGCTCCCGTTGATTGCAATGATTTTCATCTTATTTCTCCTCTGCAAGAAGTTTCCGGATCAGTGCTTCCAGCTCGGCCATTTCGGCCGGGGGTTCGAAGCGGGCAACGACATTGCCCTTGCGGTCGATGACGAACTTGGTGAAGTTCCACTTGATATCGTCATTTTTTTCATAACCGGGGTTGACCTTGGCAAGATGTCCGCGCAGAAGATCCGCCATTTTCCCCTTTCCGAAGCCCTTGAATCCCTGCTGCGATTTGAGGAAAGCGTAGAGCGGCAGCTGTTTTTCACCGTTGACCTCGGATTTCTTCATCCGGGGGAAAGTGGTGTTGTAGTGAACGGTGCAGAACTGCTGGATCTCGTCATCGCTTCCCGGAGCCTGGCCGCCGAACTGATTGCACGGGATGTCGAGGATCTCCAACCCCTTGTCATGATAGGCACGATACATCTTTTCGAGCGGCGCATACAGCGGCGTGAAACCGCAGCCCGTTGCCGTATTGACGATCAATACCACTTTCCCTTTGAAATCGGCCATTTTCACCGTCTCCCCGGTCCGCGAGGTCAGCGTGTGATCGTAGAAATTGCCATGTTTCTTTTCTGCTTCGGTTATTTTTATGCCGGCTTCCTCCAGGGCTTTTTTCAGCACCGGCCGGACCGTCTTATACATGAGATAAAATCCGAAATCGGACGGATGACAGCCGTCGGTCAGCGCCAGCCCCGGATCGGGCAGCTCGGCAAAATACTTGGCACCGTCAACGAAATACACATGTCTGTCACCGGCCTTGACCGCTTCGTCGTAAGTCGCGCGGATGACCGCAGTGCGCTTGGGGCTCGGTTTGTCGCCGCGGGTCAGAAGGAGGATCGGAAGTTTCGGGTGAGCCTTCCGGATGATGCGGAAAAATCCAGCGTGGGTTTTCTGCAGATGTTCCAGGCTGGGAGCATTGTGGTCGTAATCCAGGACGAACGCAGCCATGTCGAGTTCGGCGATCGCTTCGGCCATTGCCGGTTCACCCATGGCGGAGCCCGAAAAACCGAGGTTGATCTGCGGGAAGGAAAATTCCCGGGCGAGTATTGCCGTATAGTTGTTGCCGGGATGCGATGCGCATCCGCCCTGCGTGATGGAACTGCCGTAGAAGACGACCGGTTTGGCGATCTTCCACGGTGCGGGCGTTTCGAATTTCGCCTTCGGGGCCAGTCCGATATGCAGAGAAATGACGGCGCTGTACAACGGCAGATTGAGGAGATATTCGTGCATCCCGTCTCTTTTGTTGCCGCGCAGCAGAAGCGTTTCGAATTTTCCGGTCGTCAGCTCGGACCTGGAGGGCCCGGTGACGCGGTGAAACATCCATTTGCCGTCGATGAGTTCATAGATGTCGAAGCCGCAACTGCCGTTGCGCGGCATATGATTCATGTCAACCCGTCCTACTTCGGCACGGACCGCCACATATTTCGAGTCGGTCCGAAAACGGATCATGCCGCCTGAGGTATGTCGGGCACGACTTGACACTCCCCGATTTACCAGTTTGCTGCCGATCAGCCTTTCGGGGATGCGGACGAGTGGCCCGCCGGGTTTGCGCCAGGGGAAACCGGTGATGACGAAATTGGGATCGTTCAGTGCATCGTAATAGCGGACGGGACGGTTTCCCACCTTGACTTCCGCAAAATTTTTGTCGATTTTCGAAATGTCTTCCGGGGTACCAGTTGTCCGGCATGCGGTCAGACCGGCCGCCAGACAAACCGGCGCGATCAGCCAATACCATATCTTCATGATCAGATCCTTTTGTTTTATTGGTGATTTCTGGAGAAAATTCCAAAATAATATACATGGATCCGAACCGTTTTTCAACCCTGGAACGCTATAAAGTTGCTCAGAGCGGGGGAAGTTTCGAAGCCATTTCACGGCGGAGATCGAACTTTTCACCATCCGCGACGAATGTGCCGTCACCGACCGCGTGGAAGGTCCGCCGTTCGGCCCGGCCGGGGTTTTCCCAGGACCGGACGCATTCCAGAATGATGATGCCGTGGTCTTCAACATAGTCGGCGACTTCGCACTCCATATTGAAGAGGCACTCCCCGATGAGCGGAGCCCTGACCGCTTTCGCCTTTTTGGCGGTCAGCGAAAACTTTTTGAACTTGTCGGTATCCGTTCCGGAACAGGTCCCGATGCCGATCACTTTGTCGATCAGGTCCACGCCGGGGACGGCAACCACGCACTGGCGCGTTTTCATCATGGTGTCGAACGAGTGATTCCATGAGCCCGTGACGATGCCGAACGTCGGGGCAAAACTCATGGCAAAAGACCAGGTTATGGTCATGATGTTCTTTTTCCGGCCGTCGGCAGTAGCAACCAGCAGCGCCGGCCCGGGTTCGATCAGGGTAAAGACCCGATTCAACGGATATTCCTTCAGCATCCCATTTCCTCCGTGCTGAATAAAATATACCACCACCCGTCAATTATTTCAACAGGACTGCTTGCAAAAGATACGATTTGCGTTATACATCAAGGGAATGCTGATTTTTTATTATGAAGTTGAATTTTGATTTTCCTGGATGATTTCTCCCTTTCCGACACTCTCTGCCTTTTTTGAGTAAAAATGGCATTTGCAAAAGCGGATCTGAACAGGACCATGCGGGATATTCCCGTGAAGAAGCGGTATTTGAGTTATAGCGCCCAGGATCCGCCGATATGCCGTAATTGATTTATTCGCAACTCCTTTTGAACTATCTGCTATTGATTTGACATTTCTCTAATGATATATTAAGCCTGAGCAGAGAGAGCAGTTTGTTTCAAACGGAAAGTGTGGTAAAAATGAAAATTGTGATGATCGGCGGCGGAAGTTGCAACTGGAGTCCGAAACTGATTTGCGATATCCTTCACGAGGAAAGTCTGAACGGCTCGGAAATCTGGCTGGAGGATATCGACCTGAAAGCCGCGGAAAAAATCAAAGCCGCAGGCGAACGGCTGGCAAAAGACAACGGCCGCCAGCTGAAATTTATCGTCACGAACGATGAAGACGCTGCGTTCCGCGGCGCGGACATCATCCTGATCACGATCAGCACCGGCGGACTGAAAACCATGCGCCCGGATGTCGAACTGCCGGAACGGTACGGGATCTATCAGGCGGTCGGCGACACGGTCGGTCCGGGCGGGTGGAGCCGGACGCTGCGCAACGTTCCGGTTTTTGCGGCCTGGGCGGAAAAATTTCAGCGGCTTTGTCCCAACGCCTTCATTTTGAATTACACCAATCCGATGGCCTCGCTGACCGGTGTTTTCCATGCGGTCGCGCCGGAATTGAAAGTTCTGGGTCTGTGCCACGGTCCGGTCGGAACCATGCACTTCCTGGCCAAGCTGCTCGGGACCGATGTCAGCCACATCAACGCCAAAGTCGGCGGGATCAACCATTTCTTCTGGATCCTCGACTTCACCGTAGACGGGAAAGACGGTTATGCCATGCTGAAGGAGCGGCTGGCCGGACGGCATATTTATGAGCTGGACAAAGCATACGATCCGGTCAACGGGATCTTCGCCAGGTCGCACTGGGTGATGACGGAACTTTACGAACGGTTCGGATACCTGACCTATACGGCGGACAATCATACGGCGGAATTCCTGCCGGGTTATCTGCTGGACCTGAAAGCGGTGGAAGACTACAACATCTTCCGGAAGAAGATCGACTGGCGCGCGGAAAATTACAAGACGGGAATGCTGCTGCCGGCATGAGCATTATGGACATTTTTTCCTGCGGATGACTTGACGGTCGAGACGTTCGCCGGACGGTGCAAAAACTTCTACGGTCAGAGTATCGGCCCCCTTGTCCACCCGCATCAGACCAAGCTTACAAATACAGACTGCGGTTCTCAGAACCGAAGACCGACGGCATCCATGGTCCGTATCCAGATGTCGCCTGCCCGGCGCAGGTCTTCTTCCGTCGGAGCCTCGATCATAACGCGTTTTTTGTCCTTCACGATCTTGTAGGTCAGACCATCTGCTTTCCCGATTTGGAAGATGACCCGGATGCCATTGTACGCCTCCGTTTTTTCCAGCCGGAAATAATCACGGAATGCCTTACTGAAGGATTCCGAGCCGGGGCCATCCGCTTTGAAGATCCTGCCGCCGCGGTAAAGTTCGAGATCATTCCAACTTACCTTGGCGAAATCCTGCCCGGCCGCCGCAGCATTGATCTCCTCAAGGATCCCAAGCAGTTGGTCATGGGCGTTTTGGTAATCGGCTTCGGAAACGGGTTCGATGGTGCAGTCGGAAAGGTCCATAAACTTGAACGGCTTGCGTTTGAAGATCCCGTTGAAAATACGGTCGTATTTCTTTCTGGCTTTTCCCGCAGCGGTGCGGAAATCTTTTTTCTGTTCCAGCAGTTCGATCCACTGACGGCAGAGCGCGGCCAGATTGGCGAACTCCATTCCGTCGCGAAGACCTTCGTGCGCGGGCGAATCCTGCGGAAGGCTGTTTTCTCCCACCCGGATGATATTGGCGAAGAGCCGTGCGTTCCCGCTCCGCATGTATTCATGATTGTGGAAAAAATCGTATTTCGCGAAAGCGGCTTTCAGACCATGATACAGCATGGACCGATAGGATTGCCAGCAGGCGCCCCAGCCGGTATATTCGCCGAAGAGATCGCCGGGTTTGAGCGAACCGTCTTTCCGTCTGGCGGCAATGGTTTCAGGTCCGATGACTCCGCCCTGATACAAGTCGAAATACGGGTCCAGGATCCGGAGCTGTTCCGGATGCGCGAACAGTGTGCTGAAAGTGCTGAACGGACGGAATCCGGCCGCTTTCAGCCATTTCGCCATTTCCGCCATGACGGGGAACTGGTCCGGCGGCTGTTCGTCCAGAATTTTGACGAAGATGTCCTTATCCTGATAGCCTTTGGCGCGCAGGAGTTTCCCCAGTTCGATCCAGTTGCGGTGTTCTTTTTCATCCGGCATGATTTTGGAGTAACGCGAAGTTTTCACGCGGGTCAGTCCGGAGGCCAGCGCCAGTTCAAGTTTTTTCTCCAGCGAGGAAATATTTTTCCGGGCGATCTCCATTTCCGGGGAATCCGTCTGGAAATTCGGTGCGCCGCCCAATTGCAAGAAATCGACACTGTGCCGGGTCATATTCTGCATCCAGGCTTCCAGCAGGACCGGATCTTTCATTACGTTTTTCGGGAATGCCACCTCGGATTCCATCATGACAAGTTTGCGCTGCGGCAGCACGACCGGGGAAACTTCCAGCGTAATTTCCACTTGTGCGGTTTTGCCTTCGGCGTTTTTGAAAACTACAGGGAAACGGTATTTGCCGGTTTTCGCTTTGGAAGTGTCGAATACCAGCCAGACCCCGGTCGGAGTTTCGGTCTCGATTTTTTCCTGCGGGATCAGGATCCGCAGCAGGCGCGTGACGGTCCCCATTTTGGCGCTGCGCCAGCGGAATATGATTTCCGGCAGGATTCTGACGCCGATCCCTTCAGGCGCCTTGCAGCTGTAGGTGAACGAGCCGTAGGGATCCAGCGGATAGAGGACCAGGGAGCGGGATTCAAACTCATTCCTCGCCAATTTCAGTTTCAGTTCGCGGCATTCGGTATAAACATTGTCCTGATTCGGGAAAGAGACGGCGAACCGGCGTTCTGTTGCATCGGCGCTGAAATCCAGACGGATCTTCGGCGGGGCCGACCAGCCGGGGACCATCTCAGGATCGGTATTGCAGGCATACTGCGGAGTGAATACAGCTTCATGCTTGATATTTTTCCCGTATGCCAGCGAATCATACCAGCGGGCGATGAGCTGTTTTCCGCGGGTGACTTTCTGTTCGATCACATAAAGGCCTTCGCCTTGGAGCGGCAGCGTCTGCCGGAACATTTCGCCTTTGAACGGTATCGGCTTCAGTTCGGCTCTCCAACGGCTGGCGACTTTGCGGATCGAAGTGGTCAGTACCGCTTTCGGGGGAATGGCGGACAATACTTTCACTTTCAGGTCCGCGGCAAGCCTTCGGCCGTTTTCATGGGTCAGGCGCAGATCGGCCAGCAGTTCCTTCGATGCGTAGGAAACGGCATCGAACCCGTCCGTCTGGATCAGATCGAATGAAGTTTCCCGCGAATAACCCGCTTCCAGATCGCCGAACATCCACTCGTAAGTCGGGAAGTCCACGCCGCCTTTCCATGCATACCAGCCGGAATACCAGTTGTCGTTGTGGTGGACCGCGATCCCGGTTTTGTTTTTCCGGGAGAGGAAGGCGTGCCATTCCGCGCCGATGGAAGACATCAGTTTTCCGGCCATTTCCGCTCCCCCATTCCTGAAGGTTTTTCCCGTAACGCGCCGGACTGCATGGGTCGTCGGGATGAAATACATGTCATCCGGCGTCACTTTCCCGCCGTTGACTCGGAAGAAGTTGCGCTGACCGAGGTCAAACCCGGAAACCGCGGTGTGGGATTCATTGCTGTATTTATACCGGATCTCCATGACCGGCGAGCCGGAGCGGAAGGTCATTTTCCGTTCGACGGTCAGTTTGCGTCTGGGATCGACACCCTTCAGATACAGCACAATAACATCTTTGCGGGAAGAAAACGGAAAAGCGGAATAGCGTATGCTACGGAAATTTCCGCGGTCGTCCAGAATTCCGGTCTGATCCACCAGCAAGCCCGGCTTGTCGGGAATCTCCTCATCGGTGAAAGTGATCCCGCTGATTTTGTTTTTCCACTTAAAGATCCGTCCGCCGTAGTCCGGCACCAGAACGATGGAATAATATTCGTTTTCAATTCCGATGCAGTCGGTCGCACCGTTTTTGAATCGTTCCATCCGAATGCCGGAAAAGAGGCCGTGTCCCGCCAGCAGCATCATGACGATCAAAATGTTTTTCAAGACCTTGTTTCTCATTGATCAGTTCCTCCTCGTGTTATGGAAACAGTTTTTTTCATTTTTGAGTCAGTGCGTAATTCCTGAAAAAAGTGCCCGGATTGAAAGCGTTCGGGGATTCGAACATGGTCTTCCGGATCCATGCGCGTGCTTCTTCGCGGACGGAGCGGAATTTCTTCCGGTCGCCGGCGGCGAGTGCCCGGTGCATGGAAATCGTGTAATCCCCGGCAGTCAACCCGGTTCTCAGAAAATCAATCCGTTTCAGCACGGTTTCATCACTGACGGCTTTAGCCGATGCGGCATCCAGCAATTTCCTGAGTTCTGCCGCGCTTTTCTCATTGTAGAAGACCAGATACGGCTTGCCCGACGAGGCCGCCTGATCGGTGATTTTTTCCAGCAGCAGAAAATAATCCCTTACCTCATCGGCTGCGGGACCGAATCCGCTTCTGCAGTAATCCTCCAGCAGGGCATCGAAGTCCAGCCGGTCCGGGTTCCAATGCGCTTTCAGCAGCGCGTAATAGACGAGCCCTTTGCAGGCCCAGCTGTTTTCATTGCAGTCATAATCGGTCCCCGCCAGTCCATTGGCCTTGAAAAATTCC